>NZ_JABWRY020000001.1:317678-635357 GCF_014269205.2 Pseudomonas kermanshahensis
TTAGAAAGGGCGCTGCTCAGGTTGCCGGCGGGCACCTGAAAGGTCCGGCCCTGCTGCGCGCTGTGCTCGGTGGCTTGCGACACGGCTGCAGTCAGGCCGCCACCTGTGATGATCAGGCCCAATGCAGCAGCGTGTACTGCCCGCGCCAATGGTTGCATGCCCTGCGTCGTCGCCATGTGTTCGTCCCGCCCTGTAAAAGTGATGTGCTTACGGTAGGGACACGCAACCTGAGCAAAACACGACAATGATTCTTGTTACGTATACGCGCGCGCCGTGACGGTGACCCAGTAGGGCGTGCGGTAGTGGATGTCCACCGGCAGCGTCTGGCTCAAAGCGCGCAGAATCTGATCGGTGTCGCGCAGCTGGAAGGTGCCGGAGATCAGCAGCCGGGCCACGGCGGGGTCGCAACGCAGCAAGCCAGGCCGATAGCGCCCAAGCTCGCTGATGAAGTCATCCAGGCGCGTCTTTTCTACCCGCAGCACATGGTTGAGCCAGTCGAGGCGCTGCTCGGCCAGCGGCATGGGGGGCTGTACAGCCTGGAGGCTGACCTGGGTTTGCTGGCCGGCGGCCAGGCGCACCAAGCCGTCGTCACCCCATGCCAGGCGAGGACGCACTTCGACAGCGCCCTCTAGCGCGGCGAGGAACGTGCTGCCTGGGTACTGACGCACCAGCAAGCGGCTGCCGAGCGGGCTGATGTGCGCTTCGGCGGTATCGACGATAAACGGGCGCCTGGCAGGCTCACGGGGCAGCTCGACCAGCATCTCGCCGGCGATCAGGCGCACGCGGCGAACGCTGTCGTCGTAGGCGATATCGACGGCGCTGCCGGTGTTCAGGCGTAGCTGCCCGCCATCCGGCAAGGGCACGCTGCGCTGCTCCCCGGTGGCCGTGCGCACGTCCGCCTGCCACTCGCGCCACGGCAGCCCCCGGTAGGCTGCGAGGCCAATCGGGGCGGCGGCAATCAGCAATGCGAGGGTCTTGAGTGCCTGCCTGCGCTCCAGGCTGCGCGGGCGCTCCAGCGCCGTGCGGGTGGGTTCCCCGCTAAGTTGCTGGGCACGGCTGCTGAAGCGCTCGGCCAGTTGCCAAGCGCGTTCGTGGTCAGCGTGCCGCGCCCGCCATTCGGCGCCGGCGGCATGTTCGGCGGCGCCGGCGCTGCTGTTCTGCAAACGCACGAACCAGCTGGCGGCTTCGCGGGCAATGCGCCGGTCGATGGGGGTATTACTCATCGTGCGTACTGGCGAGCACGATGCATTCTTCAAACGCCCGCGCCAGGTGGCGTTGCACGGTACGGACGCTGAGCTTGAGCCGGCTGGCGATCTCTTCTTGGGTATAGCCTTCCAGCTGCGCCATCAGGAACGCCTGTCGGCTTGGGGCGGGCAGGAGGGCCAGTACCTGGTCGATCTCGTCGAGGGCTTCGAGCACCAGCGCCTGATTTTCCAGCGACGGTGCCAGTGCTTCTGGCGTTTCCGCCAGCGCGGCCAAGTAGGCTTGCTCCAGCGAGCGGCGGCGATAGAAGTTGAGGGCCAGGCGATTGGCGATTGTGGCCAGATAGGCGCGCGGGGCCGTGTAGTTCAGCGCCTCGCCGGTTGCACTGCTGAGCAGCCGCACGAAGGTGTCCTGGGCCAGGTCCGCAGCATCGGCGGCACTGCCCAAGCGCTTGCGCAGCCAGTTCTGCAGCCAGCCGTGGTGGTGGCTGTAGAGCTGATCGATGGCCTGATGCGGGTGATGATTTGCCGATGAGGTGGATTGCACGGGATACGATAGATGTTAATGAGAATTCATCGCATTCTATCAGCATACGTTCGGCCAGGTGCAAGCAAAAGGTTAAGCGCTTGCTGAACCTTCACAGCCTCATCTGTCTCGCACCCATGCGGGCACGACGCGCACATAAATTAACTCGCTCACCAACTCCACCAGCGTTTGGGTAATCACCGCCGCCGCCGCCAACCCGCGCAGGTCGTCCGGCAACGCCAACGCCAACGGCAACACCACCAGCGAGTTGCGCGTCGAAGCGCTGAACGTCACCGATCTCACCTCGGCCACCGGCAAACGCATCAGCCGCGCGGTGGCAAAGCCGATCACCGGCGCCAGCAGCATGAAGCCGAGGTACACCGGGATCACGGGCAGCAAGCGCTCGAAATCGCGCAGCACGGCGGCAATCTGCGAGCCGATCACCACCACCAGCACCCATGCCATCGCCGGTACCGGCATCCACGCCCAGGCGTCGTTCCACTTCGATGCCACGCGGGAGCGGCGGGCGCTGGCGCTGGTCAGCACGGCGAGAATCATCGGCAACACAATCAACAGGGCAAACGCTTCCACGAAGGGCGTGATGGAAATTGCCACAGCGTTATCGTCACCCAGCATCAACGCCAGGTACACCGGCAGCAGGACCAATTGCATCAACAGCAGCAGCGGCGTGGCGGCGAGGGTCTGGCGTGAGTCGCCTTTGCCGATGTGGGTGAACACCACCACGTAGTCGATGCAGGGGGTTAGCAACACCAGCAGGGCGCCGATCAGGATGGCCGGGTGCGCGACCAAGCCGCGGGTGATTGCCCAGACCAGCAGTGGGATGATGACGAAGTTGGCCAGTAGCAGTGCACTGATGAAGCGACGGTTGCCCAGGCCTTGGCGCAGGTCGAGGAAGGGGATCTGCAGGAACATCGCGTACATCAGCACGGCAATGACGGGGGTGATCAGGGCTTGCAGATGGTGTGCGGTGTCGGTGGCCAGCAGGCCGAAGGCAAGGGCTGCGAGCACTGCCGCGAAGTAGACCGGAATTTGATGAGTTTCGAGTTGCTCTCTGGTCAAGGCAGGGTCCTGTGCGCGCGCGGGTTTTGAAGCGGCACAGGGTAATACGTGAAGGCCCATGCAGGCGACATCAGGTGTTCAGCCAATCCACCCCGCGTTGTGCAATCAACAGGCTCAGGGTGCATTGCTGGGCAGCGGCGTAGCACGCCAGAAAGCCGCCCACCGGGTAGAGGTTGTGAATTTCCATGGGGTGGCCGTTGCTGGCGATCATCTGGATTTCTCGCCGGTCATCTTCAAGTTGTGCCAGGTCGAACGGGGCGCCGGTTTGCGCATCGACCAAGGTCCACAGGCTAGGATCTTGCGCCTCGATGGCCTGAGCGGCCACCAGGCCTTCGGCGGTGGTGAATATGCCTTTACCGAAATGAGGCCCGCTGCGCACATACAGTCGATAACCTGCGTCGCTATAGCGAAAATACAGCAGCATCGCGCACTGATCGTCGCCTTTGTCGAACGGGATCAACCCAAAGCCCTGACCGTGCTGCCAATCATCGTCCGTGCCGTTGAGCATGCCGAGCGCGTGGGCGCCTTCAATGGCGTAACCCGGTACTTCAGTGGGTGTGACCAGGCTCACGTGCCCTGTGCACAGGCAGTCCAGGCTGTTCACCGGTGATTCGGCGATCTGCAGGGTAGCTGTAAAGGAGCGTGTTTTGTTATCTGCCATGGGGTGCCTCCGGCTCGGCGTGGGGGAGGCTGCAGGCTAGGGTGTCTTGCGCAGGGGTGCCATTTGGAACAGGTTCCGCAAAGCGGGCACAAAAAAGCCCGGCGCAAGGCCGGGCTTTTTCACATCAGGCTGGCGCCAATCAGTTGCCGTAAACCGGCAGCTTCTTGCAGATGGCCTTGACCTTCTCACGCACGGCATCGATCACCGCTTCGTTGTTCAGGTCAGCCAGGATGTCGCAGATCCAGCCGGCCAGTTCCTTGCACTCTGCTTCTTTGAAGCCACGGGTGGTCACGGCTGGGGTGCCGAAACGCAGGCCCGAGGTGACGAACGGGGAACGTGGGTCGTTCGGTACCGAGTTCTTGTTGACGGTAATGAAGGCTTTGCCCAGTGCGGCGTCAGCGTCCTTACCGGAGATTTCCTGCTTGATCAGCGACAGCAGGAACAGGTGGTTTTGGGTGCCGCCAGAAACGACGTCGAAACCACGCTCGATGAACACGCTGGCCATGGCCTGGGCGTTTTTCACCACTTGCTGCTGGTAAGCCTTGAACTCAGGCTGCAGGGCTTCTTTGAAGCAGATCGCCTTGGCCGCGATGACGTGCTCCAGCGGGCCGCCTTGGGCGCCTGGGAAGACAGCGGAGTTCAGCTTCTTCTCGATGTCGGCGTTGGCACGGGCCAGGATCAGGCCGCCACGTGGACCGCGCAGGGTCTTGTGGGTGGTGGTGGTGACCACGTCGGCGAACGGCACAGGGTTCGGGTACACGCCAGCGGCAACCAGGCCAGCAACGTGGGCCATGTCGACGAACAGGTAGGCACCGACCTTGTCGGCGATGGCGCGGAAGCGTGGGAAGTCCAGCACCTGCGAGTAGGCCGAGAAGCCGGCAACGATCATCTTCGGCTTGTGCTCTACAGCCAGGCGCTCGACTTCGTCGTAGTCGATCAGGCCGTTGCCGTCGATGCCGTACTGGATGGCGTTGTACAGCTTGCCCGAAGAGCTGACGCTGGCGCCGTGGGTCAGGTGACCACCGTGGGCCAGGCTCATGCCCAGGATGGTGTCACCGGCCGACAGCAGGGCCAGGTAAACGGCGGCGTTGGCCTGGGAGCCAGCGTGCGGCTGGACGTTGGCGTAGTCGGCGCCGAACAGCTCTTTGGCGCGGTCGATGGCCAGTTGCTCGACCACGTCGACGTATTCGCAACCACCGTAGTAACGCTTGCCTGGGTAGCCTTCAGCGTACTTGTTGGTCAGAACCGAACCCTGGGCTTCCATGACAGCCGGGCTGGTGTAGTTTTCCGAAGCGATCAGCTCGATATGCTCTTCCTGGCGCAGAGCTTCTTGCTGCATGGCTTCGAAGAGCTCGGCGTCGTACTTGGCAATGGTCAAATCACGGCTGAACATGGCGGTCCTCAAGGATCGGGCTGAATTGGGGGGGCATTCTAACCGATTGCTTCGGGCCTGGCATATGAAGTGACGTCAAGTCGCGGACCAAAGGCCTTCATGTTGCATCCCGCAGCCTGCCTGGGCTGGAGTTGACTTTCAGGTCCGTTTTTTGCGGCGCCAATTACAGCGTTGGCGCTGTGCTTGTAGGAGCAGCCTTGTGCTGCGAAGAGGCCGGTGACAGCAGTAAAGATTCAGGGCGCGGTCGCCGGCCTCTTCGCAGCACAAGGCTGCTCCTACAAAAAAGACGGCAGTGGAATCCTACTGGAACATGAACAGCGTCTCGTTGGCGAACTGCGCCTCGAACTGATGCGCCGGCATCGGCCGCCCGAACAGGTAGCCCTGCACCTCGTCGCAACCATGCTCACGCAAGAACTCCAGCTGCTCATGGGTTTCCACGCCCTCGGCGATTACCGCCAGGTTCAGGCTGTGGGCCATGGCAATGATCGCCCGGGCAATCTGCGCGTCCTGCTCGCCCTCGGGCAAGCCGTCGACGAAGGTGCGGTCGATCTTCAGCACGTCGATGGGGAACTGCTTGAGGTAGTTGAGCGACGAGTACCCGGTGCCAAAGTCGTCCACCGCAATGCTCAGGCCAAGATTCTTCAGGCTGGCGAGAATCTGCAAGGCCTCATTCACCTCGCGCATCAGGATGCTTTCGGTCAGCTCCAGTTCCAGGCACGCCGGCGGCAGCCCGATGTCTTCCAGGATGGTGGCGATGCGCGTGCCCAGCTGGCCGTCGGAGAACTGCCGCGCCGAGATGTTCACCGACACCTTCGGTACCCGCACTTTGGCTTTGTGCCAAGCCTTGAGCTGTCGGCTGGCCTCACGCAGTACCCAGTCGCCGACGTCCACCACCAGGCCCAGCTCTTCGATCACCGGGATGAAGTCGCCCGGCGGCACTAGGCCGCGGGTGGGGTGGCGCCAGCGCAGCAAGGCTTCGGCGCCGGTCAGGCGTTTGCCATCGCCACTGAACTGCGGCTGGTAGTAGAGGATGAACTCGTTCTGCTCCATGGCATGGCGCAGGTCGCTTTCCAGCTCCAGGCGCTCCAGGGCACTGGCGTTCATCTCGGCCTGGTAGAACTGGAAGTTGTTCTTGCCGCGCTCCTTGGCGTGGTACATCGCGGTGTCGGCGTTTTTCATCAACTGGCTCAGTTCGCTGCCATCTTGCGGGCTGAGGGCGATGCCGATACTGGCCGTAACGAAAAACTCGCGGTTCTCCAGCACGAAGGGCCGTACCAGGCTGGCGAGGATGTTCTCGGCCACGTGGATGGCGCGGTTCAGCGCCATCTCGCGGGTCGCACGCGGTTGCAGCAGCAAGGTGAACTCGTCGCCGCCCATGCGTGCCACGGTGTCGTCGTCATCCACGCAGGCCAGCAGGCGCAGGGCCATGTCTTTGAGCATGCGATCGCCTGCGGCATGGCCGAGGGAGTCGTTGATCGGCTTGAAACGGTCCAGGTCGAGGAACATCAACACCACCCACGCCTTTTGCCGTTCGGCCTGTTGCAGGGCCGTGTGCAGGCGGTCCTGGAACAGCGTGCGGTTGGGCAGGTGGGTGAGGGCGTCGTAGTAGGCCAGGCGGTGGATGCGCTGTTCGCTGGCCTTGCGCTCGCTGATGTCGGTGAAGAAGCACACGTAGCTGGCCAGGTCGCCTTCGTCGTCCAGCACTGCCGTGATGCCGACCCAGGCCGGGTAGTGGTCGCCATCGCGGCGCTTGAGCCACACTTCGCCTTCCCAGCTGCCGCGCTGGTGCAACTGCTTGACCACGTAGCGCAGGTGGCCTTCCTGCTGTTGCTCGACGGTGAGCATGCCAGGCAGCTGGTCGAGCACGTCGCTGACGGCATAGCCGCTGACCCGGCTGAACGCCTCGTTGGCCTGGACGATGTAGCCGGCCGGGTCGGTGATGAGGATGGCCGAGGTCGAGTGCTCGAATACCGTGGCGGCCATGCGCAGGTCTTTTTCGGCGCGGCGTTGCTGGCTGATGTCGCGGCCAACCCCAAGCACGCCTTCGAAGCGCTCCTGGTCGTCCCACACCAATACCAGGCGCAGCTCGATCGGGATCTTGCGGCCATCGGCGCGCAGGCAGTCGAACAGGAACAGTTGGGTGGGCAACTGGCAACGCAACTGGGCCAGTTGCTCGCCGTTGCCCATGGCATTGCTGACGCGCTCCATCAGGCTGTAGATGCCGGTCAGCTGGGCCGGGTTGGCGATGATCGATTGCCAGCCGTTGTCGAAGATCCACTCAGCCTGATAACCCAGTACCGCTTTGACCGAGGGGCTGACGTAGTTGAGCTGCAGTTGGCTGTCGGTGGAGAAAATCACGTCGCTGATGCTTTCGGCCAACATGCGGTAGCGCTGTTCGCTGTCGCGCAGCGACTGGCTGGCCTCGATCTGTACGGTAACGTCCTTGCCCACGCCGATGATGCGCATCACTTGGCCGTCGTGGTCGCGGGTCAGCACCTGTTCGCGAATGTCGTAGCAGCGCCAGCCACCGTCGTGGTGACGGAAGCGCAGTTGGCAGTGCAGCGGCTGGCTGTGGCCGGTGGCTCGTTGATGCTGGCGCAGGGCCTGGAAGTGCGTGGCGTCTTCGGGGTGCAGCAGCAGCTCCCAGAAGCGGTCGCCCATCTGTGCCAGCTCTGTGCGGTCGTAGCCCAGGGTTTGGCCGAGGTGGCGGTTGCTGAAGATCATGCGCTGGCTCGGCACGTCCTGCACGTAGAGCTGGTCGGGCACGGTACGCACCACGTCCGACCAGAAACTCTCGCGTTCGAGCAGGGACAGCTCCACTTGTTTGCGGCTGGTGATGTCGCTGATGCTGAGGATCACCGCCTGGTAGTCGCGGCGTTGCAGCGGCAGGCGGGCCATCAGCCACAGGTGCAGTTCGCCGCCCAGCGGTGCGGGCAGGCGCACTTCCAGTTCCAGCAGCGAGCGCTGTTCGATCAGTGCATCGATCAGTTGCATGCCGATGCTGTCGCGGCCATCGCCGCTGCCGTCTATCAGGCGCTGCCAGGCACCTTCGTGGCATTCGACGTTGAGCAACTGGCGCGCCACCTGGTTGATCTCGGTGATCTTCAACTCCTGCAACAGCGAGCGGCGCAGGTTAGGGTCCAGGGCCAGGCTGTGCTTGAGCGCAGCGTGGTTGCGCAGGTGGTAGCGGTCGAGCTGGCCGGGCAGGCTGGAAAGGTCGAGCACGCACAAGGCAACACCGGTGCCTTCGAAAATTTCTTGATAGCGCCGGCGGTCTTCCTGCAGTGCGCGCTGGCGGCGGCGCATGTTGATCAACGCCAGCACCGGCAGCAGGGCACAGAACAGCACCAGCAGGCACTTGCCGATCAGTGCCGGTAGTAGCTTCTGCTGGGCCCGCTGGGCGTCAAATAGGCCGCGCAGTTGCCAGGTGCTGTTGTCGATGAACGCCAGCATCACGCTCTGCAGCGGTGCCGGGCTGGTCTGCGCGATGGCGTGGCGGTCCAGCACCGCGCCGTTGCGGCTGTTTTCCAGCAGCCACAAGGGGTGGCCTGGGCTGTCCAGGTGCACGGTGAGGGTGCGGTAATACGCGTCGGACAGGCGCAGCAGCCAGTAGCCGCGGTCCTGCTCGGTGGACTGGCGCAGCAACAGGTAAATGGTGCGGTTGTCCGCCGAGTTGGCAAAGAAATACGGGCGACCCTGGTTCAGCGTCAGCAGCTCGCCAATCAATTGGCGGTCAGGGCTGCCGGCCAGGCTGTCGGCGCGGACCTGCCCACTGGTGTCTAGCCAGGCCAGGTCACGCAGGGCGGGCAGGCGCGTGCGCAGGGTATCGAGCAGGCTGGGCAGGGCTGCCGGCGTCGGCGCATTGACGTAGGGCTGCACCACATTCACGGCCTGCTGGGCCTTCAACGCCATGTTCAGGCTGAGGTGGTCGGCCAGCTCCGCAGTGGCCTCCAGGCTTTGCTTGCGCAGGTCGGCTTGGGTGTGGCGGAACTGGGCGAACAGCTGCCACAGCAACAGGCCAAGCAGAATCAGGGCCAACAGGGCCAGCGCACCCTTGATCGACCCGCGCAGGGAAGCGACGGGGGCCATTGGTGCGGGACGCAGCGACGACGGTTGAGAGAGATTGGTCAAGCGTTGGTCCTGCGATTGGGCTGGCGATGGCAGGGATTGATCATGCACGGTTGGTGCCGGTGTCTGGTTGCCAGACCGCGGTGGCGCACTATAAGGCCGGACACCCTAAACGGGCTAGCATGCCTAGGATTATGGCAAAGTGCCAGCCCCTCCTTGTCCGGTGATCGTCGCCGTTCCGACGGTCGTGGTGGCGCCCTGTGGTTCGGCAAGCCCCTGCAACCTGTGCGAGAATGCCGCCCGCTTCAATGACAACGCTTCGGAGATGTTCGGTTTTGGTTACTCACTTTTCCTCCAATGGCCTCGATTCCGCCTGTGGGCGCAGCAGTCAGACCCTTGTCAGCACTGCCGTGACCGCGGACGTATCCTGCAAGTCGTGCCAGCGTTCGCTGGTCAAACCGGAGGCGGCCGCCGCCTCGAAAAGCAAGGCCCCGTCGCTGGCCGAACTGCGCAAGACCGCCAAGGCGGCGGCAGCACCGGCAGCCGTGGCAGCACCGGCAGTGCCCGCGGTCGCGGCCAAGCCTGCGGCCAAGGTCGTTAGCGTGCCTGCGGCGCAGCCGGCCAAGGCCGTTGAGCAGCCTGCCCGCAGTGGCGGGTTCAGCGTCAAGTCTGCCTGGGCCGCGCGCCTGGCCGAGCAGGGCGACCGTTGCCGGTTGCCGCGGGGCAAGGTCAAGCAGCGTCACGTCTGAGCTTTTCAAGGTCAGTTCTGGCCTCTTCGCGGGGCAAGCCCGCTCCCACAGGTACTGCGCAAGCTTTGGGGTTTGTGCTGTTCCTGGGGCAGCGGGTACTGCGCAAGCTTTGGGGTTTGTGCTGTCCCTGGGGGAGTGGGTACTGCGCAAGCTTTGGGGTTTGTACTGTCCCTGGGGGAGTGGGTACTGCGCAAGCTTTGGGGTTTGTACTGTTCCTGGGGCAGCGGGTACTGCGCAAGCTTTGGGGTTTGTGCTGTCCCTGGGGGAGTGGGTACTGCGCAAGCTTTGGGGTTTGTGCTGTTCCTGTGGGAGCGGGCTTGCCCCGCGAAGAGGCCAGCACAGGCATAAGCATTTCTTCCCCGTAACCCCACCATCCGACCCTCCTATGCAACGCCGCGCGTTGGCGTAGAATGGTCGACTTTGTTCAATGACACCCCGTAAACACATCCCCCTGGCCCACTGCCGGGGCGTTGGTCGATGTCTTTACCTATTTAGAGGGCTTGGTTTTGGCTCAATACGTCTACACCATGCATCGGCTGAGCAAGGTCGTGCCGCCGAAGCGCGAAATTCTCAAGAACATCTCCCTGTCGTTCTTCCCAGGCGCCAAGATCGGCGTACTCGGCCTGAACGGCGCGGGTAAATCGACCCTGCTGCGCATCATGGCGGGCGTCGACAAGGAATTCGACGGCGAAGCCCGTCCGATGCCCGACATCAACGTCGGCTACCTGCCGCAGGAACCACAACTCGACCCCGCCAAGACCGTGCGTGAAGTGGTCGAGGAAGCGGTCAGCGTGATCAAGGACGCCCAGGCTCGCCTGGACGAGGTCTACGCCGCCTACGCCGAACCCGACGCCGACTTCGACAAGCTGGCCGCCGAACAGGCCAAGCTCGAGTCGATCCTGCAGGCTGCCGACGGCCACAACCTCGAGCGCCAGCTGGACGTCGCCGCCGACGCCCTGCGCCTGCCGGCCTGGGACGCGAAAATCGAACACCTGTCCGGTGGTGAAAAGCGCCGTGTGGCCCTGTGCCGCCTGCTGCTGTCGGCCCCCGACATGCTGCTGCTCGACGAACCAACCAACCACCTGGACGCCGACTCGGTGGCCTGGCTGGAGCGCTTCCTGCACGACTTCCCGGGCACCGTGGTAGCGATTACCCACGACCGTTACTTCCTCGACAACGTCGCCGGCTGGATCCTCGAACTGGACCGCGGTGCCGGCATCCCGTACGAAGGCAACTACTCGGGCTGGCTGGAAGCCAAGTCGGACCGTCTGGCGCAGGAATCCAAGCAGCAGAGCGCCCACGAAAAGGCCATGAAAGAGGAACTGGAGTGGGTGCGTAAAGGCGCCAAGGCCCGCCAGTCCAAATCCAAGGCACGTCTGCAGCGCTTTGAAGAAATGCAGTCGCAAGAGTTCCAGAAGCGCAGCGAGACCAACGAGATCTACATCCCGGCCGGCCCGCGCCTGGGTGACAAGGTCATCGAGTTCAAGAACGTTTCCAAAGGCTATGGCGATCGCGTGCTGATCGACAACCTGTCGTTCGCCATGCCGAAGGGCGCCATTGTCGGCGTGATCGGCGGTAACGGCGCCGGTAAGTCGACCCTGTTCCGCATGCTGATGGGCAAGGAGCAGCCGGACTCGGGCAGCATCGAAATCGGCGAAACCGTGCAACTGGCCTGCGTCGACCAAAGCCGCGAAGACCTGGACGGTTCCAAGACCGTGTTCCAGCAGATCTCCGACGGTTCCGACCAGATCCGCATCGGCAACTACGAGATCCCGTCGCGCACCTACGTGGGCCGCTTCAACTTCAAGGGCGGCGACCAGCAGAAGTTCGTCAAGGACCTGTCCGGTGGTGAGCGTGGCCGTCTGCACCTGGCCCTGACCCTGAAGGAGGGCGGTAACGTCCTGCTGCTCGACGAACCGTCCAACGACCTCGACGTCGAAACCCTGCGTTCCCTGGAAGAAGCCCTGCTGGACTTCCCGGGCGCCGCCATTGTGATTTCCCACGACCGTTGGTTCCTGGACCGCGTGGCGACCCACATCCTGGCGTACGAAGACGACTCGAACGTGATGTTCTTCGAAGGCAACTACACCGAGTACGAAGCCGACCGCAAGAAGCGCCTCGGCGATGCTGCTGCCCAGCCGCACCGCGTACGGCACAAGAAGCTGGCCCAGTGAGCCGGTTTTAGCTGCACTAGAATGGGGCCCTTCGGGGCCCCATTTTTGTGCCTGGCAGGCATCGGCGTTGGCCCCTTCGCGGGGCAAGCCCACTCCCACAGAATCACCCGCAATCTCAGCCTTGCACAGGCCTCTGTGGGAGCGGGCTTGCCCGCGAAGAGGCCGATCCTGCTAACAATATTTCTACTAATTTGTATACATTTATATAAAACGCACCAAATAATTTCAAAAAAACGACATTACGCCCTGTTCTCGTGCGATTGCTTCTTGGTACATTCGAAAAAAAACCAATAAGTCCAATCCCTCTTGGTGAGATGTCTACCATGATCGAATCTGTCGACAATTTCCTCGCGCGCCTTAAGCAACGCGATCCTGCCCAGCCTGAATTCCACCAGGCGGTGGAAGAAGTCTTACGTACCCTGTGGCCGTTCCTCGAAGCCAACCCTCATTACCTGCAGGCCGGTATCCTGGAGCGCATGGTCGAGCCTGAGCGCGCGGTGCTGTTCCGTGTTTCGTGGGTCGATGACCAAGGCAAGGTCCAGGTCAACCGCGGCTACCGCATCCAAATGAGCAGCGCCATCGGCCCGTACAAGGGCGGCCTGCGCTTCCACCCGTCGGTGAACCTGAGCGTGCTCAAGTTCCTGGCCTTCGAGCAGGTGTTCAAAAACTCCCTGACCTCGCTGCCCATGGGTGGCGGTAAAGGCGGCTCGGACTTCGACCCCAAGGGCAAGAGCGATGCGGAAGTGATGCGCTTCTGCCAGGCGTTCATGAGCGAGCTGTACCGCCACATCGGCGCCGACCTCGACGTACCGGCCGGTGACATCGGGGTGGGCGCGCGCGAAATCGGCTTCATGTTCGGCCAGTACAAGCGCCTGGCCAACCAGTTCACCTCGGTGCTGACCGGCAAGGGCATGACCTATGGCGGCAGCCTGATTCGCCCGGAAGCCACCGGCTACGGCTGCGTCTACTTCGCTGAAGAAATGCTCAAGCGCCGTGACCTGCGCATCGATGGCCGTCGCGTGGCCATTTCTGGGTCCGGCAACGTGGCCCAGTATGCTGCGCGCAAGGTCATGGACCTGGGCGGCAAGGTCATCTCGCTGTCTGATTCCGAAGGCACCCTGTACGCCGAAGCCGGCCTCAGCGACGCCCAGTGGGACGCCGTGATGGAGCTGAAAAACGTCAAACGTGGCCGCCTCAGCACGCTGGCGGGCGAGTTCGGCCTTGAGTTCCGCAAGGGCCAGACCCCGTGGAGCCTGCCGTGCGACATCGCCCTGCCGTGCGCCACGCAGAACGAGCTGGACACCGAAGACGCCCGCACCCTGCTGCGCAATGGCTGCTTCTGCGTCGCCGAAGGTGCCAACATGCCGACCACCCTTGAGGCGGTGGATATCTTCCTCGAGGCAGGCATCCTGTACGCGCCGGGCAAGGCATCCAACGCCGGTGGCGTGGCCGTGTCGGGCCTGGAAATGTCGCAGAACGCCATGCGCCTGCTGTGGACGGCCGGTGAAGTGGACAGCAAGCTGCACAACATCATGCAGTCGATCCACCATGCCTGTGTTCACTATGGTGAAGAGGCGGATGGCACGATCAACTACGTCAAGGGCGCGAACATCGCCGGCTTTGTGAAAGTGGCTGATGCCATGCTGGCGCAGGGCGTGGTCTGATCAGTCAGTAAGGGGCCGCTTTGCGGCCCAATCGCTGGCAAGCCAGCTCCCACAGGTCAAGTACAAGCCTCAAGGCAGCGCTGTACCTGTGGGAGCAACTGTCTTGTGGTGCTTGTTCTGGCCTCATCGCTGGCAAGCCAGCTCCCACAGGTGCGGCGCTAGCCTTGGAGGCTACACGGTTCGGGTGGGAGCCGGCTTGCCGGCGATTGGCCCTCAAGCCTCACCTCCTATGTCGACCACCTCGATCATCTGATCCCCCACCGGCCGTCGCCACACCACTTCATCCCCAGGCCCCGCGCCCAGCAATGCCCGCCCCAGCGGCGAGCCCCAGTTGATCAACCCGTGGCCCGCATCGGCCTGATCTTCCCCCACCAGCTGCACCTCATGCATCTGGCCCTGCTCATCCACAAAGCTCACCCGGCTGCCGATCTGCACCTTGTCCCGCGAGGTAGCGGCTGGCACCACCTGGGCACTCTGCACCCGTGCGCTGAAGTAGCGCAGGTCGCGCTCGGCATCGGCCAGGCGCTGCTTGTCGGCACGCTCGCCCTGGGCCTGCAACTGGCTGCGCAATGTATTGAGTTCGGCTACCCGCTGCTGCAATTGCGCCAGGCCACTGGCCGTGACGTAGTTGGGCTGCTCGCTCACCCGTCGCTCAACCGGTTGGTCGGCCTGGGCGGCAGCTTGGTCTTCGTTGACGAACGCTCGGCTCATACTGGCCTCCTTGTGCAGGAGACCATGATGGCAGGCCGCCGGTTTCAAGGGATGTCAGTTTGCGACCTAGTCGTGGCGATAGGCCCGTGCGGCATCGCGGTCCTTCTCGTGCTCCCAGTCACGGTCGCGTTGGTCCCAGTAGCGGTCACGGTATTGACGCTGCTCTTCGCTGTTCTGCAGGGCGTGGCATTGGCGAAAACCATCGTCCCAACCGCTTTCGTACTGGCGATTGTGCAGGTAGCGCGGCACGTCCTTGCGGAAGTCCCCGGCCATCGCCCCGGCCGCCTGCCGGCCGCTGCTGCAGCCATCCTGGAAGCCATCGGCGTAGGCGGGGGGGTAACCGTGGTCGAGCATCTGTTCGTGGGTGGTTTCGCACCCTGACAGCAAAAAGGCAACGCACAGGCCTAACCAGTACCGCGACATGAACACTAGACCCTCCAATTGATGCTGGAGAGTCTAGGGGGCGATTTGTCGGTGAGCTGTCAAAACAGTGTCAAAGAGTCAGTAGTGGTACCACTTCAGCTCCAGCATCACCTCGTTCTGCGCCGTCGCCAAGTGGCTGAATTCGCGCGAGGCACTTAACCGCAGGCCCAGGTTGCGGCTGATCTCCCATTGTTGATTCAGGCTCACGCTGCGCCGCACTTCGCCATTGGTGAAGAAGTCGCCCTTCGCCTCCAGTGTCATGTTGCCCAGCCCGTTGCGCCAGAGCAGGCCGCCGTTGAACCCGGCTGCCGGGGAGATGAACTCGGCAAAATCATTGTGGTGTTCGACCCGTACCGTGCCCAGGGCGAAGCCCAGCAGTTCGTCGGCCAGTTGCCAGGTGCCGCCAGCGCCGCCATTCACATGGCTGACCAGCACTTCGTCGTCATGCTTGCCCGGCACCCGTTCCAGGCCACCGGTCACCTGCCATGACCATGGTTTGAGCAGCGCATTGCGGGGTGTCAGCGAGCGGATGGTGGCAAGGTCCAGGCGCTGCACCTGCCAGTCGTTGCCTTCGTACTGGCGGACTTTCAGCTGCAGAATCTCGATTTGCGCGCCCAGCGGGAAGCCATAGGCGTTGTCGTTGAGGTCGTGATATGCCATGCGCAGGCCGTACTCGGCGTAGGCGCGGTCTTCCCGCGTGCCGACACCCAGCTGCCAGGTGCGTGAGTCATGGCCATCCTCGGGCAACCCCGGGCGCTCGATTTGCAGCGCCGGCGGCGGGTTGCGGTTGATTGCGCGCAGCAGCTCGAAGCTGCGCGTTGCCTGGCGTGGGTCGCGTTGCTGGCCATTGGCGCGGTAACGCTCCAGGCGGTAGGCGGCGTCCTGAACCAGCGCTTGGCGCTCGCGGGGCAGGGCAGTGAACCCAGGGCTTTGCAGCTGTGCGGTATCGGCGCTGACAGCCAGCACCTGCTGCTTTTCGTGAGGGTCAAGCGGCTCGGCGCGGGCCAGCAGTTCGCGCTCGCGCGAAGGCCGGTAGTTGACGCTGGACACCAGGCCAGACTGGCGCACTGCCTTGACCGTGTCGGTAGGGATGGCGGTCAGCGGGAACTGCGACGTCAAATCCAGGCCTGGCCGCGCCACCTGCAGCAGTTCGAGCAGGCGGTACGAGCAGTTCTCGTCGAAGAAGAAATAGTCGAACTGGATCTGCTTCAGCTCCCACACATGCTCGACCATGCGCCCGGTCTCTTGCGGGGTGAGGTCCAGCTGGTACTCCCACAGGTCGCGGTTTTCCAGGCTGCGGTACTCGGACAGCTTCTCTTGGTAGGGCATCAGCGCGAACAGGCCTGGGTAGCCGCCCATCAGGCCTTTCCAGGCATACAGGATGCTGTTGTCGCTGCCTTCGATGTAGGCGCCGAAGTTGATCGCGTAGCTCAGCAGCGTGGTGTCGTCGCTGTGGGTGTTGGACTGGTCGATGCGCAGCAAGGTGTGGCCGAACATCGACGAAGGGCTGTTCAGGTAGGCCGCCGGAAAAATCAGCGCGGCGCTGTGCGGGTCGATCGAGGTGTACCAGGTCTTGAATTCCTGGCAGTCGGGCTGTGGCAGGTCGGTCAGCCCCAGTTGCTCCTTGAGCCAGCGGGTACGCGCCGGGAAAACGCACTGGGCATGCTTGTCGCCCAGGCTGGCGGGCGCATACAACGCCTGCACCGTGGCCCGCAGCTCTTGGTCCGGGTGGTGCGCGCCATCGTCGGCGAGAAAGAACTGGGTATCGTCCACATAGCTGCGCCAACCACCCAGCTTGGCGGTTTCGTAATGGCCCAGGGCGATCCAGTAGGGGTTATTGGCCAATTGCTGAAGACGGCCTTCATCCAGCGCAGGCGCAGCATGAACAGGGGCGCAGGCACACAGCGCCAGGTAAGCGAGGCGTTTGAGCATATCGGGCAACTACTTCTTCACGATGCCGAAAGAAAGGGCGAAACCCGCCCCGGTAAGGGGGCGGGGGATGCTGCGCTTACGCCTCGGTGGCGTATTTGGCCAGGCGTGGGTCGTTCTTCAGCACAGCCAGGGTATTGCTGTGCACGGTTTCGGCCGTCACGTCGGCGCTGCTGAAGATCTGGCTGAAGTGCTGGTGGGTGACCGACTCGAAGTAAGTACGGTCTTCCGGCGCTACGCCCAGTACCACGGCATAGGTGGTCAGCGCCTCGCCTTTGCCCATGGCCATGTCTTCGGACAGTTCGTTCATCATGCCATTCATGGCAAACCACGACTTGCCGCCATAGGTCAGCGAAGCCTTGGTGGAGCAGCCGTTGGTGCCGGAGGTCATGCCGAAGGTGGCGTTACCAGAGGTGCCGTTGGTGGTGGAAGCCAGGAAGTGAGCCGGCGTACCGCGTTGGCCTTCGAACAGCATGTTGCCCCAGCCGCAGTTCGGGCCGCCTGGCGCTTCAGCCATGGCATTGAGGGAGACCACGGTGAACAGAGTACCCAGAAGAATCCGTTTCATAGCATTTGTTCTCTATTTGTCTTAAACCAAGGGTCAGGGTTTCTGGCAACTCGCTTGCCAGGTCGGGAAAGCTTTTCACCCACCCGCGCAGCTTGGAGTTTAGGCACGATCTAAAGGTTGCGTTGTTGATTGCGAAAAATTTGCCTGGAGGCCTGTGTTATCGCGACTGCGACATAAAGTCCCGGTGAGCCTTGCAAGGCGCGCGCGGGCAGCGCCAGAATGCTCCGTATCCGCCCCGCCGAAGTAAGGAAACCCAATGCCCGATCCTGTCGCTGCGCGCCTGCGTCTTGCGCCTGAAGCCCTGACCCGGCGTTTTTCCCCCGAGCAGTTTGCTTTTACCCATACCGACGATCTGGAGCCGTTTCGAGGCGTTCTGGGCCAGGAGCGAGCAGTCGAGGCCCTGCAATTCGGCGTGGCCATGCCTCGCCCTGGTTACAACGTGTATGTGATGGGCGAGCCCGGCACGGGCCGCTTCTCGTTCGTCAAGCGCTACCTCAAGGCCGAGGGCAAGCGCCAGCACACCCCAGCCGACTGGGTTTACGTCAACCACTTCGAGGAAACCCGCGAGCCGCGTGCCCTGGAGCTGCCCTCGGGCAGTGCCGGTGAATTCATCGCCGACATGGGGGGGCTGATCGACAACCTGTTGTCGACCTTCCCGGCAGTGTTCGAGCACCCGTCGTACCAGCAGAAGAAGGGCGCCATCGACCGCGCCTTCAACCAGCGCTACGACCGCGCCCTGGATGTGATCGAGCGGGCGTCGCTGGAAAAAGACGTGGCCCTGTACCGCGACGCCAGCAACGTTGCCTTCACCCCGATGGCCGACGGCAAGGCGCTGGATGAAGCCGAGTTCGCACAGCTGCCTGAAGCGGTGCGCGAGCAGTTCCACGAGGACATCGCCCTGCTCGAGGAGCGCCTCAACGAAGAACTGGCCAGCCTGCCGCAGTGGAAGCGTGAGTCGAACAACCAGCTGCGTCAGCTCAACGAAGAAACCATCACCCTGGCCCTGCAGCCGCTGCTGGCACCGCTGTCTGAAAAGTACGCCGAGAATGCTGCGGTGTGCGCCTACCTGCAGTCGGTTCAACTGAACCTGCTGCGCACCGTGGTCGAGCAGTTGGTCGATGACAGCAAGACCGACGCTGTGGCGCGCAAGATGCTCGAAGAGCAATACGCCCCAAGCCTGGTGGTCGGCCATCACCACGATGGCGGCGCGCCAGTGGTGTTCGAGCCGCACCCGACCTACGACAACCTGTTCGGCCGGATCGAATACAGCACCGACCAAGGCGCGCTGTACACCTCCTATCGCCAATTGCGCCCAGGCGCCTTGCACCGGGCCAACGGCGGCTTCCTGATTCTTGAAGCCGAGAAGATGCTTGGCGAGCCCTTCGTCTGGGATGCGCTCAAGCGTGCGCTGCAGTCGCGCAAGCTGAAGATGGAGTCGCCGCTGGGTGAACTGGGCCGCGTGGCGAGCGTCAGCCTGACGCCACAGATGATCCCGCTCAACGTCAAGCTGGTGATCATCGGCTCGCGCCAGCTCTACTACGCGCTGCAGGACCATGATCCGGACTTCCAGGAAATGTTCCGGGTGTTGGTCGACTTCGACGAAGACATGCCCATGGTCGACGAGAACCTGGAGCAGTTCGCCCAGCTCTTGCGTACCCGCACCAACGAAGAAGGCATGGCACCGCTGACCAGCGACGCCGTGGCACGCCTGGCCACCTACAGCGCCCGGCTGGCAGAGAACCAGTCGCGGCTGTCGGCGCGCATCGGTGACCTGTTCCAGCTGGTCAGCGAGGCCGACTTCATCCGCCAACTGGCCAGCGACGAGATGACCGATGCCGGCCACATCGAGCGCGCACTCAAGGCCAAGGCCACCCGTACCGGGCGTGTGTCCCAGCGGGTGCTGGACGACATGCTCGCCGGCATCATCCTGATCGACACTGAAGGCGCGGCCATCGGCAAGTGCAACGGCCTGACGGTGCTGGAAGTGGGCGATTCGGCGTTCGGCATGCCGGCGCGTATCTCTGCCAGCGTCTACCCCGGTGGCAGCGGCATCGTCGACATCGAGCGTGAGGTCAACCTGGGCCAGCCGATCCACTCCAAGGGGGTGATGATTCTGACCGGCTACCTGGGCAGTCGCTACGCGCAGGAGTTCCCGCTGGCCATCTCGGCGAGCATCGCCCTGGAGCAGTCCTACGGCTACGTCGACGGTGACAGCGCCTCGCTGGGTGAGGTCTGCACACTGATCTCGGCCTTGTCGCGCACGCCGCTCAAGCAATGCTTTGCCATCACCGGCTCGATCAACCAGTTCGGTGAAGTGCAGGCGGTGGGCGGGGTCAACGAGAAGATCGAGGGCTTCTTCCGGCTCTGCGATGCGCGCGGCCTGACCGGCGACCAAGGGGTGATCATTCCACGGGCCAACGTGGCCACCCTGATGCTCGACGAGCGCGTGCTGCAGGCGGTCGAAGCCGGGCAGTTCCACGTTTACGCGGTCAGCCAGGCTGACGAAGCGCTTAGCCTGCTGGTAGGCGAGGAGGCCGGTGTGGCGGATGACAAGGGCGAGTTCACCGAGGGCAGCGTCAATGCCCGCGTGGTGGAGCGCCTGCGGGAAATCGCCGAAATGATCAGCGAAGAAGACATCAAAGAGGCGGAAAAGGAACGCCTGGAAGAGATGATTGCGCAGGCTAAACCCGCCTGAGTCAATAAATCGGCGCTGGCGGCGATGTGCTACCGTTCAGCGCCGGTTTTCCAACTTTCTGAGTTGTTCTTCTATGCTGGAACTTAGGGAGCAATCAGGGTTCAGGATGGAAACAGCCTGAGGGTTTCAGGCTGAACAGGGCTCATTGGAGGGGACGCGGCCATGCGCAACCTCAGCCTTACTCGCCAGTGCCTGGGCCTGGTGACCCGCATTGAATGCAGCATTCGCCCACTCGCCGGTGACAATGGCATGTGGACGCTGCTGTTCGCCGCCGGCATGGCCGGTGAGCAACCCTCGGCCATCAAGGCTCAGGGGCCGTTCCACGGGCCATTGGTTGCCGAATCGGTGCTCAATGCCATCGTCGACAGCCTCACGCTGCATGGCTATCAAGTGACCGAAGACCCGCAGATCTGGTGCCTGCACCTGCAAGCGCAGTTGCGTCGCATCAATGGCGAGCGTTGCCGCAACCTGGGGGATTATCAGTTTCATCCTGAAAGCTGAACAGGCCGGGTGACCCTACAGGTGCCCGGTCCCTCTGGGAGCAACTGTCTTGTGGTGCTTGTGCCGGCCTCATCGCTGGCAAGCCAGCTCCCACAGGTGCGGCGCTAGCCTTTGAGGCTACACAGTTCGGGTGGGAGCCGGCTTGCCGGCGATTGGGCTGCACGGCAGCCCCGGGCTTTTGCTGCAGCGGGTGGCTGGCTATACTCGCCGTCGCTTTTTTAGTCACCTGACGAGTCCCTTACCCTCCATGGAACGTATTCTCGAAAACGCGATGTATGCCTCGCGCTGGCTGCTCGCCCCGATCTACTTCGGCCTGTCGCTCGGCCTGCTGGCCTTGGCACTGAAATTCTTCCAGGAAGTCGTCCACGTCCTGCCCAACGTTTTTGCATTGAGCGAAGCTGACCTGATCCTGGTGATCCTGTCGTTGATCGACATGTCGCTGGTGGGCGGCCTGCTGGTGATGGTGATGATTTCCGGCTACGAGAATTTCGTCTCGCAACTGGACATCGACGACAGCAAGGAAAAGCTCAACTGGCTCGGCAAAATGGACTCTTCGTCGCTGAAGATGAAGGTTGCTGCGTCGATCGTGGCCATTTCGTCCATTCACCTGCTGCGGGTGTTCATGGATGCGCAGAACATCTCCACCGACTACCTGATGTGGTATGTGATCATCCACATGACCTTCGTGGTGTCGGCCTTCTGCATGGGCTACCTGGACAAGCTCACCAAGCACTGAGCCCATGCGGCTTGAGGGTAAAACTGACCAATGGCGTCAGTTTTACCTTGTGTATTCGCAAGCCTTGTACAAAAAATGAGCACTCACGCGGTTCCCGCTGCGAGGTGCTCTCATGAACCTGCATCAGCTCAATACCGAGGCCAGGGTTGGCCATGTCGACGAACTCAACCTGATTGCCATCGAAGGTGGCGACTATCTACTTGAGGCCCGGATCAAGGGCCGTGCGCATCCGCTTTCCGACAGCCGTGGGCAACGCTTGCGCGTGCACTCCGTGGAAGAGGCACGGGGCCTGCTCAAGGACCTTCCATTGCTCTCGCTGAACCTGTTGCACTGGTCTGTGCAGGACGAAATGTGTGGCATGGGCACGCACCCGGAAGAAGACCTGAAAGTGCCGATTTCCCAGCGTTCGGCCTGGTAGCTGCTCGCGGCGCCCCAGTGTGCTAGGCTGCTCGCCCTTTTCATCAAGGGCGCGGCTGCACTGCGCCCTGCAGTGGAGCACGACAATGTCCGAACTCAACCTGTCTACCGACGAAACCCGCGTCAGCTACGGCATCGGCCGTCAGCTGGGTGGCCAACTGCGTGACAACCCGCCACCAGGCGTCAGCCTGGATGCCATCCTGGCTGGCCTGACCGACGCCTTCAACGGCGCCGACAGCCGCGTCAGCGAAGCCGACCTGTCGGCCAGCTTCAAAGTCATCCGCGACATCATGCAAGCCGAAGCTGCAGCCAAGGCTGAAGCCGCTGCTGGCGCTGGCAAGGCATTCCTTGCCGAAAACGCCAAGCGCGAAGGCATCACCACCCTGGCTTCGGGCCTGCAGTTCGAAGTGCTGACCGCAGGTGAAGGCGCCAAGCCGACCCGCGAAAGCAACGTGCGTACTCACTACCACGGCACCCTGATCGACGGCACCGTGTTCGACAGCTCGTACGACCGTGGCCAGCCGGCTGAATTCCCGGTTGGCGGCGTGATCGCCGGCTGGACCGAAGCCCTGCAGCTGATGAACGCTGGCAGCAAATGGCGCCTGTACGTGCCGAGCGAGCTGGCCTACGGCGCCCAAGGCGTTGGCAGCATCCCGCCGCACAGCGTCCTGGTGTTCGACGTCGAGCTGCTCGACGTACTGTAAGACCGCTGGGGCCGCTTTGCGGCCCATTCGCGGGGCAAGCCCGCTCCCACAGAGATACTCAAGATGAGCAGAGAGGTCTTGTGGGAGCGGGCTTGCCCCGCGAAGAGGCCGGGCCTGAGAACATCAATTCCAGTCTGTCCCCCCAGGGCGCAACGCCCGCGCGTAGCAGAACAGAAACAAATTCCGCACCAGCTCCTTGAGCACCCCAGGCTCACTCGAATTCAGCCCGTTCATGTCCAGGTCGCCCTGGTCTCGCAGTTCATCGAGTGCTTCTTCTTCGAGCACGGCGCAGACTTCGCCAGTCTCGCGATGCAGGATGCGCAGGTAAGGGTGAGGGCGTTCGAGCCAGGCGTCGATCAGATAAGTCATGGCTATTCTCCTTGGACAGCAATTCCAATGAGAATAATTCTTATTATCAAAATAGCAAGGGGCTATTGGCGTATTTTTGCCGGACGGTGCAGTGACCCTGTTGCAGGATCTGTCAGGGCCGCCTGAAAGGCAGCCCCGTCGCACAGCGTTGTCAGACCTTGCGTACGAACTCGGACTTCAGCTTCATGGCGCCGATGCCGTCGATCTTGCAGTCGATGTCGTGGTCTCCGTCGCACAGGCGGATATTTTTGACCTTGGTGCCGACCTTGACCACCAAGGACGAGCCCTTGACCTTGAGGTCCTTGATCACGGTGACGGTATCGCCGTCCTGCAGGACGTTGCCGACCGAATCCTTCTTCACCACGTCATCGCTGGCGGCTTCGGCTTCGCCGTTGGCCGACCACTCGTGGGCGCATTCGGGGCAGATCAGCTGGCTGCCATCCTCATAGGTGTACTCGGAATTGCATTTGGGGCAGGGCGGCAGAGTGCTCACTTCGGTTCCTTAAACAGACAGGCGGTTAAAGGCCCATATTGTATAAGGTTTTAACCGCAAAGTGTTTTTGTCCGTACAAAAGCATTCGCGGGACAAGCCCGCTCCCACAGGTTCTCCACCCAGCTCAAGGGCAGTGGTGTACCTGTGGGAGCGGGCTTGTCCCGCGAAGAGGGCGACGCTGTCTTAGTGCGTACGCGCTACCGCAAACTCGCTCAGCTCGATCAATGCATCGCGATACTCGCTGGCCGGCAGCACTTCCAGGCACTCGATGGCCTTGGCCACGTAGTCGCGTGCCATCTGCGCGGTGTAGTCCAGCGCGCCCGAGGCTTCGACCGCTACGCGGATCTGCTCGAGGTCTTCCAGGCCGCCCTTCTGGATGGCCTTGCGCACCAGTGCAGCCTGTTCAGGCGTGCCTTCGCGCATGGTGTAGATCAGCGGCAGGGTTGGCTTGCCTTCGGCCAGGTCGTCACCGACGTTTTTGCCGAGGGTCTGCGAATCGCCCTTGTAGTCCAGCAGGTCGTCGACCAGCTGGAAGGCTACGCCCAGGTGGTCACCGAAGGTGCGCAGGGCTTCGCGCTGTGCTTCGCTGGCGCCGGCCAGCGCGGCGGCGCTGTGGGTCGAGGCTTCGAACAGCATGGCGGTCTTGCCGCGGATGACCTCCATGTACACCTCTTCCGTGGTGCTGGCATCGCGAACACGCGACAGCTGCAGCACTTCACCCTCGGCGATGACGCGGGTGGCCTTGGAGAGGATCTGCATGACCGGCATCGAACCCAGTTCGACCATCATTTCGAACGAGCGCGAATAAAGGAAGTCACCTACCAGCACGCTTGGCGCGTTGCCCCACAGCGCATTGGCGGTGGAACGGCCACGGCGCATGCCCGACATGTCGACGACGTCGTCGTGCAGCAGGGTAGCGGTGTGCAGGAATTCGATGGTCGCTGCCAGCAGGCGCAGGTCGTCGCCTTCGCGGCCCAGGGCCTTGCCGCAGAGCAGGACCAGCAGGGGACGCAGGCGCTTGCCACCGGCCGACGTGATATAGTCGCCGATCTTCGATACCAGCGGCACGCGCGAGGTCAGCTGCTTCTTGACGATCTCGTCGACGGCGCTGAAATCATCAGCCACCGCGCGGTAGAAGGTTTGGGGTTGCATCGGCTGCTCCATTGACGTTGCGCGGCATGCTAGGTCGCGGGTCCCGGTGTGTCAAGGCGCGGTGCCAGCGCCACCGGGGCGGTACTTGCAAGCAAAACCGGGGTTGCGTACAATCGCGCACCCTAACTTCCTGGGCAGCACCTGCCTTACGCAATTGCACCGGGCCGTTCCAGCCCCATGCAGCCATGCCAGCCAATACTCAATATATAAAGCGCTGGGTGAGCAGGATTATCGGAGAAATACCATGTCTTACGCAGTAATCGTTACCGGCGGCAAGCAGTACAAAGTCGCTGAAGGTGAATTCCTCAAGATCGAAAAACTGGAAGTCGCCACTGGCGAATCCGTGACTTTCGATCGCGTTCTGCTGGTTGCCAACGGTGAAGAAGTCACCATCGGCGCACCAGTCGTCGCTGGCGCTAAAGTTGTTGCAGAAGTCGTTTCGCAAGGCCGTCACGATAAAGTCCGCATCATCAAGTTCCGTCGCCGTAAGCACCACATGAAGCGTATGGGCCACCGCCAGTGGTTCACCGAGATCAAAATCACCGGCATCCAGGCTTAATCCCCTAGATCCCCTGAATTTATTTGGAGAATTGAACCATGGCTCACAAGAAGGCTGGTGGTAGTACCCGTAACGGTCGCGACTCAGAATCGAAACGCCTTGGCGTGAAGATGTATGGCAGCCAGGTCGTCAAGGCCGGCAACATCATCGTCCGTCAGCGCGGCACCCAGTTCCACGCCGGTTACGGCGTTGGCATGGGCAAGGATCACACCCTGTTCGCCAAGATCGAAGGCGTGATCAAGTTCGAGAAGAAAGGCGAGTTCAACCGCCGTTACGTGAGCATCGTCGCCGCTTAATCGCGACGTCGCTCCAGAAGCCCCGTCATGCGACGGGGCTTTTTCGTTTGTGGTGAGCCTCTTGCAAAGCTGTTTGTATGGGCTGCCGGCGTGGGTTTCTACGGTCGTACGGGGCCGCCGCGCTCATTTTTGCAAGAGCCTCAGGTTTTTTAAGTATTCAGCTCGTCTGCCGACGAGAGGCGGTTTTAATGAAGTTTGTTGACGAAGTATCGATTCGAGTCAAAGCCGGTGACGGCGGTAACGGTTGCATGAGCTTCCGTCGCGAAAAATTCATCGAAAACGGTGGCCCTAACGGGGGTGATGGCGGTGACGGCGGTTCGGTCTACATGGTCGCCGACGAAAACCTCAACACCCTGGTCGACTACCGCTACACCCGTCACCACGAGGCCCAGCGTGGCGCCAACGGTGGCAGCACCGACTGCACCGGCAAGAAGGGTGAAGACCTGTTCCTGCGCGTGCCGGTCGGCACCACGGTGATCGACGCCACCACCCAGGAAGTGATTGGTGACCTGATCACCCCTGGCCAGAAACTGATGGTCGCCCAAGGCGGCTGGCACGGCCTGGGCAACACCCGTTTCAAGTCCAGCACCAACCGTGCGCCGCGCCAGACCACCCCAGGCAAGCCGGGTGATCAGCGCGACCTGAAAATGGAAATGAAGGTACTGGCCGACGTCGGCCTGCTCGGCCTGCCGAACGCTGGCAAGAGCACCTTCATCCGTTCGGTGTCGGCCGCCAAGCCGAAAGTCGCCGACTACCCGTTCACTACCCTGGTGCCGAACCTGGGTGTGGTCAGCGTCGACCGCTGGAAGAGCTTCGTCATCGCCGACATCCCCGGCCTGATCGAAGGCGCTTCCGACGGTGCCGGCCTGGGTATCCGCTTCCTCAAGCACTTGGCACGTACCCGTGTGCTGCTGCACCTGGTCGACATGGCGCCGCTGGACGAAAGCAGCCCGGCCGATGCCGCCGAAGTGATCGTCAACGAGCTGACCCGCTTCAGCCCGTCGCTGGCCGAGCGTGAGCGCTGGCTGGTGCTGAACAAGGCCGACATGGTCATGGAAGACGAGCGCGACGAGCGGGTCAAGGAAGTGGTCGAGCGTCTGCAGTGGGAAGGCCCGGTCTACGTGATCTCGGCCATCTCCAAGCAGGGCACCGACAAGCTCAGCCACGACCTGATGCGCTACCTCGAAGACCGCGCCGATCGCCTGGCCAACGACCCGGCCTACGCCGAAGAGCTGGCCGACCTCGATCAGCGCATCGAAGACGAAGCCCGTGCTCAGCTGCAGGCCCTGGACGACGCCCGCACCCTGCGTCGCACTGGCGTCAAGAGCGTCCACGACATCGGCGACGATGACGGTTGGGATGATGATTTCGAGGACGACGAAGACGGCCCAGAAATCATTTACGTGCGCGACTGACCGGTTGCAGTACACTAAACGCCGCTCTCTGGAGCGGCGTTTTTGTATCTACGGTCTCTACAGATTCGACATAGGTTGGAAGAAGATGCGAAGCAAGGTGACGGGCGCCAAGCGCTGGGTCGTGAAGATTGGCAGTGCTCTGTTGACCGCCGATGGCAAGGGCCTTGACCGCGGCGCAATGGCCGTTTGGGTCGAGCAGATGGTCGCGCTGCGTGAAGCAGGCGTGGAGTTGGTGCTGGTCTCTTCGGGGGCCGTGGCAGCTGGCATGAGCCAGTTGGGCTGGACCTCGCGACCGAGCGCGATGAACGAGCTGCAGGCGGCCGCGTCGATCGGCCAGATGCGCCTGGTGCAGGCCTGGGAGTCGAGCTTCGGCGAGCACGGCAAGCACACCGCGCAAATTCTGCTGACCCATGACGACCTGTCCGACCGCAAGCGTTACCTCAACGCCCGCAGCACCCTGCGCACGCTGGTTGACTTGGGCGTGGTGCCGGTGATCAACGAGAACGACACCGTGGTTACCGACGAGATCCGCTTCGGCGACAACGACACCTTGGCCGCGCTGGTGGCCAACCTGGTGGAAGCCGACCTGCTGGTGATTCTCACCGACCGCGACGGCATGTTCGACGCCGACCCGCGCAACAACCCCGAAGCCCAGCTGATCTACGAAGCTCGCGCCGACGACCCGTCGCTCGACGCCGTGGCCGGTGGCACCGGCGGCGCCCTGGGCCGTGGCGGCATGCAGACCAAGCTGCGCGCGGCGCGCCTGGCGGCACGTTCCGGTGCCCACACCATCATCATCGGTGGCCGTATCGAGCGCGTGCTCGACCGCCTCAAGACGGGCGAGCGCCTAGGGACCTTGCTGTCGCCTGAGCGCGGCATGCTTGCAGCGCGCAAGCAGTGGCTGGCCGGGCACCTGCAAACCCGCGGCACGCTGGTGCTGGACGCCGGTGCCGTGCAGGCGCTGCGCCAGGCCAACAAGAGCCTGTTGCCGGTGGGCGTGAAGACCGTACAGGGCAGTTTCCGTCGTGGCGAGATGGTGGTGTGCGTCGGCCCTGATGGCCTGGAAGTGGCCCGCGGTTTGGCCAACTACAGCGCCCTTGAGGCGCAAAAAATCATTGGCCAGCCGTCCGATGCCATCGAAAGCATCCTGGGCTACAGCGCGGAGCCCGAGCTGGTGCACCGTGACAACCTGGTTCTGGTTTGAGGGCGTGGGCATGTTGAAAAGGATGATCGCCGTGGCAGCGTTGGCGTTGCCGATGCTGGCCGGTGCCGAAGAGGTCGGCCAGGTGTCGACCGTGTTCAAGTTCGTCGGGCCGAACGACCGCATCGTGGTCGAGGCATTCGATGACCCCAAGGTCGAGGGTGTGACCTGTTACCTTTCGCGGGCTAAGACCGGCGGCGTGAAGGGTGGCTTGGGCTTGGCCGAGGATCGGGCAGAGGCGTCGATTGCCTGCCGTCAGGTGGGGCCGATCAACTTCAAGGGTGAGTTGAAAGATGGCGAGGAAGTGTTCAAGGAACGCACCTCGTTGGTGTTCAAGACCATGCAGGTGGTGCGCTTTCTCGACAAGAAGCGCAATACCCTGGTGTACCTGGTGTACAGCGACCGCATGATCGAAGGCAGCCCGCAGAATGCGGTGACGGCGATTCCGATCTTGCCTTGGGCTCATTGATAGGCCGGTAGATGTTGGGAGGCCTTTGGCCTCCATTCGCAGCACAAGGCTGCTCCTACAGAGACCCCGCTGCCTCTGTGGGCTGCGCAAGACCTGGGCTTGCCCCGCGAATGGGCCGCAAAGCGGCCCCTGTATTCCACTATCAGGCCAACGCCTCAGCCTGATCCTCGCGCACGTCCACCTTCACCTCATCCAGCCGGCTGATGAACTTCCAGTCCGCCTCGTCGATGTAGATGCCATTCGGCCCGCTGCCACCTTCCAGGTCGATCGCCACCTTGGCCGACACCTGCGGCTTCACGCTCGCCAGAATCGGCACGAAGCCCAGCTGCAAGCTGGTCTCCAGCAGTGCCGCCTGGTTGCGTTCGTCGATGTCTGCCGCCTCGTCGAGGTAGTACGGCAAGCGAATGCGCCCGGCCAGGTCGCGGTCCATCAGGTGCAGCAACAAGTACATGTTGGTCAGCGCCTTGATGGTCATGGTGGTGCCGTTGGACGCGGCGCCGTCGATGTCGGCGTGGATCACCGGCTGGCCATTGACCTTGGTGATCTCGAACGCCAGTTCGAACAGGTCCTTGAGGCCCAACTGGTTGTGGTTGGCCGCCACCAGCCGTGCCAGGTACTCCTTGGCTTCTTCGTTCTTGTGGTCCTGGTCCGAGCTTTGGGTCAGGTCGAACACCGACAGGGTCTCGCCTTCCTCGTACTGGCCGGCGCTGTGGATGATCTGGTCGATGTGCTTGAGCGCCTCTTTGTTCGGCGCCAGCACCACGCGGAAGCTCTCCAAGTTGGACACCTGGCGCTTGTTGATCTCGCGGTTGAACAGGGCCAACTGGTGCTCGAGGCTGTCGTAGTCGCTGCGGATGTTGCGCAGGGTCCGGGCGATGTCGGTGACGGCCGCGCGGCGTGCCTTGGCCAGGGTCAGGGCCTCGTCGGTGCGGTGCGCATAGGCGTTGACCAGCAGTTGCAGGCGGCGCTCCATGTCGTCTTCGCTGTCGAACTTGGCCACGCCCTTGAGGCGCACCTGGGCGTACAGCGCCTCGATCTGGTTATCCACCCGCTGCAGGCTCTGCCAGCTGTCTTGGTAGTCATTGAGCATCGGCAGCAGGTTGTCCATCGAGTCGTCGATCGCTTCCATGAACGGCGTGCCGTAGGGCAGGTCGGCCGGCAACAGCTGGCGGCGACGTAGGGCGTCTTCTAGGGTGCGTTGCTTGGACTCGAGGTCGCCGATCTGCCGGCCGACCAGTTGCAGCTTGGCCGACAGTTGCTGGACGCGTTCGGTGAAGGCGTCGCTGGAGCGCTTGAGCTCGTCCTGGGCGGCTTCCAGTTGCGACAGCTGCTCCAGTTTCTCGGGCTCTTCGGCGGCCAGGGTTTCGCTGCGGCGGAAGTCTTCCAAGGCTTTTTGCGCGTCCAGTACCGCTTGGTACAGGGTTTCGGTCTGCGCCTTGGAGGCGGAGCGGTCGGCGGCTACGGCCTGCTGGGTCTTGAGCTGCTTGAGTTCTTTTTCCAGGCGCTCTTTTTGGTCGCGAAGGGCGGCGCGGTCGGCCAGGGCCTGCAGGGCCGGTGGGTCGATGTGAGACAGGTCGATGGACAGGCCGGGCGCTTCGAAACGCTCGCCCTTGAACCCATCGAGCACCGCTTCCAGCGACTTTACCCACAGGTCGCTGTCGTCCAGTTCGATGCCACGCTCGCCCAGCGGCAGGCTGAACAGGGCGCCGTTGAACAGGCGCATCAGGCGGTCGACATCCTGCTGCGAGAATTCTTCGCGTAGGCGGGCGTAGCTGTTGTTGTCGGCGTGGTCGAGCTGCTGGCGGACCTGCTTGAGGCGTTTTTCCAGGTCGCGTACGCGCTCGTCCAGGTCTTCGGCCGAGAACTGCCGCGACTGGGCCAGCGCGCCGGCCAGTTCGTCGTGGGCGTCTTTGGCGGCCAGCAACTGCTGCTCCAGCACCTTGACGTCATCGACCAGGGCGAAGCGGTGCTTGAGCACTGACAGCTCGCCAAGCCAGCGCTGGATGCCGGTGATTTCACGTTCCAGGCGCATCAGCTCCTGGGTACCGCCACGTTGGTCGTTCTGCAACCGGTCCTGTTCGCCGCGGTAGTGTTCGGACTGGATGACCAGCTCTTCCTTGCGCGCCATGGCGTATTCCTGCCAGGTGCCCAGCAGGTTGTCGAGCAGCGGCGAAAGGCGGTGCAGCTTGCCGCGCAGGATGTCGCGTTGGGCCACGCCACCCGCCAGGGCTTCAACCAGTGGGCCGGCGGCGACCAGGGCGTTGTAGTCCTGCTCCATGCGGCGCACGTCGCGGAAGGCTTCTTCACAGGCTGCGATGTAGTCGACGCTGCCCGAGCGCAGGCTGTGCTCGAAGGCATCGAGGAACAGCTGCTTGAGCTTGGCGGCGGTGATTTCGCGCATGTGCAGCAGGTTGATGAACAGCGCGCGGAAGGTTTTCAGGCTTTGCTCGCTGGTCGAGCGCAGCGGGATCATGGTCAGGTCCAGCGGCACCGAGGTGTGGCCGCCGACCAGCAGCCGGCGCAGTTCATCGGGCTTGAGCTCGTAGGCCTTCAGGCCCAGGCGCTCCAGGTTGGTGAACAGCTCCTTCTGGCGCAGGCAGGTGTCGTTCTTCTGGTAGTGGGCCAGGTCCAGCTCGCCTTTGTAGGCGAAGAACTGGTGGCCGAAACCGCCCCCCGGGCCGCGGCCGACCACACCGATCACGTGCGGGCCGTGGGGCAGGTTCAGTTCGCAGAGAATGTACGAGGTATCGCTGGCGAAGTAGAAACGACGCGACTGCTCCAGGCTGTACTTGCCGAAGCTCATGTCAGACATGCGCGCCAAAATCGGGAACTGCAGGGCGTTGATCGACGCCGATTTACCCAGGTTGTTGGCGCCGTACACCGACAGCGGGTGTTCCAGCGGGAACAGGCCGAGGCTGTAACCGGCGGTGTTGAGCAATGCAAAGCGGCGGATGCCGTAGCGTTCCTGGCTCATGCGTCAATCTCCTGTTGCTCTTCGCGGATGGCCCGGGCCAGGGCGTCCTCTTCGCGCTCGTCGCCTTCGAACGGCGACAGGTCGAGTGGGTCGTCGGTACGGTTGAGTTGTTCCGGGCTTTCTTCCTCGACCAGTACCGGTGTCGGCAAGGGCAGGTCGCTGTGCAGGGTGGCCGCCAGGTCGCGGTCCTGCTGGACCGACAGGCACACATCGAGGAAGCGGTGCATCGGCGGCAGGAAGCGGTAGATGCCGCCTTCCTCATGGGCGAAGCCGAGCTGGGTCATGCGCCGGAGGATCTTCTCTTCGAGTTCGTCGACGGTTTGCACCTCGGCCTGCAGGAACAGGTCGCGGTACTTGTCCAGCAGCGAGGGCAGTTCGTCGCGGCCGATGCTGCCGCCGTCGAGCACGGCCATCGGGTCGCGGCCCTGGTCGGCCAGGTGCTCGACCAGGATGAAGGTGAACAACGACAGGCGCTGGGCGGTCTTGTTGACCTGCGCGGCGGCAAGCTCGGGCACGAAGTAATAGAAGCCACGGGTGTCGCACACCAGCTCGAAGCCCAGGGCCTTGAACAGGGTGCGGTACTGGTCCTGGAAGTTCGACAGCTGAGCGTACAGCTCCGGGTCACGGCGGCTGACGTGAAAACCTTTGAACAGCTCGCGGAAGATCGGCGCGAGCTGGGACAGTTCGGAAAGATCAAGATGCATTGGCTGGGCTCGCGTTGGATTCGGCAGTCGTTCGGGCGACGTCTTCACGGCTGGACGTCAGGGCGAACGAGCGCAGGCTGACCAGGTGTTCGTGGGTGGTGTAGTCGCGGCGCTCAAGGCGCTCGCGCTTGAAGCGCTTTTCTCGGGACAGGCGCGAGAACCAGTACAGCAGTTCGTCGGTGGCGCCTTCGGGCTCCTGGTCAAGCAGCCAGACCATCAGGTCGGGCAGCGGCAGGGCCTGCTCGCAGCGTTCGAGCATTTCCTTGACCGTACGTGGCGCGCGCGGCAGCGGGTCCTTGTCGGTCTTGTGCGCCTTGGGGAAGCGCGCAGGCTTGGGCTCGAAACGGGCCAGGGCGTAAACATAAGCCTCGACTTGGCTGGCACTGCCGAGGAAGGTGCTCTGCGGCCGGGTGAACATCGGCATGGCCGCTTGCGGCACGGCATCGATGCCCTTGCGGCGGATCACCGACAGGGCCAACGCAGCGCCACGGGTCACGGCGTTGTGCCGGCGCGCTTCTTCGCGCAGGGGCAGCAGCAGTTCACGGGCGTGGCGCAGGGTCAGCTGGGCGCTGGTTTGCATTTCCAGAATGCGCGCGTGGGTGCGCAGCAGCATGTCGTCGTCGACCAGGTGGCCGAGGCGGGCCTGTTCGCCCAGCAGGCGCAGCAGCACGGTCTCGACCTTGCGCACGCCTTGTTCGAAGGCGCCGTCGGCGTTGACCAGCTGGATCATCGGCTCGACGTATTCGTCCCAGGTTGCGAGGACTTCGGCGTAGCGCTGGCGCAGCGGGATCTGCCGGTTGCTGGTCTTGGCCCGTTCGGCCACGGCCACCAGTGCCTGCTCGTCGTTGTCGAGCTTTTTGAGCACATCGCGCACGCGCATGTCGAGCAGGCGCAGCTGGCGCGCCAGGTCGTCGCTGTCGCGGTTGTCGAAGGCGTCTTGGATATGCCCGGCGAGGCGCTCCAGGTGGCGCAGGTAGGCTTCGATTTCCAGGCACAGGCCCAAGCGGTGTTCACGGCGCAGGTAGGCGAGGAAGTCGTGGATCTGGGCGTTGAGCTCGAAGCGGTTCGGGCTCTTGGCCACCGGGACCAGGATATCCAGGCGGATCCACACGTCGAGCAGCTGGGTGATGTCCTGCGGGGTGCTTTCGACCTGCTGGCGGGCCACATGCTGGCGCAGTTCAACCAGGCTCAGGGTGCCCTGGTCGAAACGTTCGCACAGTGGCTCGATCAGGGCCCAGTGTTCGGCTAGGGCGCGCAGGACGCGCTTGGGTTCGATCATTGGCTTCGACTCGTTGCCAAGAAAAAGGGGGCGATTGTACTGCATGCAGGGGGGAGGATTTCACCCCTTGGTCTGTAATGAGAGATGTCCCTTGGTTTTTTAGGGGTATGGCGGGAGCGCTTTGGCGCCTGTGAGATCGAGCGCCGCCCGCGCGGCGCTCGATCTCAACAACACTGCAAAACCCAAGGCGTACGCGTTAGAATGCCCGATTGTTTCAACCCTCCGGATACCCGCCCCCGTGCTGACCGAACCCCGTCGCCGCGCCTACCTCTCCGCCATGCAAGTGGTGCACTGGCTGCCGCGCGCCGAACTGCCGTTCGCCGCACCGTCGCGGCCCGAACTGTTGTTGCCGGTGGCGCCGGTCGAAGACATCGACTTCGAGGTCAGGCCTGCACCTGCGGCCAACCAGCCGGCGCCAGCCGCCCCTCAGGCACGCTCTGGCGAACGCCCGAAAATCGAAATCCCGCGCCCCGGCAGCACCGCGAAGCCTGCCGCCAAGCCAGCCGAAGCGGAGCCAGAAGCACCCGCACCGCGCCCGGCCCCGGTGCCGCCGCCACGTTTCTCTCTGCAGTTGCTGCGTGCCGGCAGTTGCCTGCTGTTGGTGGAACTGGCCACCGGCCAGCCCTTCCAGAGCCGCGACCCGTCCTACCTGTTGCTCAAGGACATGCTGCGCGCCGCCGGCCTGCCCGACGCCCCGCAGATCATCGGCGAGCCGGTCCGCTGGCCGTTGCTGGTGCGCGGTAACATGGACCAGGGCCCGGACGCAGCACGCGATTTTGTCCAGGGGTTCATCCAGGCGCGCCTGGAAGAAGCTCCGTGCAACTGCTTGTGGCTGATCGGCCTGCCCGCGCTACGCTTCGCCGGCAATGCCGATGCGCACACTTACTACCAAGTACTGAAGCTCGATGGCCTGGGCGACGCCTGGGCCTTGCCGGGCCTTGAACTGTTGATGGACGAGCCGCAGCGCAAGGCGGACGTCTGGAAAGCCATGCGCCAGCTGATGGCGCGCTGGAAGAGCGTTGAATGAGTGAATCGATCAGTTTCCGCCCGATGACCGAGGCGGATCTGGATGCCGTGCTTAAGATCGAATATGCAGCGTTCAGTCATCCCTGGACCCGCGGAATCTTTCAGGATGCGCTCAAGTCCTACGAAGTGTGGCTGATGTTCGATGGCCAGCAGCAGGTCGGCCACGGCGTGATCAACGTGATCATCGACGAGGCGCACCTGCTCAACATCACCGTCAAACCCGAGAACCAGGGGTGTGGCCTGGGCCTGCGTCTGCTCGAGCACCTGATGGCGCGAGCTTACCAGCTCAATGGTCGTGAGTGCTTCCTGGAGGTGCGCGCCAGCAACCAGTCGGCCTATCGGTTGTATGAGCGCTATGGCTTCAACGAGATCGGCCGCCGGCGGGATTACTACCCTATGGCGGGCGGGCGCGAGGATGCGCTGGTGATGGCTTGTACGTTGTTCGAAGAGTGAAGGTGCGGTCCATTCGCTGATGCGCTGGCTGCCAGCCCTCTAGCGCATACTATGGCGTGGTGCCGATTCACCCGTTGCTGCGCTCGGCTTCCGAGTTACCCCAGAAACGCTCCTGGCATTTTTACCAGTATACAAAGGGCTTCGCGTTCTGAATCATTGGGATGGGAATTCTGAGTATTACGACCATGAAGACTTTCACGGGTGCTTGGTTTTTTTATGAAGGGGATGCAGTACGCACTGTTTGGCAGGAAGGCCGTTGCAGTTCGTTGATCCAGGCTGCGGGTATGCGGCTTGTCGAGCGAAAGGTTGCCAATGGTCTTCAGCAAACGATGATGCTCGCTTCGGATGGCATGGGCTCTGTGATAGGTGAGTCCGGTACACGGTCTAAATCGGTAGCCTATTCACCTTATGGCTTCCAGAGGGGTATGGAGTCGCTGATTGGCTTCGCAGGCCAGATGCAGTCATTGTTACCAATCGGTTACTTTCTTGGAAACGGTTATCGTTTTTTTGACGTTGTTACCAATCGCTTCAACTCGCCTGATGAATTCAGTCCGTTTGGTAGAGGAGGCGTGAATGCGTATGTTTACTGCGGGGGTGACCCAGTGAATCGTACGGACCCTAGTGGTCACATGATCTACTATGTGGGCTCATCAAGTGTCTTTAATTGGTTGACACCGGGTACAGAACTCAGTGCACCCATTGCACCCATTGCACCCAGTGCGCGCACCGGGCCGAGTTATTATTCAGATGGTTTATTTGGAAAGAGTCAGGTACAGAATTTCCCAAGGATTACTACAACGATTAGCCCTCGCTCTGAGGGGATTCATGCTTCGCGTAAGCGTGCTGCGTCAACCGTAGAGGCTGGGGGGGCAAAGCGCGTGAAGCAAGAAGGAGGTCTCATTCAAAAACCGCAGGCTGATGTCAACAGGAGGCAGGTTAAAGCCAGAATGACAGCTCGAATTGAGTATTCTCAACTCGAGTTGTTTTCTAATGATAGTAATGTTCCAGACAATAGAACTATCGCGCTAGATTATTTAGATATGCTCGATTCTAAGGCAGCGGATGAGGCGAGAGAAGCGTTATACAATAAATATGGAAGGACAGTGAGAGTTATCGAGGTGAGGGAATACGTTTATAACGGTGTGAGTGGAATTGTTAGTTGGATTCGCAGATCAGCTAAGCGATAATCTTTACAGATTCTAGATGCTGCAAGGCAGGTCTAACCATGTAGGTTCATTCACGCCCTGCGATCCGGTCATGAAGCTGTCAGATAGAAAGCAAATAGGTGGCGTCGATTGAGACCTGTCGATCTATCGTTTATGGACCAAAGCCCGGACGCTGCACGCTATTTTGTCCAGGGGGTCGTTAAGGCACGGTTGGAAGAAGCGTGAGTGCTTCCTGGTGATGGCCTGCACCCTGTTCGAGGAGTGACCCCTCAGGCGCAGGTCCAGTCACACAGGTACAACCTGATGAGGCAAGACCATGCACGACCTGCAGGAACTGATCGACAACAATGCGCGCTGGGCCGATGCCATCACCCAGCGTGACCCCGATTTCTTCGCCAAACTGGCCCGTCAGCAAACCCCGGAATTCCTCTGGATCGGCTGCTCCGATGCGCGGGTGCCGGCCAACGAGATCGTCGGCATGCTGCCCGGCGACCTGTTCGTCCACCGCAATGTCGCCAACGTCGTGCTGCACACTGACCTTAACTGCCTGTCGGTGATCCAGTACGCCGTCGAAGTGCTCAAGGTCAAACACATCCTGGTCACCGGCCACTACGGCTGCGGCGGCGTGCGCGCCGCCATGCAGGACCGCCAGCTAGGGTTGATCGACGGCTGGCTGCGTTCGATTCGCGACTTGTACTACGAAAAGCGCGGTGAGCTGGCCAACCTTGAAACCGAAGAGGCGCAGGTCGATCGCCTGTGTGAGCTGAACGTGATCCAGCAGGTCGCCAACGTGGCCCACACCAGCATCGTGCAGAACGCCTGGCACCGTGGGCAGGAGCTGTCGGTGCATGGCTGCATCTACGGCATCAAGGACGGGCGTTGGAAGAGCCTGGACACCACCATCAGCGGGTTCGCCCAACTGCCGCCGCAGTATCGGTTGCGGGCGTTGGACTAATGGCAAAAACCATAGGAGCTCCCACAGGTGTGGGAGCCTTTCTATACTGCGCTATACCTGAGGCATTGTCGTGGTGACCAGTCGCGGCGATGGGCTGCCAAGCGGCCCCAATTACAGGCCATGAGGCTTGAGCCGGGAGTAGGGATGACAGGGACGAAGTGGCTACTGCTGGTGGCGGGGATGTGGGCGGTCAATGCGGCGCAGGCCGATGACCGCGACGTGTGGATGTTCGCTCAATGGGCTGGCGATCATCAGACTCGCCCGTTCCGCGAGATGCTGGTAGACGCCCGCTTGTACGGGGTGGTGCCTATTCACCAACTGCTTCGCTCGGCCTCGGACTGGAAGCTGTGCCGGGCGTCGCCGTTTGCGGTGCCACCGGCGAGCCAATGGCCTGCGGTGCGCTCGACGCTGTCACTGCTCAAAACCCTCGGCGATCAAGGCATCCTGCGCCAGTTCGAGGTGGTTTCAGCCTACCGTGACCCGCGCCTGAACGTCTGCGCCGGTGGCGCCGCCAACAGCGCCCACACCCGTGCCTTCGCCGTCGATATGCTGTTGCCGGCCTGGGCTGACCCCAACCCGTTGTGCCGTTTCTGGCAACAGCATGGCCAAGCCTGGAACATGGGCCTGGGCCGCTACCCGTCAGGTCGTATTCATGTCGACACGGCCGGCTACCGCACCTGGGGTGGCGATGGCAGCGCCGGGTCGTCGTTCTGTATCAAACCCAAGTGAGCCAGGCAGGCCTGGCATTGGTCGATCACCCATTCGGCGAAACGCTGGCGCTTGCCACCCTCGTCCAGCGGCTGCGGGCTGAGCAGATGATAGGCAGAGCCGTCGCGCAAGAAGCCGAAAGGGGCCTGCAGTTGGCCGCTGTCGAGTTCGTCGCGCACCATCAAGGCTGACCCCATGGCCAGGCCCAGGCCCGCGCTGGCGGCCTGGATCGACAAATAGAAATGCTCATAGTCGCTGCGCTGGGTGTGCCTGGCCCGTTGTTCGCTCAGGCGCAGCCAGGTGGGCCAGGCGCTGGGCCGGGTGCGGCTGTGCAATAAGCGCTGGCCGTCCAGGCCGGTGGCGGCGCCGGGGCGGCAGACTGGGCCGATCCATTCGTCGCAGATCTTGCGGTGATGCAGTTGGCGGTCCCAGTGGAAGTCATCGCGGCGCAGCGCCAGGTCGACGCCGCTGCGCGCGAAGTCCAGCGGCCCACCGGCGGCTACCAGATGCAGTTGCAGGTCGGGGTGGGCGCTGTGGAAGCGCGGTAGGCGCGGGATCAGCCAGCGCATGGCGATGGTGGGCTCGCAGGAGAGCACCAGCACGTTGTCGCGCTCCTGCTGTTGCAGGCGCTGCACGGCGCCTTCGAGCTGTTCGAACATGGCCTGGGTGGTGCCATGCAGCGCACGGCCGGCGGCGGTGAGGAAGATGGCCCGGTTGCGGCGTTCGAACAGTTCGATACCGAGGCTTTCCTCAAGCAGCCGTACCTGCCGGCTGACCGCGCCGTGGGTGACATGCAGGCGCTCGGCGGCGCGCACGAAGCTTTCGGTTTCGGCGGCAATGTCGAAGTAGCGGAAGGCGTTGAGAGGGGGCAGTTTCATGGTTTTGTGGTGCCTGTTCCGGCCTCTTCGCGGGCAGTGCAAGCACTGCACCTCTGTGAGAAAAACTATCGAATATCCGCCACTATAAATCGATTTTTAGCGGCCCATAAGCCCAGGATAATCGGCGTGTCTGTGCATTTTCATCGCCAATCGAGACCCGCCAATGACCGAACTTATCGCCGTAGCCCTGTTCACCATCCTTGCGGTTATCAGCCCGGGGGCCGACTTCGCCATGGTCACCCGCAGCAGTTATGCACAGGGCCGTAAAGCCGGACTGGCGGCTGCCGTGGGGATCGCCTTGGGCGTGCAGGTGCATGTGCTGTATACGGTGCTGGGCATCGCCGTGATCATTAGCCAGAGCCCATCCCTGTTCCTGTTCATGAAGGTCGTCGGTGCTGGGTACCTGATCTACCTAGGCTATAAATCGCTGACCAACACCACGCGCATCCACCTCGACGGCGTTGGCCAAGACACCGGTGCCAGCCTGAGGGCGGCACTGCGCACCGGGTTTCTGACCAACGCCCTGAACCCCAAGACCATGCTCTTCGTCATCAGCGCCTACACCCAGGTGGTGCAGCCGGGTAGCCCGCTGGCGCTGGACTTCGCTTACGGCGCGTTCATGTCGTTTGCCCATTGGGTGTGGTTCAGCCTGGTGGCGGTGTTCTTCTCCAGCACGGCATTGCGCAAGGCGATGATCGAGCAGCAAGTCATGATGGACCGAGTGATTGGCCTGGCGCTGATCGGCCTTGGTCTGGCAGTTGTAATGGCGAGTGTGCGCTGACAGGGCAGGGTGGGCACCTGGTACTTCTATCAGTTGTAGCGATGTGATCGTATCAGGCAGGATCCTTCGAACAGGCAAGTGAAATGCCTGCGTCAAGCTGGTGATTGCATGTCGGGTAGTGGCAATTTAGAATAGAATCATTCCCATTTGCGAAGCATCGCGATGAAAATACCTCTATTTCCCGCCGCAGACTGCCTGGATGACTGGTACAGGGGCTGTTACCAGTGGCGGCTGGTGTGGTTGCGCCAATGCCTCATTGGGGCGCCGCTATGAGCCCTGAAATCCTACACGAAGCCGTCGAATGGCTGGCGCGCCTCGACGGCCAGCCCAGTGGCCGCGAGCGCAAGGCTTTTCGTGTCTGGCTGGCGCAAGATGAAGAGCACATCGAAGCCTTTAAGCGCATGCAGGAAACCCTGACCTCTTCGCACGAGCATGCGCCTGCCGCGCGTACGGCTCAGACAATTAAAGTGCTGGCCCTGGTGGCAGTGCTAGCACTGCTTACAGCTGTGTGGGTTTAGCGCATCGCACTGGGTCTGTTGCCGGAGACGCCGTCACTTTGTCACAGGCAACGAAAAAGGGCCTACCTTTCGGTAAGCCCTTTATCATGTTTGGTGGCTACACAGGGACTTGAACCCCGGACCCCAGCATTATGAATGCTATGCTCTAACCAACTGAGCTATGTAGCCAATGGCGCGCATTATTCCCTTGTGATGCCCCTCTGTCAACACTCATTTCAAAAAAAATTTGCACGCTTTCAAAAACTTAGCCGCCAGGCCCGCCTTCAGCGAACGATCAGCCAGTGCCCGAGCACGCTGTGCAGCTGCAAATGCTGGGCGCTGGCCAGTGCGGCGAGGCTTTCGGTAGGGCGGTCGAGGTTGAAATCGCCGCTCACGCGCCGATGGGCGGTGTGTGCGTCGACTATCCACAGCCGTTCGCCCTGGTAGCCCGCCAGGCGCTCCAACACTTGCCCAAGCGGCATATCAGTGGCGCGCAGGCGGCCGTTGCGCCAGCTGTCGGCGGTCTTCGGATCGGCTTTTTGCACAGTATTGATCCGTGTGCCGTCGAAGCTCACCCGTTCACCCGCCGAGACCAGGCGCTGCTCCCCGCCCTGCACAACCATGGCCTTGCCACTGAGCACCACCAGCTCGTCGTGGTGCGCATAGCGCGCGATTTGCAGGCGGGTGCCAAATACCTGGATGCGCGCATCGCCCACGTCTACCTCCATGGCCCGGCCGTCGAGCAGGACCTCCAGGTACACCTGGCCTTGTACCAGGTGCAGCTGGCGGGTACGGCCACGCAGGTCGACGTTCATCGCGCTGGCGCTGTCCAGGTGCAGGGTAGAGCCGTCGGGCAGGCGCAAGCTGCGGCGTTCGCCCACGTCGGTGTGCAGTTCGCTGCCCAGGCGTTGCATCAGTGGCCAGTACAGGTAGGCCACAGCGCCTAGCACCAGCAAAAACAGCAGCGCCAGCCATTTGCCCAGGTGGCTGCGGCGCGTATTTATCTGCCGCGGTCGGGGGCGTGCCGGTGGCGGTTGCAGCTGTTGCCAGAAGGTTTCCAGTTCAGCGTAGGCTTGGGCGTTCTGCGGCGCCTGGCACCAGGCGGCAAACACCTGGCGTTCGCCTTCGTCACAGCCGGGCTGACGCAAACGGGAAAACCACTCCAGGGCTTCCTGCTGAGGGTCGGGCTGGAGTTGCTTGGCGGGCATCGGGCTCATGGGATCGGTCTGCTCACGATAGGGGCCGTTTCGCCCAACGATGACAGGGGAATGAGTCGAGGATGCTAATTATATTGAGAACCATTTACAAGTACGTTTCGACGGAGGGATAAAAAAGGTAGCTATGTATCTATTTGTTTCCCGATAATCGGATCCCAAACCTGCGGACGGAGATTCAGGCACATGGCCATCAGTAGCACCTCCACGGCGTCCACCAGCGCAGCGGCGAACCCTGCCAACCCGTTGGTGATGCGCATCATCGGCTTCTGCGCCCTGGCGCACTTGATCAATGACCTGATCCAGTCGGTGCTGCCGGCGATCTACCCGATGCTCAAGGCCAACTACGACCTGAGCTTCGCCCAGATCGGCATGATCACCCTGACATTCCAGATAACCGCCTCGCTGCTGCAGCCTTGGGTCGGCTTCTTTACCGACCGCCGGCCCGCACCCAACCTGCTGCCGATGGGCACCCTGTGCACGCTGGTGGGGATCGTGATGCTGGCTTTTGTCGGCAGCTTCCCGATGATTCTGCTGGCCTCGGCGCTGGTGGGCATTGGTTCGTCCACCTTCCACCCAGAAACCTCGCGCATCGCGCGGTTGGCCTCGGGCGGGCGTTTTGGTCTGGCCCAATCGACCTTCCAGGTAGGCGGCAACACCGGCTCGGCGCTGGGGCCACTGCTGGCGGCGGCGATCGTCATCCCGTTCGGGCAAACGCACGTGGCCTGGTTTGGCCTGGCGGGGCTGTTCTTCTTCGCCGTGACCCTGATGCTGCGTAGCTGGTACAAGGAGCACCTCAACCAGGCCAAGGCCCGCAAGGCGGTGCAGGCCACCCATGGCATCTCGCGCAAGCGGGTGATCGCGGCGCTGATCGTGTTAGGCCTGTTGGTGTTCTCGAAGTACTTCTACATGGCCAGTTTCACCAGCTACTTCACCTTCTACCTGATCGAAAAGTTCGACGTTTCGGTGGCCAGCTCGCAGCTGCACCTGTTCCTGTTCCTGGGCGCGGTGGCGGCCGGTACCTTCTTCGGCGGGCCGATCGGTGACCGTATCGGGCGCAAGGCGGTGATCTGGTTCTCCATTCTGGGCGTGACACCGTTCACCCTGGCGCTGCCGTATGCCGACCTGTTCTGGACCACCGTGCTGAGCGTGGTGATCGGCTTCATCCTGGCCTCGGCGTTTTCGGCCATCGTGGTGTATGCGCAGGAGCTGGTGCCGGGCAGCGTGGGCATGATTGCCGGGATCTTCTTCGGGCTGATGTTCGGCTTCGGCGGTATTGGCGCGGCGCTGCTGGGTTATGTTGCGGACCTGCGCGGTATCGAGTACGTGTATGGCGTGTGCTCGTTCCTGCCGTTGTTCGGGTTGTTGGCGGTGTTCCTGCCGTCTACCGGCAAGCGTTGAGCCTGTAAGGGGCTGCTGCGCAGCCCAATCGCCTGCAAGGCCAGCCTCCACTAGAAGACAGTTGCTCCCACAGGTAACTGCGCAGGCTCAGACCTTGTGAGGACCCTATGGGAGTGGGCTTGTCCCGCGAATGGGGCTACGCGGTGCATGCCACCGGCTTCGCCGGTGTTCGCGGGGCAAGCCCGCTCCCACGCCCCCTGATGATTGACGGCCCGACCACCGTTAGCCTAGAGTGCCGCCTCTTTTCTCCAACCTGCGTAGTCAAAGCAATGCGCCGTAACCCGTCCCTCCCACCTGCTCGCCAGCCTGCACTCCAGGCCCTGCGTCGTGCGTGGCCGAGCGACACGGTGCTCAAGCGTCGGCGCAGCGTGCTGTTTGCCTTCACCTTCTCGCCTCACCTTGCCCTGAACTGATCCGCGCCTTTGCGTCGTCCGCCGTCCCGGCGTGCGCGCTCGTGTTTGCTCGTCTTTTCGGTTTGCAAGGAGTGGTAAATGAACATGCGTTTGCTGGCGGGCCTGTTGTTCGCCGTGTCGGTGGTGGGCTTTAGCCTCGGGGCCAGCTTGCCGTTGGTGTCGTTGCGCCTGCATGAGGCCGGCGCAGGCACGCTGGAAATCGGCATTATTTCGGCCATCCCGGCAGCTGGGATGATGCTTTCGGCGTTCATGGTCGACGCCTGCTGCCGGCGCCTGACCCGGCGCACCATCTACTTGCTGTGCTTCAGCCTGTGCACCGTCAGCATCGCCTTGCTGGAGTCGGCTTTCGACTCGATCTGGCTGCTGGCGTTGCTGCGCTTGGGCCTGGGCATCGGCATGGGTATCGCTATCATTCTGGGCGAGTCCTGGGTCAACGAGCTGTGCCCCGAGCATAACCGCGGCAAAATCATGGCCCTGTACGCCACCAGCTTTACCGGCTTCCAGGTACTCGGCCCGGCAATGCTGGCCGTGCTGGGCGCCGACAGCCCGTGGATCACTGGCGTGGTCACCGCCTGCTATGGCCTGGCGCTGCTGTGCATCGTGCTGACCGTGCCCAACGACTACGTCGAGCATGAAGAAGGCGAAAAAAGCTTCGGCCTGGCCGGGTTCTTCCGCGTGGCGCCGGCCTTGTGCGTGGCGGTGCTGTTCTTCTCCTTCTTCGACGCCGTGGTGCTGTCGCTGCTGCCGGTGTACGCCACCAGCCACGGCTTTGCCGTGGGTGTGGCGGCGCTGATGGTGACGGTGGTGTTTGCTGGCGACATGCTGTTCCAGCTGCCTTTGGGCTGGTTGGCCGACCGGGTCGAGCGCACCGGGCTGCACCTGGTGTGCGGCCTGGTGGCGATGCTGATCGGCATCGGCCTGCCGTGGCTGCTGCAGATGACCTGGTTGCTGTGGCCGCTGTTGGTGGTGCTGGGCGCAGTGGCGGGGGGCATCTACACCTTGGCGCTGGTGCTGATCGGGCAGCGCTTTAAAGGGCAGGACTTGGTCACGGCCAATGCCAGCGTCGGCTTGCTGTGGGGTGTGGGCAGCCTGATCGGGCCGCTGGTCAGTGGCGCGGCGATGGATGTGGCACCGCACGGGTTGCCGATGGCGCTGGCGATCATGGCGGGGTTGTTCGTCTGTTTTGCCCGGCAGTCGTACCGGCGGGCAGGGCGCCTGCGCGCGGTGGCGGACTGACCACGCGGGGTTCAGGCGGCGTCGATGCTCACCCAATAGCGTGTGCGGTACTCGACCCGCACCGGCAGGCTGCGCGTGAGCAATTGCAGAATCTGCCCGGTATCGGCCAGCTGGTAGGTGCCGGAGACCTTGAGGTTTGCCACTTCGTCGGCGCAGCGCAGCAGGCCCGGGCGGTAGCGGGCCAGCTCCGCCGCGAATTCGCCCAGCGGCATCTGCTGCACGCTGAGCACGCCGTCGGTCCAGCCCCACGGGTCGCTGCGCAGGCTCACGGCCTGCGAGCTGCCGTTGGCCTGCACCTGCAAGGTTTCGCCAGCCTGTACCAACCGCGCTGAAGGCGACGCGGGGAACAGTGTGACCTCGCCACGGCGTACGGCCACCAACAAGCCATTGTCGTTTTCGCGCAGCAGCAGTTGGCCGTCGAGTGTGCCCAAGGTGCCGACACGGGTATCGATGCGGAAGGGGCGGCTGTCGTTGGCGTTGGCGTCCAGGCTGACCTCGCCCCGTATCAGTTCGAGCAGTCGTTGTTGGCTGCTGTAGTGCAGGTCGATGGCACTGGCGGTGTTGAGCTGGATACGGCTGCCATCACTGCCTTGCAATTGCCGGCGCTCACCTGCCGCGGTGCTGCTGTCGGCCAGTAGCTGCGGCAGGCCCAAGGGCGCGCGCGCGGCCCAGCCCAGGCTGCCGCCAACGGCCAACAGCGCCAGCAGCTTGAGGTGGTCCCGGCGGCTGCTGTGCTGGCGCTGGCTGGCGTCGAGGGTGCGTCGGCTCAGTGCCTTGGGCAACCCGGCCAGCTCGTCGCTGAGGCTGCTGACACGCTGCCAGGCCTGAGGGTTTTGTGGGTGGCTGGCCAGCCATTGCTGGAATTGCCGCTCGGTACGCGGGCTGGGGGTGTCGAAGCGCAGTTTCACCAGCCAGTCGATGGCCTGGTCGACCTGGGTTTGCGCGGGGGCGTTCTCAGCGTTCGGCATAACGCAACCGGTAGCAGACACCCAGGGCCTTGGCCAAGTCGCGCTCGATGGTCGCGCGGGACACATCCAGCTGCAGGGCGATCTGCGCGATGCTCAGCCCGTCGATCTGGGCCAGCAGAAAGGCCTGCCGCACCCGCGGCTTCAGCGCCTGCAGGGCGCGGTCGAGGCGTTCCAGCGTATCGAGGATGACCAGCCGGTGTTCCTCGCTGGGCACTTCGGCTTCCGGCAGGTGGGCCAGGCTTTCCTGATAGGCCCGCTCCAGGGCGCGGCGGCGGAACTGGTCGATCATCAGCCCACGGGCGATGGCGCTGAGGTAGGCGCGGGGCTCCTTGAGCGGTGATGCCTGACGGGCACGCAACACCCGGACGAAGGTATCCTGGGCCAGGTCGGCGGCATGCTCATGGCACCCGACCCGGCTGCGCAGCCAGCTGCTTAGCCAGGCGTGGTGGGACTGATAGAGCAGAGCGACCTCGGTGGGCTTGAGCGTGTCGTTGATCTGCATCGTATCGAAGGCCTGATCCCGTGAGCGTGCGCGATTGTGAATAGTTCTCAATTCTATGCGGGTAACGCGCCGCAGAGCAATGGTATGCCAGGAATTAGCCGCGCAAGATCCGGCGTTTCGCCGATGAACGGTTGGGCTAAGCTAGGCCTCTAGTCGACGTGTTGGAGCCGCTATGATCCTGGCTGACCTTTCGCCCGAAGCCTACCGGGAAGCTGCCCGCTACCTGGCCGAGTCGGACCCGGACTGGGCGCGGCATATCGCAGCGATCGGGCCGTGCCTGCACCAGGCGACGCCGGGACGCGAGCCTTATGAGGCGCTGGTACGGGCGATTGCCTACCAGCAATTGCATGCACGCGCTGCCGAGTCGATTTTGGGCCGGCTGTTGGCGCTGTTCCCCGAAGGCGGCTTTCCCGCACCGCAGCAATTGCTGGCCGTAACGCCAGAGGCGATGCGTGCGTGTGGTTTTTCGGCGAGCAAGGCAGCCACGGTTCAGGGCATTGCCCAGGCCCGGCTAGCGGGGGTGGTACCCAGCCGCGAGGAGGCGCTGGCCATGCCCGATGACGCATTGATCGAGCGCCTGGTGGCCTTGCGCGGGGTAGGGCGTTGGACGGTGGAGATGTTGCTGATTTACTGCCTTGAGCGTTCGGACATTCTGCCGGTCGACGACTTCGCGGTGCGTGAGGGGTATCGTCGGCTCAAGGGGTTGGAGAAGGCACCGACGCCGGCGCAGATGCGCTCGCTGGGCGGTGGCTGGCGCCCGTTCCGCACCGTGGCGGCCTGGTACCTGTGGCGGGCCTGAGGTATTTGCTGTGCCTGCACCGGCCTCTTCGCGGGCAAGCCCGCTCCCACATGGTCTCCACTGTCGTCGGGACCCGTGGTGTACCTGTGGGAGCGGGCTTGCCCGCGAAGAGGCCGGTACAGGCGATAAAGATAAGAGGTAACCCGCGATGAAACCCTACACAACCTCCGAACAACGTTGGCAGGCCGTGCAGGCTCGCGACGGTAACGCCGCCGGTCACTTCGTCTACGCCGTGCGCACCACCGGTATCTACTGCCGCCCTGGCTGCAAAGCGCGCATGGCCAAGCGCGAAAACGTCGCGTTCTACAGCGATGCCGCCGCTGCCGAATCTGCGGGTTACCGGGCCTGCAAGCGTTGCACAAGCGCGAGCCGTGCCACTGCAACCCGGCGTAGCGAGCTGGTCACCCGCGCCTGCCGCCTGCTCGAGGGCGACGAGATTTCGCCGAATCTCGACCAACTCAGTGCACAACTGGCCGTCAGCCCCTTTCACCTGCACCGCCTGTTCAAGGCCGAAACCGGCTTGACCCCCAAGGCTTACGCTTCGGCGTTTCGTGCCAGGCGCCTGCGCGAGCACCTGGAAAATGACCAGCGCTCAGTCACCGATGCCATTTACGACGCCGGCTACAACTCCAACAGCCGCTTCTACGAAAGTGCCGAGCAACGCTTGGGCATGCGCCCCAAGGCCTACCGTGCCGGCGGGCAGGGGGCGACCATTCGCTTTGCGCTGGGCCAGTGTTCGCTGGGGGCGATATTGGTGGCGCAGAGCGAGAAGGGCATTTGCGCGATCCTGCTGGGTGATGACCCCGAGCCACTGCTGCACGCGTTGCAGGACCAGTTCCCAAACGCCCGGCTGATAGGCGGCGACAACGAATATGAACGCGTGGTCGCCGAGGTGGTGGGCTTTGTCGAAGCGCCAGCACTGGGCCTGGCGCTGCCTTTGGATGTGCAAGGCACGGCTTTTCAGGAGCGGGTCTGGCAGGCCCTGCGCGAGGTGCCGGCCGGCTGTCGGGTCAGTTACACCGACATCGCCGAGCGTATCGGCGCACCCAAGGCGGTGCGCGCGGTGGCCATGGCCTGCGCCGCCAACCGCATTGCCGTGGCCATCCCGTGCCACCGGGTGGTACGCCGCGATGGCGACATTAGCGGCTACCGCTGGGGCGTCGAGCGCAAGCAGCAACTGCTCACGCGAGAAACGGCACTCTCCTGATCGCCTCAAGCCGCGTAGAATCCCCCGCCAAATCGAAATGTATAGAGGAATGTTCGATGAGGCGTGTCAGCCTTGCCCGTTATTGCCTAGGCGTATTGGCCCTGATGGTGGCGTTGGCCACCCCGGCCTGGTCCGCACCGGCCACGCCAGTCTCCAGCCTGGCCGCTGCCGAACTGCCGGTGCTCGAAGAAAACGCGAGCCTTGAGCAACTGAATGACCGACTCGACGAGATCCGCCAGGGCGTCACCAGCAACGCCAATGACGACGTGCTCTCGCAGTTGCGCCAGGCCGCCATGCAGGTTCAGCGTCAGGCCGATGCACTGAGTGCGCTGCGGACCACCGACGTCGATGGCCTGGACGACAAACTCAAGGTGCTTGGCCCGCCCCAGCCGGACGAGACCGCGACCATCACGCTTCAGCGCAAGGACCTCGAGGCGCAGAAAAAGTCCGTATTGGCCGAGCAGGAGCAGGCAACCAAGCTGACCCAGTCGGCCCGCGACCTGTCCACGCAGATCGTCAACCTGCGCCGCAGCCAGTTCAACTCGCAGGTCACCAGCCGCGCGACGAGCCCGCTGACCCCGGCGTTCTGGCAATCGCTGATCCGCCCTACCGCCGAAGACCTGAGTCGCCTGCGAGACCTGCGCGGCGAGGCGGCCGATGCCGTGGCCAGCGCGTTCAGTGCCGAGCATCGCTGGTTGTTCCTGACCAGCCTGGTGGCGGCAATCCTGGTCTGGACCTTGGTCCGTCGCCTGCTCGAACGCCTGCTGGCAGACGCCATGATCCGCTGGCTGCCGGAAGGCCGCCTGCGCCGCAGCGCCTTGGCCCTGAGCGTCAGCCTGGCGACGCTGGGTACCATCGCTGGCTCCGTGTCGCTGCTGCGCTGGGGCCTGGAAAGCAGCGCCGAGCTGGGTTCGGACATCGCCAGCCTGACCAACCATATCCTTACCCTGGTGGTGTTCAGCGCCTTCATTTCGGGCCTGGGCCGCGCCATGTTGATGCTGCAGCGCCCGTCCTGGCGCCTGCCGCCGATCCACGATGAAGTGGCCAGCGCCCTGGGCTGGTTCCCCAAACTGCTGGCCCTGGCGTTGATGGTGCTGCTGACCCAGGAGCGCATCAACAGCGTGATCGGCACCAGCCTGGCGCTGACCGTGGCCACCAACGGCCTGACCGCGCTGGTGGTGGCGGTGATTTTCTCGGTGGCCTTGCTGCGCTACCGCCGCACCTTGCGCCAGCATGACCTGGAGCGCCCGACCGGCCTGGCGGGGCTGATCCCCTTCGTCATCGTGGTGTGGGTGGGGTTGATCGTGCTGGCACTGCTGGCCGGCTTCCTGACCCTGGCCTACTTCCTGACCGCCAAGTTGCTGTGGATCAGCGTGGTGGCCACCTGTGCCTACCTGTTGACCACCTTCCTCGGTGACCTGTGCGAGACCTTGCTGTCGCCTCGTCAGCCCGGTGGCCTGGCCTTGGCGTCGACGCTGGGCCTGGCGCCGCGTCATCAGGCCCAGGCCAGCACGATTCTCGCCGGCATTGGTCGCACTGTGTTGCTGTTCCTGGCGGTATTGCTGGCCTTGACGCCGTCGGGCACCAGCCCCGGCGAATTGCTGCTCAGCCTGGGGGATTGGGACGATACCGGTGGCAAGATGCTCGGCAACATGAACATCGTGCCGCAGGACATCCTGTTGGCGGTGGTGATGTTCTTCGGCGGCATGTTCGGTATTCGTGTGCTCAAGCGCTGGTTGAGCGAGCGCCTGCTGCCAGAAACCGACATGGACGCCGGCATGCGCGCCTCGCTGGTGACGCTGGTGGGTTACCTGGGCTTCCTGTTCCTGGCCATGCTGGTGATGTCGACCCTGCGCATCAACCTGACCAGCCTGACCTGGGTGGTGAGTGCGCTGTCGGTCGGTATCGGTTTTGGTCTGCAGCAGATCGTGCAGAACTTCATCTCCGGCCTGATCCTGCTTACCGAGCGCCCGGTGAAGGTGGGCGACTGGGTCAGCCTGGCCGGTGTCGAGGGTGATATCCGCCGCATCAATGTGCGCGCCACCGAGATTCAGATGTCCGACCGCTCGACGGTGATCGTGCCCAACTCGCAGTTCATCTCGCAAAACGTGCGCAACGTGACCATGGGCAATGCCCTTGGGGTGGTCAGCATTACCCTGACCTTGCCGCTGGAAACCGATGCCAACCGTGTGCGGGAATTGCTGCTGGCGGCGTACCAGGAGCATGAAGCGATACTGGATGCACCTGCGTGTTCGGTGTCGTTCAAGGACCTGACCACCAGTGGCATGGTCATTGGCGTCAGTGGTTATGTAGCGGGGCCGCGGCAGGTGTCGGGCACGCGCAGTGACCTGCTGTTCACCATTCTTGGCCGGTTACGCGATGAGGGCATCCCGCTGTCGTCGCCGCAAAGCATGGTGTTGGTGCAAGAGGGCGCGCACCCGGCTGACGAGCCGGCGTGAAGCCGGGGCCGCACAGCGGCCCACAGGGCTTCAATGCTGCTTGGCCTGCCTGATCCTCACCAGGATCACCAGCAGCACTAACAGCACTGGCGGCGCCATCGCCAACAACCCATCCCGCGCCGTCAGCCCCACCCCCAGCACATTCAGCCCGCCATACAGCAGCTTGAACAGGTTCAACAGGTAATAGGTGATGGCGATGATCGACAGCCCCTCCACCGCCCGCTGAATCTTCACCTGGGCGTCGGCCCGGGCATTGAGGCTGCGCAGGATCTCTGCGTTCTGCTCTTCCATCTCCACCTGCACCCGGGCCTGCAGCAGGTCCCCCAGGTTGGCGACATTCTTCGCCAACTGCTCCAGCCGTTGCTCGGTGGCTGCGCAGTAACGCACCGTAGGCTTGAACCGGCGTTCGATGAACACGCCCAACCGCTGGCAATCGCCCACGTGGCTTTCGCGCAGTTCAGCCAACCGCTCAAACACCAGTTGCGCATACGCCTGGGTAGCGCCGAAGCGGTGGCGGGTCTTCACCGTGTGGCTGACCACCTGCCGCGAGAGCAGGGCGATGGCGTCGAGCAGCCCCTTGGAGTCGTGGCCATCGCCGCCGGCGCTGCGTTCGGACAGGCTCACCAGGGTCTTGTCGAAGGCGTCCAGCTCTTGGCTCAGGGCCTTGGCCGTGGTCAGGGTCAGCGAGGCCATCATGCGGTAGGTTTCGATCTCCAGCAGGCGCCGGATCATGCGGCCCTGGCGGTAGGCATTGAGGCGGCGATTGATGAACAGGAAGCGGTTGGTACCGTCCTCGGTCAGGCGAAAATCGCTCCACACCGACGCATCGCCACCGCCCACACAGGAGCCGCAGGGGTCTTTGAAGCCATAGTGGCTCAGGTCGAGGTCCTGTTCGTCGCGGACCAGCACCTGCACCGCATTGATCACCTGCGCCGTTTGCGGGGCGATGGCTTCGGCTAGCACCTGTGGCAGGGCTTGCCACTCGGTGTTGGCGGTGGAGCAGGGCACCACCAGGGTCAGGGTGAAGAACTCGGTGTGCCGTTCCCATTTGAACGGGTGGCCGTCCAGCCGGGTAATGCCCTGCGCTGCGTTGATGTGCTGCGCCTCTGGGCAGCAGCGTTGCAGCAGCGCCGCACACGCTGCATCGCCGCCGAGCAAGGCGAGGTGGAAGACATGGGCCGGGCCGTCGAAATACAGCGACGGGCGAGCGTGCAGTTCGTTGTGCAAGGCGGTGCGTTGAGGGTGCATGGTGGTCCGGCCTGGTGTTGTGATTGTGGGGGTACCAGGAAGTGGGACTTTGCGCGATGACTGAAAAGTCACGTGGCCATGAGGGCCTTTGTGAAACGGAATCATGCGCAAAGCAAAAGCCCCTTGTGACATCCGTCAGCAAGGGGCTTCTTGACCAGCCGCTGGGGTTAACCCAGGCAGCGCGTCACATGCTTCACCGAGAGGTACCCCGACAACCCCCAGGGCCCGAGCTCGCGCCCGATGCCGCTGCCTTTGGTTCCGCCCCACGAGGTCTCGACGAATACTGCCTGCACCGAGTTGATCCACACGTGGCCAACCTCCAGCGCATCGGCAACGCGTTCGGCGCGTTCCAGGTCGGCAGAGCAGACCGTGGCCACCAGGCCGAAGCGGCTGTCGTTGGCTTCGGCGATCGCCTGCGCTTCAGTGGTGAAGCGCCGTGCACACAGCACCGGGCCGAAGATCTCTTCGGTCCACAGGCGGCTGTGGGCCGGGACGTCCACATACAGCGTGGGGCTGACGAACCAGCCATCACGGTCCAGCGCTTTGCCGCCGGCCAGGCATTGCAGGCCCTCTTCGCGTGCGGTGGCGAAGTAGCTGGCAACCTTCAGCCATTGCGCCTGGCTGGTCAGCGGGCCCATGTCCACTTCTTCGCTCAACGGGTTGCCCACCCGCAGGTTCTCCAGTGCCGCCTGCAAGCGCGGCAGCAGCGCATCGGCGATGCCGTCCTGCACCAGCAGGCGTGAGGTGGCCGAGCACATCTGCCCGGCGTTCCAGCTGATGCCAGCGACAATCCATTCCACGGCCTGGTCGATGTCGCAATCATCGAACACCACGATCGCCGACTTGCCGCCTAGCTCCAGCGTCACGGGCCGGCATTGGGCAGAAGCGCTGCGCATCACCTGGCTGCCAACACTGTTGCTGCCGGTGAACGACAGCTTGTCGAGGCCTGCGTGGTTGCTCAGCGCCGCGCCGGTTTCGGCCTTGCCGTTGACGATGTTCAGCACGCCGGCGGGCAGGCCGAGGGCCTCGGCGATCTGGCCGTACGCCTGCTCGATCAGCGGGGTGATTTCCGAAGGCTTGAGCACCACGGTGCAGCCTGCGGCCAAGGCGGGGGCGAGCTTCCAGGCGCTGGTCACCAGCGGGAAGTTCCACGGCACGATCAGGCCGACCACGCCGACCGGTTCCAGGCGGGTGCGGGCGGTGAAGCCGGGCGCGGCCAGGGGCACATCGCGGTTCCTTTGCGGCAACTGCTCCGCCAGGTCGGCGTAGTAGTTGAAGGTGGCAATCGCGTCGTCCAGGTCGATTTCGGCCTCGTGGCGCGGCTTGCCGTTGTTGCGCATCTGCAGGGTGATCAACGCTTCACGGCGCTGCCCGAGTTGCTCGGCGAAACCGCGCAGGTACGCTGCACGTTCGCTGGCGCTGGTCTGCTTCCAGGTCGGCAGGGCTTCGCGCGCGGCGGCCACGGCTTGGTCGACCTGGGCAACGCTGGCGGCCATCAATTCGGCGAAGGGCTGGCCCAGGGCAGGGTCATTGACGCTGATGCAGTCGCTGCCTTGGCCTTCGACCCAGCGGCCGGCGATGTAGTGAGAAGTGGTCATGGGCAAATTCCAGTCAGGCCATTTCGGCAGTGATTACCGGCGCATGCGAGGTGCTTTTGCAGCGCACCCAGCGCGGGCCATTGGGCCCATATACGCCAGCAGGTTCAGGGAACAGGTTGAGCAGAGCGAGGTACAGTACCCCCGCCAGCCCCAGGGTTACCGGCAGGCTCAGGTCGATGCCGCCGGCCAGGTCGCCCAGCGGGCCAACGAACTGACCCGGCAGGTTGACGAAGCACAGGCCGACTGCCGCGCTGGGGATCCACGCCCCCATGCCGCGCCAGTTCCAGCCGTGCGTGAACCAGTAGTGGCCGCCGCGCTGGCCACGGGTGAACACCTGCAGGTCATCGGCATGGTAGAAGCCGCGACGGGTGATCAGGCCGAGGATCATGATCACCATCCATGGGCTGGTGCAGGTGATGATCAGCACGGCGAAGGTCGACACGCTCTGCACCAGGTTGAAGGTGAAGCGGCCGATGAAGATGAAGCCGATCGCCAGCACGCCGATCAGCAAGGTGGCGGCGGCGCGGCTGAGCAAGCGCGGGAACACGCTGGACATGTCCAGGCCCGTGCCGTACAGCGCGGTGGTACCGGTGGACATGCCGCCGATCACCGCAATCAGGCACACCGGCAGGAAGAACCAGCTCGGCGAGATCGCCAGCAGGCCGCCGACATAGTTGTTGGCCGCGATATAGTCAGGCGCCTGGCTGGCGACCAAGGTGGCGGTACACAGGCCGAACAGGAACGGGATCAAGGTCGCGGCCTGGGCGCCGATCACCGCCAGCATGATGCGCGACTTGGGCGTGGTCCGCGGAATGTAGCGCGACCAGTCGCCCAGGAACGCACCGAACGACACCGGGTTGCTCATGGCCAGGATCGCCGCACCGACGAAGGCTGCCCAGAAACCCGCTTGGCCAAGGTTGACGCTGCCGGCATAGCCCGCATCGAACGGCCCGGCGAAGGCCGCGATGCCCAGCAAGAACAGCAAGCTCGACGCCCACACTGCAATCTTGTTGACCCACAGCATGAAGCGGAAGCCGAAGATGCACACCACCAGGACCAACACCGCGAACAGGCCATAGGCCAGGCCCAGGGTGAGGTCGGTTTCTGGTAGGCCGGCCAGGCGTTTGGCGCCACCCACCAAGGCATCGCCCGAGCTCCACACCGACAGCGAGAAGAACGCCACGGCGGTGAGCAGCGACAGGAACGAGCCGACGATGCGCCCGTGCACGCCGAAGTGCGCGCCCGACGACACCGCGTTGTTGGTGCCGTTGAGCGCACCGAACAGGCCCATGGGGGCGAGGATGATGGCACCGATGCCGACCCCGAGCACAATCGCCCAGACCCCGGCCTGGAACGACAACCCGAACAGCACTGGGAAGCTGCCCAGCACGGCCGTGGCAAAGGTGTTGGCACCGCCGAAAATCAGGCGGAACAGGTCAAGCGGGGAGGCGTGGCGTTGGTCGTCGGGAATCTGTTCGACGCCGTTGGTCTCGATACCGGTCGAGTGGCTCATGGTGATACTCCAGCGCGGTTGTTGTCGCCCGGCGCAGTGCGCGGGCCTTATTGTGGGTGCGATGGCAGAGCGGCAAGGCCGCGTAAAAGAGGATCAGGCGGTGGTGACGACCGACAGGTGTTCATGGCAGGCCAACCAGCGCTCGCCCTGGCGGCGAAACACGATGGTTTCACGCTCGGCCAGCTGGTGCTCTTCACCGGCGATGCGGATGTGTGTGGCCACATCGTGCATGAAGATCGCCACGTCACCTTGCAGGCTCACTTGCGCATTGCCCGACTCACACGCCAGCACGGCAAAACCGTCGGCCTGCCACTGGGCCCACACGGCTTCATAAGCGCCACGCGACAACAGCGGCTGCGCCAAGGTGTGGAAGAGAAAGGTGGCGTCTTCGCTGAAGCAGGCGAAGTAGCGGGCGGTGTCGTTGCTGGCAAAGGCATCGACGAGGTCGGCGGCGGCTTGCCGTACCTGGAGTGTCTGGTCCACGGGAGTGGCCTCACGCTTTTTGTGATTGTGGTGAGCGATTCTGGTGGCGCTTGGCGGGGGGAAAAATCGCTGGGGGCAAATAATCAGTTCAGGAAAGTGTGAAGTGATGTTTGGCTGGCTTTACCCTCGTATTGCCCGTGGATTAAGGTGGAAGGAGTCGTGTTGAGCAGTAGCCATTGGCGTGTAGAACGTAAAACTGACGAAGCCCCTTACCTCCTTGGACTGTAGGCAATGAGTAAGTACGAACCACCGCTCACGGTAACACCTCGTATTTTGGCATTGGTTGCCGAGATCAGTGAGCTTGTGGGGTTGTTGGCTGCTCACCCGGACAGCGGGCTGACGCCGCAACTGCGCCGGGGCAACCGTATTCGGACTATCCAGGCATCACTTGCAATAGAGAACAATACGTTGAGCGTGGAGCAGGTAACTGCATTGCTGGATGGCAAGCGGGTATTGGGGTTGCCACGTGAAATCCAGGAAGTCCGAAATGCATTCGTTACCTATGATGCAATGGCGAACTGGCGCCCCGGCTCTCAAGACGATCTCCTCGCTGCACACGGTATGCTGATGCAAGGGCTGATTGATGACGCTGGCCATTTTCGCAAGGGGGGCGTAGGGATCTATCGCGGGGTACGCTTACTGCACATGGCGCCCCCAGCCAGTCGGGTCGCGACGCTCGTGCAGGGCCTATTGCACTGGCTCGTAAAAAACGATTGGCACCCCCTGATCATCAGCTGTGTATTTCACTACGAGTTTGAGTTCATCCACCCGTTTGCTGATGGAAATGGGCGAATGGGACGGCTCTGGCAGACGCTGTTGCTTAGTCGTTGGCGACCAGTCCTGGCATACCTTCCGGTAGAAACGGTAATCCGTGAGCAGCAAGAAGCCTACTATTTGGCGCTTGCCGCAGCCGATCAGTCTGGTGAAGCAACCCCGTTTGTCGAGTATATGCTCCAAGCACTGCTTCAAGCCCTCAGCGAAGCAGTGGGTAGCGATCAAGTAGGCGATCAAGTAACCGATCAAGTAGCGAGACTGCTCAATGTTCTGCCCATTGGGATTTCATTGAAGGCCAATGAATTGATGGATCGCCTTGGGCTCTCGCACCGTCCCACATTCAGCAAGAATTACCTTAAACCAGCAATTGCTATGGGTTTGATCGAAATGACTGATCCTCATTCTGCTCGCAGTCCTAGACAGCAATATCGTCGAGTCGCCAAGTAAACGATCCGCTTGTATGGGCCAACTGGCGGGGCTATCCCCAAATGACCGGCATACGCCAAACCCGCTGTCATCGAACTGCAACGTACATCCCGCACCCTTTCTGCCATCAACCTCAATGCCTCATTGCGAGTTCGAATGGGTCATCCCGCGCTGCATCCGCAACAGGACCATGACCTGTTCGGCCTGCTTTATGCTTTTGCCTTCCGCCCAGGCCAGCCCGGTCGCGAGATCGATTCGGCGCAGTTGCTGCGCAAGCTCGGCGAACCGCCTGAGCCCGACGAATTTTTATGGCTGCACCTGAACCTGGCCCATGCCGCTTGCGAGCGCTGGCTGCGCGCCCACCTGACGCTGCCCGATGCGTTTTTCGAAACCTTGCGCGAGGGGTCCCGGTCGACCCGTATCGAACATGCCGATTCGGCGCTGTTGGCGGTGGTCAACGATGTGGTGTTCAACTTCGGCCTGGTGTCGTCGGACATTTCCACGCTGTGGGCCTGCGCCAGCAGCCAGCTGCTGGTGAGCGCGCGTTTGCAGCCGTTGCATTCGGTGGACAAGCTGCGCTCGTCGGTCAAGCGTGGCGAGCGCTTCCATTCGTCCATCGAACTGCTGGTGCATCTGCTGCGCGACCAGGGGGATGTGTTGACCCAGATCGTGCGCGAAACCACCACCAGCGTCGATCGCATCGAAGACCAGTTGCTGTCCCAGCGCCTGAGTGACAACCGCGCCGAACTCAGCAGCATGCGTCGGGTACTGGTGCGTTTGCAGCGCCTGCTGGCGCTCGAGCCTGGGGCCCTGCTGCGCCTGCTCAACCGCCCACCGGACTGGCTGCAGGAACAGGACATGCGCCAGCTGCGCGCGGCGACCGAAGAGTTCACCCTGGTGATCAGCGACCTCACCGCCCTGGGTGAGCGGATCAAGTTGCTGCAGGAAGAGATCGCCGCCAAGCTCAACGAGCAGACCAACCGCACCCTGTTCACCCTGACGGTGGTGACCGTGCTGGCGCTGCCCATCAACATCATCGCCGGCTTTTTCGGCATGAATGTCGGTGGCGTGCCGCTGTCGGACGACCCACATGGCTTCTGGGTGCTGGTGGCACTGGTGGCGACCTTCACCGTGCTGGTGGGGCGTTGGGCGTTTCGCAAGCGGCGTGAATACTGACGGCGGCATGCGCCCCGACTGGCGGTCCCCGCCATCTCTGATCCTTGCCTACGCTGATACTCCCCATCTGCTGATGCAAGGAGCTTCACCATGGCCTTCCAATACAAGCGTCTGGACAAGAACAACGCCGCAGTCCTGCTGGTCGATCACCAGGCGGGTTTGCTTTCGCTGGTGCGTGACATCGACCCGGACCGCTTCAAGAACAACGTCCTGGCCCTGGCAGACCTGGCCCAGTACTTCAAGCTGCCGACCATCCTCACCACCAGCTTCGAAACCGGCCCCAACGGCCCGTTGGTCCCCGAGCTCAAGGCGCAGTTCCCCGATGCCCCCTACATCGCTCGCCCCGGCAACATCAACGCCTGGGACAACGAAGACTTCGTCAAGGCCGTCAAGGCCACGGGCAAGAAGCAACTGTTGATCGCCGGTGTAGTGACTGAGGTCTGTGTCGCGTTCCCGGCACTGTCGGCACTGGAGGAGGGCTTTGAGGTGTTCGTCGTCACCGACGCCTCTGGCACCTTCAACGAATTGACCCGCGATTCGGCCTGGCGGCGTATGGAGGCTGCCGGGGCACAACTGATGACCTGGTTCGGCGTGGCCTGCGAGCTGCACCGCGACTGGCGTAATGACGTCGAAGGGCTGGGGACGCTGTTCTCCAACCACCTTCCCGATTACCGCAACCTGATGACCAGTTACGACAAGCTGGCCAAGTAGCGCCCTGCCTCGCACGCGGGGCGGTTCTGTGTAGGAGCAGCCTTGCGCTGCGAAGAGGCCGGTGTAGCACAGAGAATCTTTCAGGCAGTCACCGGCCTCTTCGCAGCGCAAGGCTGCTCCTACACACACAAAGACCGAGCAAACCATTCACCAGTAAGGCTCGGCGCGGGCGTAATAAGCGAAGCGGCAAACCGCCATGGATCGACCATACTGAGTCTTCATTCGCCAGCGGGAGCGAGCCATGTCGAAGTCAGCCAAGAAGAAGGACCCTCAGGCACAGCCCGAAAAATTGGGCGGCAAGGCCTACGAGAAGGCGCTCAAGCACCTTCACGTCGAGTTGGTGAAGCTGCAGGAATGGGTCGTGGCCAAGGGCCTGAAGGTGTGCATCGTCTTTGAAGGCCGCGATGGTGCGGGCAAGGGCGGGACCATCAAGGCCCTCACCGAGCGGGTCAGCCCTCGGGTGTTCCGTGTGGTGGCGCTGCCAGCGCCGACCGAGCGGGAAAAAACCCAGATGTACGTGCAACGCTACCTGGGCCATTTGCCTGCTGCAGGCGAGGTGGTGATCTTCGACCGCAGTTGGTACAACCGCGCCGGTGTCGAGCGGGTGATGGGGTTTTGCAGCGATGAACAGGCCAACAAGTTTCTCACTGTGGTGCCGTTGTTCGAGAAGATGATGGTTGAGTCGGGGATCATCCTCATCAAGTACTGGCTGGAGGTCAGCGCCGAAGAGCAGACCCGCCGCCTGCAGGACCGCATCAATGACGGCCGCAAGCTGTGGAAGCTGTCGCCGATGGACCTGAAGTCGTATACCCGCTGGGATGACTACACCAAAGCCCGCGATGACATGTTCGCCGCGTCGGATTCCTCCTGGGCGCCATGGTTCATGGCCCACTCCAACGACAAGCGGCGCGCACGGCTGAACATCATCAGCCACCTGCTCGGCCGCATTCCCTACAAGGACATCACCCGCGACCAGGTCGTGAAATTGCCCAAGCGCGGCAAGGTCGGCAAGTACAAGGCGGTGAACTACCCGTTCAAGGTTGTCGAAGCGCGTTACTGACCCCATCCCCGCGGGGAGCCTACAGGGTGTAGACCTATGCCACATGACGGCAGCTTGCTCCAGGCAACGGTGGTGTTCCTCTTGGCCGTGGTACTGCTGGTGCCGCTGGCGCAGCGTTTGAAACTGGGGGCCGTGCCGGGGTATCTGCTGGCCGGCATCCTCATCGGCCCTTCGGTGCTGGGTTTGCTGGGTAACCCGGATAACGTCGCACGCCTGTCAGAGATGGGCGTGGTGATGCTGCTGTTCGTCATTGGCCTCGAGCTTTCGCCACGCCGCCTGTGGACCATGCGCCGGGCGCTTTTCGGCGTTGGCTCGTTGCAGGTCGGGCTGACCGCTGCGGTGCTTGGCCTGCTCGCCTATTGGCTGTTCGGCCAATCGAAGGCGGCGGCCGTCGTGCTGGGGCTGGGGCTGGCCCTGTCGTCCACGGCGTTTGGCTTGCAGGTGCTGGCCGAGCGCAAGGACCTGGGCAAGCCTCACGGGCGCCTGGCGGTCGCGATTCTGCTGTTCCAGGACATTGCCGCCATCCCCCTGATTGCCGTGGTGCCCTTGCTGGGCGGTGATGTCAGCCGCGCTGATGAAGGGACGTGGCCGCTGGTGGGCGTGGCGGTCGGCATCGGCGTGATCATTATTGGGGGCCGGTACCTGATGACCCCCGTATTCAAATGGACGGTCGGCTCCGGGTTGCCGGAGCTGTCCACCGCTACCGCGTTGCTGGTAGTACTGGGCACCGCTTGGGTGATGGAGCATGTCGGCATCTCGATGGCGCTTGGTGCGTTTCTCGCTGGCGTATTGATGGCCGAGTCGCCGTTCCGTCACGAGCTCGAAACCCAGATCGAACCCCTCAAAGGCCTGTTGCTGGGGCTGTTTTTCGTCGGCGTGGGCATGAGCGCCGATTTGCGCCTGCTGTTCGGCATGCCCTTGGCGGTGCTGGGGCTTACGTTGCTGCTGGTGGGCGTCAAGCTACCGCTGTTGGTGGCTTTGGGCCGTACGGCCGGAGGGCTGAACCGACCCCAGGCGTTGTGCCTGGGCGTGGTGTTGGCATCTGGCGGTGAGTTTGCGTTCGTGGTGTTCAAGCTGGCGCTTGAGCACCAGGTGCTCGAGCAGCAGGTGCATGACCTGTTGGTGCTGGCCATCACCCTGTCGATGGCGGTGGTGCCGTTGGTGATGATGGCCCTGAGCCGACAGTTGCGCGACCCCGACGCCACCCGCCCCACGCCTGAAACCGATCACTGACTCGCGCCAAGACGGCGTACTGACTGTTCGGAGGTGAAGCATGCAGCCGAGTTTCAAGCTGGACAGCGCCCTGTCGCAGGGCTTGCTCGATGTCTTGATCAAGGCAGGCTTGGTGGCTGCCCTGGTGATCTTCTCCTTCCAGGTGTTCCAGCCGTTCCTCGAGCTGATGCTGTGGGCGGTGATCCTGGCCGTCACGCTGTACCCGCTGCACTGCCGCATCACGCGGCGCTGGGGGCTCAAGGATGGCTATGCGGCGACAGTAGTGGTGCTGCTGGTACTGGTGGTGTTGCTGGTGCCGATCTATCTGGTGGTGGTGTCGATCACCGAGTCGGTGGACAGCATGCTGACGCTGCTCAAGAGCGGCGCCTGGAGCGTACCGACACCCCCCGAATCGGTGGCTTCCTGGCCGTTGATCGGGCCGCGCCTGTATGCCTTGTGGCTGGCAGCATCCGAGAGCCTGAGCGGGGTGCTCAACAGCATGATGCCGCAGCTCAAGGACGCCGGGCGAGTGCTGCTGGGGGCCGCGGCCAGTGCCGGGGGGGCGTTTTTGATGTTCATCGCGGCGATCATCATCTCGGGGGTGATCATGGCCTTCGGCGCGCGTGGCGAGCTGGCGGCGCAGCGCATTGCCATGCGCGTATCCGGCGAGCAGCGCGGCAGGTCGATTGCCAAGCTGTGCACCGCCACCATTCGCGCCGTCGCCCAGGGCGTAATCGGCATCGCCTTCATCCAGATGCTGCTGATCGGCGTTGGCTTTGTTATCAAGGGCGTGCCGGGGGCGGGAATGTTGGCGATTGCCATCCTCATGCTGGGTATTGCCCAGGCGCCGGCCACGCTGATCACGCTACCGGTGATCGCCTACGTGTTCCATGCCGAGGGCTTCACCCTGGCGACCATCGTGTTTGCCGTCTACACCTTCGTCGCCGGCCTCGCTGACAATGTGCTCAAGCCCCTGCTGCTGGGGCGCGGGGTCGATGTGCCGATGCCTGTCGTGCTGATCGGCGCACTGGGCGGCATGGTGGTCAAAGGCATTATCGGCCTGTTCATCGGCCCGGTGATTCTTGGCGTGACCTATGTGTTGTTCTGGCAATGGGTCGCGCTGCAGGTACCCGAAAACCCTGTCGAACCGTCGGCCTGAGCCGGGGCCTGGCATGCCTGGACCTACCTGGCGTCGCGCCTTGGGCCTGGTTGCCTTGCTGTCAGGCTGCACCCAGGTCGGGCCAGACTTTCAACCCCCGCAAACGGCCTGGCTGGACCCGTGGAGCACACGCTTGCTGGAGCAGGCCGGGCGGCGTGATGCAACGGTGGACTTTCGCCAGTGGTGGCAGGTGTTCGCCGACCCCGCACTGGATGCGCTGATTGCCGAAGCCGACGCCCACAACAGCAACCTGCGCGTGGCCGGCCTGCGCATCGCCGAGGCACGTGCACAGCTGGCCATCGTGCAGACTGGGCGTTACCCGCAGTTGCAGCAGGTGCGGGCGCAAAGCCTCTACCTCAAGCAAGACCAGTCCGGCACCGACACTGCCCGCGATTCGGTGTTCTGGCAGTCCAGCGCAGGGTTCGACATCGCCTGGGAAATTGACTTCTGGGGGCGCTTCAGCCGTGCCATCGAGTCTGCCGATGCCCTGTATTTCGCCTCCCAGGCCAACTACGCCGATGCCATGTTGTTATTGCGTGCGCAGGTAGCTGACACCTACTTTGCATTGCGTACCGCCGAGGCGCGCCTTGCCATTGCCGAAGAAAACGCCAAGCGCCAGGCACGCAGCCTGGAGATCACCGAGCGGTTGTTCCGCCATGGCGAGCATGACGAACTCGATTGGCAGCAGGCCCGCACGCAGTACTTGGCGACCCAGGCGACCATCCCCGAGTTCGAGAACCAGCTCAACGCCCTGCGCAACGTGCTCTGCTCCCTGCTCGGGCGCCCCCCCGGCCCACTGCCGGAGCTGCAGTCGCAATACGGCCAGTTGCCACTGCCGGACCGCGCACTGCTGCAGGACGTGCCTGCTCGCCTCTTGCAGCGGCGCCCAGACATCCGCGCTGCCGAACAGGCCGTGGCGGCGCAATCGGCACTGGTCGGGGTGGCCGAAGCTGACCTTTATCCACAGCTGAGCCTGTTGGGCAGCCTCGGTTGGACGTTCGTCTCGGCCAGTCACCTGCCCAACACGCTCGACCTCGCGGCCGGCCCAAGCCTGATCTGGAACCCGTTCGACTACGGCCGGCGCAAGAACGCCGTGCGTGTCGAAGATGCGCGCTTGCAGCAATTGATCGAGCTGTATCAGCAACGTGTGCGCGAAGCCGCCCGTGAGGCTGACGATGCCGCCAGTGGCCTGGTGCGCTCGCTGCAAAGTGCAGGCATTCGCGATCAAGCCTCGCAAGCCGCGCAGCGCTCGTTGAGCCTGGCCATGTCGCAGTACCGCGAAGGGTTCGCTGATTTCCAGCGGGTGCTCGACGCCCAACAGTTGCTGCTGCAACAACAGGATGGCTACCTGGTCAGCCGCGGCAATGCCGTCAGCAGCCTGGTGACCTTGTACAAGGCCCTGGGCGGCGGTTGGGACCCAGGCCGTGCGCCGATCGACCCGGCCACCCGTCGCCAGATGCAGCAACGCACCGATTGGGGAGACTTGCTGGATGAGCCTGCCCCCAGCGCACAGCCACCAGGTGAGCAAAAATGACTGACACCCCACAAACACCGCCTGCGCAAGCGCCCGACCGTGGCCTGCGCTGGGTATTGTTGCTGATTGCCGTGAGCCTGCTCTGGTACCTGCTGGCCGACCGTTTTACACCGTACACCCAGCAGGCTCGCCTGCAAGCCTACGTGGTGCCGGTGAGCGCCGAGGTGGCCGGCCAGGTCAAGCGCGTGGCCGTGGGTAACAACCAGGAAGTGCGCAAGGGCGAAGTGCTGTTCGAACTGGACCAGGAGCAATACCGCATTGCCCTGGCTCGCGCCGAAGCCGACTTCGACACGGTGGGCCGGCAGATCGGCGCCCACACTGCCGGCATCGACTCGGCCCAGGCGGCGTTGATGGCAGCCCAGGCCAACGAGCGCAAGGCCCGGCAAGACGCCGAGCGGCTGAAGCGGCTGATCGAGGAAGACCCCGGCACGGTGTCGCAGCGCCGCCTGGAAGGCGCGCAGGCCACGCGCGACCAGGCCATCAGCCAAGTCGCAGCAGCCCGTGCCGAAGTGGTGCGGGCACGTGAGCAGCAGGGTGGGGCGCAAGCGGATAACGCGCAGGTGCGCAGCGCGGCGGCGAATGTGCAAAAGGCCCGCCTGGACCTGGAGCGAACGGTGGTGCGCGCCGATACCAACGGGTTGATCACCGACCTGCGCACCGACGTGGGCCACTACGTGGGCGCCGGCAGCCCGATGATGACCCTGATCGCGATCCATGACGTGTGGATCAGCGCCGACCTGACCGAGAACAACCTCGGCCGCCTGCGCCCCGGCACACCGGTGCTGGTGGTGCTCGATGCGCTGCCTGGGACGGTGCTGAAGGGGCGCATACGCAGCATCGGTTATGGCATCAGCGTGGGCCAGAGCAACCCGCCGGGCACGCTGCCGAGCGTGCAGAACAGCCGTGAATGGCTGCGCTCGGCCCAACGCTTTCCGGTGATTGTCGAGCTTGACCGGGACCAGCTGGAAGACAAGTCCGGCTTGCGGGTGGGGGGCCAAGCCGAGGTGATGGCGCTGCCCAGCGAGGGCAACCCGCTGAACGTGCTTGGCCGTGTGTTCATGTGGCTGATGAGCTGGCTCTCGTATGCCTATTGAGCTGCGGCGCCAGCGTGCGCTTCGCCTGGCCTGGGGCGTGGCGCTGTGCCTGGCGGTCAGCTTCGGTTTTGGCCTGCCGGTGCCGATTTTGGCGCCGGTGTTCGCGGTGCTGTTGTTGGCCATGCGTAGCCAGCCCCTGCCGTTGCGCGCGGCACCGGCGTTGGCCGTGCTGGTACTGCTGAGTTGTGGCAGTGGCCTGTTGCTGATTCCCTTGTTGCGCCATGCGCCGGTAAGTGGTGTGCTGCTGGTCGGCGTTGGCGTGTTTCTGGTGCTGCGTTATGCCCTGAAGGGCGGCAACGGCCTGTTGGCCAACTTGCTGGTTATCGGCCTGACCATGATCGCCGCAGCCGGCACCAGCGATTTCACCTTGGCGCTGTCGGTGGTCGAGGCCTTGTCCAAAGGCATGCTCCTGGCAACCTTGGGCACGGCGCTGGCGCATGTGATGTTCCCCGAACCGGCTGACGCACCTGTGCAACCGTCACCGCCGCCGCTCGTCGCTGAACGGGCCAGCTGGGTCGCACTGCGCGCCACGCTGATCGTCATGCCTGCCTTTTTGCTGGCGCTGATCGCACCGGATGCGTTCATGCCGCTGATCATGAAGTCGGTGAGCCTCGGTCAGCAGGCCAGCGAGACCCATGCCCGCAATGCCAGCCGAGAACTGATTGGCTCGACCTTGCTGGCCGGGCTGCTGGCGATCCTGCTGTGGGGGGCATTGAGCCTGTTCGTGCACCTGTGGATGTTTTTCCTGTGGGTGCTGCTGTTTTCGCTTTGGCAGGCCCGGCGGCTGTACCGCGCGGTGGCGACGCGGCATAGCCCGGCCTATTGGGTCAGTTGCCTGACTACGATGTTGATACTGCTGGGGCAGTCGGTGCAGGACAGCGCGACGGGGCAGGATGTTTACCGCGCGTTCGCCGTGCGCATGGCGCTGTTCTTGGCGGTGTCGGTGTATGCCAGTGCCCTGCTGATCTGGATCGACCGGCGCAGGGCACGGCAGTGGGTGCATTAGGGCTGCCAGTCGACCCCGGTGTCCTCCAGGTAGGCATCCACCGCAGCGCCGACGGTGGGGTGGAAGGCCTTTTCCCCCATGTGCTGGAACAACTCAAAGCGCTTCATCTTGTCTTTCACCGGGTCTTTCATTTCGGCGAACTGCAACTCCACGCCGCGCGCCTCCAGCGCCCGGTCCAGTTCAGCGAGCATGTCTGCAGAGGTCACGTCGATGCTGGTCACAGGCTCTGCGGCGATCACCAACCGTTGCACGGCGGTAGGGGACTGTTCCACAGCCGCCAGCACGGTGCTCTGGAACTGCTCGGCATTGGCAAAAAACAGCGGCGCATCCCACCGCAGCAGCACCAGGCCGGGGATGCGCCGGGCTTGCGGGTAGCGCTGCACATCATGGTAGCCGCGGGTGCCATCCACCCGGCCGAGCACTGCAAAATGCGGCCTCCAGCCATCCCAGAGAAATTCGATGACTGAAATCGCCACGGCAATGCCGATACCCGGAATGGCACCAAACACTGCCACCCCGACAAAACAGGTAAACGACAGCCAGAACTCCCATTGCTGCATGTGGAAGATGCGTTTGAGGTCGGCGAATTCGAACAGCCCCAGTGCGGCGGCGATCACCACGGCGGCGAGGGCACTGTTGGGCAGGTAATGCATCAGGTTGGGCGCCACCAGCAGCAGAACGGTCACGGCCAGCGCCCCGATGATGCCGGTGAGCTGGGTCTTGGCTCCGGCTGCTTCAGCGACAGGGGTACGTGACGAACTGCTGCTGATCGGGATGCCCTGGAATAGCCCGCTGGCCAGGTTGGCCACCCCCAGGCCAAACATTTCCTGGTTCGGGTTGACCGGCATCTTCAGGCGGGCCGCGTAGGAGCGCGACAGCACGCTGGTGTCGGCGAATGACACAAGCGCCACTGCGATGCCGCCGAGCAGCACTTCCACCAGGTCGATATCGCTCAACCAGGGGAAGACCAGGTCCGGCAGGCCCTGGGGTAACTGGCCGAGGACTTTGACGCCGCTCTGGTCGAGGTCGAGCAGGCTCACCGCCAGTGTCGCCAGCACCACAGCGATCAGAATGCCGGGCAAGCGCTTGAACGGTTTGAGCAGCAGGATCAGCGCCAGGCTACCGGCGCCGATGACGAAGCTGGGCCAGTGGCCATGGCCTGCAAGCAGGGCCTGGGTCAGGCCCCAGATGTCACGCAGCGGGCCTTGGCTGTCGATGGATAAGCCAAACAGTTTGGGCAGTTGGCTGATCAGCACGGTCAAGGCGATGCCGTTCATGTAGCCATAGCGGATCGGCTTGGACAGCAATTCGGTGATGAAGCCCAGGCGCAGCAGACCGGCGACCATGCAGAACACCCCAGCGACCAAGGCCATCATGCTGGCGATGGTGATGGCGCGCTGCGGGTCGCTGGCGGCGTACTGCACCACTACCGCCAGGATGGGCGCGGCCAGTGCCGAATCTGGGCCCAATACCAGGATGCGGCTGGGGCCGAACAGGGCATAGGCCAGCAGCGGAATGATGGTGGCGTAGAGGCCGTAGATGCCGGGTACGCCCGAGGCTTCGGCGTAGGCGATGCCCACGGGCACCAGCATGCTGGTGAGTACCAGCCCGGCAGCGATGTCCCTGGGCAGCCAGGCACGCTGATAGTGAAGCAGGGTGACCACGCCGGGCAGCCAGCGTTGCCAGTCGAAGCGTGGGGGAGGGGGTGTTTCGGGCATGGTGCAGGCTCCAGGGGGGCATGTACTGCATGAGGTCCCGTTGGAGTCAGCTTAGAGCGTGGATGGCGGCGTTGCTCAAGCCGCGACGTAACCTCGGCTGCTAGAAGCACTCACCTCGCGTTACAAATGAAGCCATGCTTGCACTTCAGGTTGCCTGACAACTCCCCATCCTCGTGTAAAGTCGGGCGATTAACGCGCGCTCGGGGAGTGAGCTTGGCAAAATTTTACGTCGACGCTATCCAGCGCTGGGAATCGTTTGAACATGCTGGAACGTCCTATGACCTTAATCACCTGGACTGTCACGAAGTCTTCTTGCAAAAACAAGATGGCAAGGATCCAATCCGCTTCGTAGTCACCTACGGCCTTCATTGCTTCACCAAAGACGATACTGAGCGGAACATTCCACTGAAGTACGCTGATGGTCGTGAAAGCCGATTCATCTGCATAGAGCGCTATGAAACGTCCAAGTGCCTCCGGGGAATGCTCGAAAAACTGGCCAGCGCGACGGTGTTCCTGACTCAGGGAGAGAGCTTTTTCACAATAGACGTCATGAATAACGCCAGCGGCGAGGTGGAACCGTTCAAGATCTGCATGGCCATCTTTCGCGAAAACAGGGTACTGCGGATACACGTCACCAGCGCCTACTTTGCAAGGTTGGGTGAAGGTTCGCCGGGTATTCCGATCAGGAAAAAAGGTTTCAGCATTTTCAAGATCGCGGTCGATACCCTGAAAAAACCGAACGGCCAGTTCCCCAAAGAGGTCCGCAATCGCTACCCTAGGAAGAAATGAAGGGCCCAGAAACGGCGAATCCCTCTCGAGGAGGGATTCTCAGCCGTCGATGCATGCTTCGACGGGGCAGGTCGTTCTCACGTCGCGCTCGGCGAGCTGGTTTCCCAGCAACGGGGTGCGATCCGAAGATCCCTGTAACCACCCTTTGGTTTACGTATAAACGCAGGCCTATAGTCCACTAACAGTGGAATAGGATCAAGGCTTTTTTCATCACGTGATAACCCATAACCTTGCAAGCAGGGAAGGCTCATACCCTTAAGTACAAAACCCCCGTGTCGCTTAGCGATCACGGGGGTTTTGAAGTCTTTCAAGTACCGTGGAATCCCACGGCTCCCATCAGACGTTGAAGCGGAAGTGCATCACGTCACCGTCTTTGACGATGTAGTCTTTACCTTCCAGGCGCCATTTACCGGCTTCCTTGGCGCCGCTTTCACCCTTGAACTGGATGAAGTCTTCATACGCTACCACTTCGGCGCGGATGAAGCCTTTTTCGAAGTCGGTGTGGATAACACCGGCGGCCTGTGGCGCGGTGGCGCCGACGCGGACGGTCCAGGCGCGGACTTCCTGCACACCGGCAGTGAAGTAGGTCTGCAGGTTCAGCAGCTCGTAACCAGCGCGGATCACGCGGTTCAGGCCAGGCTCTTCCAGGCCCAGGGCCTCGAGGAACATGTCTTTCTCTTCACCGTCGTCCAGCTCGGCGATTTCGGCTTCGATCTTGTTGCAGACCGGCACCACGACCGCGCCTTCTTCTTCGGCGATGGCACGGACTACGTCCAGGTGCGGGTTGTTGTCGAAGCCGTCTTCAGCGACGTTGGCGATGTACATCACCGGCTTGCTGGTCAGCAGGTGGAAGCCACGGATGACGGCCTTTTCGTCATCAGCCATGTGCTTCATCAAGCTGCGCGCTGGCTTGCCTTCGGTGAAGTGCGGGATCAGCTTTTCCAGGATGGCCTTTTGCGCCAGGGCTTCTTTGTCGCCGCCCTTGGCGTTGCGGGCAACCTTCTGCAGTTGCTTCTCGCAGCTGTCGAGGTCGGCGAAGATCAGCTCGAGGTCGATGATCTCGATGTCACGCTTGGGGTCGACGCTGTTGGAAACGTGAATCACGTTCTCGTCTTCGAAGCAGCGCACCACGTGGGCGATGGCATCGGTCTCGCGGATGTTGGCGAGGAACTTGTTGCCCAGGCCTTCACCCTTCGAAGCGCCCGCCACCAGGCCTGCGATGTCGACGAATTCCATGGTGGTCGGCAGGATGCGGTTAGGCTTGACGATTTCCGCCAGTGCAGCCAGGCGCGCATCGGGCATCGGCACGATGCCGCTGTTCGGCTCGATGGTGCAGAAAGGGAAGTTCTCCGCCGCGATGCCAGACTTGGTCAGGGCGTTGAACAGGGTGGACTTGCCGACGTTGGGCAGGCCGACGATGCCGCAATTGAAACCCATGGGTATTCCCTCTCTAGGAAATCAGGCCTTCTGGCTGTGCAGTTCGCGCATCGCCTTGGCGAAATCGCCAGCGAGGACATCTGGCAGCACGCCGAGGGCAAAATCGATGCTGGCATCGAGCTTCTCCTGCTCGGCGCGCGGCGCGCGGCCCAGGACGAAGTTGGAGACCAGTTTGGCGTCGCCCGGGTGGCCAATGCCAAGCCGCAGGCGGTGGAAGTCGTTCTGGTTGCCGAGCTGCGCGATGATGTCGCGCAGGCCGTTGTGCCCACCATGGCCGCCGCCGCGTTTGAGCTTGGCGACGCCTGGAGGCAGGTCGAGTTCGTCATGCGCCACCAGGATCGCTTCCGGCTTGATGCGGAAGAAATTGGCCAAGGCCGCCACGGACTGGCCGCTACGGTTCATGTAGGTGGTGGGGATGAGCAGACGAACGTCGTTGCCCTGATGGCTGAATTTAGCCGTCAGGCCGAAATACTTGCGGTCAGCGGTCAAGGAGACGCGCTGGGCGCTGGCAATGCGTTCAACGAAAAGAGCCCCTGCGTTATGCCGGGTCTGTTCGTATTCGGGGCCGGGGTTACCCAGGCCAACGATCAACTGGATGGCGGTCACGTCAGGGGCTCTTCCTTGGAGTTGGTGGGTTACAGGGCGCGTGGCACTGTAACCCGATCAACACCGGCGTGCGAGTGGATTACTCGGCAGCGCCTTCAGCTTCTGGAGCAACGCGTGGCGCGTGAACGTTGGCAACAGCTTTGTCATCACCGTGGGCCAGAGCGACGAACTCTACGCCTTTCGGAGCTTTCAGGTCCGACAGGTGGATGATGCTGCCGACTTCGGCGTTGGCCAGGTCAACTTCGATGAACTCAGGCAGGTCTTTGGCTTCGCAAGAAACTTCGATCTCGGAAACAACGTGCGAGATCTCGCCGCCTTTCTTGATCGGGGCTTCTTCGCCGATGAAGTGAACCGGAACCTTGGCGGTCAGCTTCTGGCCAGCAACGACGCGAACGAAGTCAGCGTGCATGATGAATTGCTTGGCTGGGTGGCGCTGCATGGCCTTGACGATGACGTTTTGCTTGACGCCGTCAACGTTCAGCTCGATCACGTGGCTGTAGGCAGCTTCGTTTTCGAACAGTTTGGCGATTTCCTTCGACACGATGGTCAGGGACTCGGCGTCTTTACCGCCACCGTAGACAACGGCAGGGATGCTCAGCGAGTGACGCAGGCGGCGGCTCGCACCTTTCCCCAGGTCAGTACGCTTTTGGGCGTTCAGGATGAAATCAGTCATTTTGCTTCTCCAAAATAGCCATCTCCCGCAGGCGTTTGCGACCAGCGCCAAACGGGGTGGGCAAAAAAGCCCCGCCCCAACACATGCTGGGGCGGGGCGCTTCACATCAACACGTGTTCCGCTTAGCGGAACATCGCACTGATCGATTCTTCATTGCTGATGCGGCGTACCGCTTCAGCGACAACCGGTGCGATATCCAACTGGCGGATACGGTCACAGGCTTGAGCAGCGGCGGACAGCGGAACGGTGTTGGTCACCACCAGCTCGTCCAGTACCGACTTCTCGATGTTCTCGATCGCGCGGCCCGACAGGACAGGGTGCGTGCAGTAGGCGTAAACCTTGGCAGCGCCGTGTTCTTTCAGGGCTTTGGCCGCGTGGCACAGGGTGCCGGCGGTGTCGACCATGTCGTCTACCAGGATGCAAGTGCGCCCTTCGACGTCGCCGATGATGTGCATAACCTCGGAGTGGTTAGCCTTTTCGCGGCGTTTATCGATGATACCCAGGTCGACACCCAGGGACTTGGCGACGGCGCGTGCGCGCACGACACCACCGATGTCCGGGGAGACGATCATCAGGTTCTCGAAACGCTGGTCTTCGATATCGTCGACCAATACGGGCGAGCCGTAAATGTTGTCGACAGGAATATCGAAGAAACCCTGGATCTGGTCAGCGTGCAGGTCGACGGTGAGTACACGGTCGATACCTACGACAGTGAGCATGTCAGCGACAACTTTGGCGCTGATAGCAACACGTGCCGAACGCGGACGGCGGTCCTGGCGGGCGTATCCGAAGTAAGGAATCACGGCGGTGATTCGGGATGCTGAGGAGCGGCGGAAGGCGTCGGCCATCACTACCAGTTCCATCAGGTTATCGTTGGTCGGGGCACAGGTCGGCTGAATAATGAAGACGTCTTTACCGCGGACATTTTCATTGATCTCAGTGCTGATCTCGCCGTCGGAGAATTTACCGACAGAGACGTCACCGAGAGGGATATGCAGCTGACGTACGACACGCCGAGCCAGATCGGGGTTAGCGTTCCCCGTAAAGACCATCATCTTGGACACGCGCAGTACCTGAAGGCTGAGGGTATACCTGGATGAGTATAAGGAAAATGGCAGGGGCGGCTGGATTCGAACCAACGCATGGCAGGATCAAAACCTGCTGCCTTACCGCTTGGCGACGCCCCTGTATCTGTTGCTGCGAGCGCTATGCACTCGACTTCTTGACCAGACTTTGTAGCTTGCGATGCAACATCGAAATATTGCTTCCTTTCGCCACAAACCCTGTTTGGGTCGCTGAAAGAAGGGCCAGAACTTTATCAGCTTCGGCTTTGCTTGGGAAGGCCCCAAACACACAACTTCCAGTTCCGGTTAGCCGAGCTTCGGTGAATTTACCCAGAGAATTCAATGCGTTTCGAACTTCTGGATAACGCTGCTCAACCACCCGTTGGCAGTCATTTCGACTGTTTCCCTCGGGAACGGGGCGCATCTTAAGGGGGAGGGAATCACGTGTCAACTGCGGATGTGAAAAAATTTCTACAGTACTGACAGACACTTGCGGCACCAGCACGACATACCAGGGTTCGTCGGGGTCGACCGGGGTCAGTTGTTCGCCGACACCCTGGGCGAATGCCGCGTGGCCGCGAACGAATACCGGCACGTCGGCGCCCAGGCTCAGGCCCAAGGCCGCCAGGCGGTCTTCATCCCAGCCCAGTTGCCATAAGTGCGCCAGCGCCAGCAGGGTGGTCGCGGCATCCGAGCTGCCGCCACCGATACCTCCGCCCATGGGCAAGACCTTGGTCAGCCAGATGTCGGCGCCAAGCGTTGTGCCGGATTGCGCTTGCAGTTTGCGTGCGGCGCGTACGATCAGGTTGCTGTCGTGGGGCACCGCCTCGATGTCGGTGTGCAGGTGGATCACACCGTCTTCACGCAGGGCGAAGGTCAATTCGTCAGCGTGGTCGAGAAATTGGAAGACGGTTTCCAGCTCGTGGTAACCGTCAGGGCGGCGGCCGATGATGTGCAGCCACAGGTTGAGCTTGGCCGGGGCCGGCAGGGTGAGCGTGTTCATCGATCAGTGCCCCAGCTGGCGTGGCTGCCAATCCTTGACCACCAGGGTCACGTCGAGGTCCTTGCCGTGCAGTTTCAGGCGCTCGGGCAGCCAGTAGCCATTCTGCTCGGTATAGCTCAGGTACTGGACCTGCCAGCCATCCTGATCGAGGCTGGCCAGGCGGCTGTCGCCGTCCAGGGTCAGCTTGCTCTTGCTGTCGGGCGCGGGCAGGCCACGCACCCACCAGACCAAGTGCGAAACCGGCAATTGCCAGCCCAGTTGTTCTTCCAGCAGGGCCTCGGGGCTGGTCGCTTCGTAGCGGCCCTGGTTGGCCACTTCCAGCACCACGCCACCGGGGCGGCCGGTCAGGCGGGCGGCGCCACGGCCCAATGGGCCTGCCAGGCGGATGTCGTAATAGTCCTGGCGTTGCAGCCAGAACAACGTGCCGCTGCCGGAATCGCGCGGGGCGCGGATGCCGACCTTGCCGTTGATCTGCCAGCCATCCAGGGTGCTGAGTTGCGCCTTGTGCTGGCGCCACTGCTGCGGGTCGCCTTGGCCCTGCAGGGCTTCGCGGCTACCGAAGCCAGCACAGCCCGCGAGCAGGGCGATCAGGGTGAAGGTGATGAAATGGCGCAGGAACATGGCGTTAAAGGGTCTCTGATCCGGTCAGGCGCAGTACGGTCTTGCGCAGGATAGGGCTGTCGGGTTGGGCTTCGAAGGCCTTGGCCCAGACCTGGCGGGCTTCACGGCGCTTGCCGTTGGCCCACAGGACTTCGCCCAGGTGAGCGGCCACTTCATGGTCGGGGAAGCGCGCCAGGGCCTGGCGCAGGTAGCCTTCGGCTTCGTCGAGTTTGCCCTGGCGGTAAGCGACCCAGCCCAGGCTGTCGAGCACGGCCGGGTCGTCCGGCGTCAGCTGGTGGGCTTTGTCGATCAGCGCCTTGGCTTCGGCGTAGCGGGTGGTGCGGTCGGCCAGGGTGTAACCCAGGGCGTTCAGCGCCATGGCGTTTTCGGGTTCGCGGGCGATGATGGCGCGCAGGTCTTTTTCCATCTGCGGCAGGTCGTCACGCTTTTCGGCCAGCATGGCGCGGGTGTACAGCAGGTTGAGGTCGTCCGGGTAGCGTTGGATGGCCTGCTGCAGCACCTGGTTGGCCTGGGCATCCTTGTTGTTGTTGCTGTAGCTCTCCGATTCGATCAGGTACAGCTGCACAGCGACGTCCGGCTGCGCCTCGCGGGCTTCGGCGAGCAGGCGCGAGGCCTCGCTGCCGCGGCCGTTGGCAATCAGGATGTCGGCCTGGCGCAGTTGCGCCGGCAGGTAGTCGGGGCCGGGGCCGACCAAGGCGTATTCGCGCAAGGCGGCTTCAGGGTCGTGGCGCTCTTCGCGGATGCGGCCCAGGTTCAGGTGGGCGGCATCGACGTTGCTGTCACGCTCGATCAGCTCCTGCAGGTAGCCTTCGGCCTCATCCCAGTCTTTGTTTTCAAGGCATACCAGGGCTAGGGAGTAACGCAGCTCGTCGTCCTCGGGGTACTGCTGGACCAAGCTGATGAACTCGCTTTTGGCATCGGCCATGCGGTCCTGCTCGACCAGGGTACGGGCGTAGGTCAGGCGCAGGCGTTTGTCATCCGGGTTGTCGCGGATCGCACCGCGCAACAAGGGCAGGGCCTCTTTGCCGCGGTCCAGGGCCTGGAGCAGCCGGGCGCGCAGCAGGACCGGTGCGATCTCGCCGTCTTGCGGCGGGTGCGCCTCGAGCAGCTCAAGCGCTTCTTCGGTCTTGCCGTCCTGGTTCAGCAGCAGCGCCTTGCCGAACACCAGTTGGCCGTTGTCCGGGTATTTGACCAGCAGGCGTTCGAAGCTCTGCAGCAAGCCGTCGCGGGTGCTCTGGTCGGTCTCGGCGGCGGACAGGGCGAGGAAGTCGAAATGGGTATCGCCCTGGCCCTGCAGGACTTTCTCCATGTACACCATGGCATCGTCGTAGCGCCCGGCACGGGCCAACTGGATGGCGGCGGCGCGTTGGGCGTCGAGGTTGTCCGGGTCGTTGCGGGCCCAGACCAGGGCGTTGTCCAAGGCCGGCTCGTCGGCGCCGAGGTATTCGGCGATACGGTAGGCACGCTCGGAGACGCCAGGGTCCTGGGTCTTTTCGGCCTGGTCGGTGTAGTTGGCCAGGGCGATGTCGAAGCGGTTGCGCTGGCCGGCCAGCTCCGCGACCAGCAGGCTATAAAGGGTGTCTTGCTTGAACGAACCGTACACCACGGTTTTTTCGGCCTCGCCTGTGCCCGCCTCGGCAACGGGAGGCTCGGCTTTTTGCGGGGCCAGGCTCTGGCAACCCTGGAGCAGGGCGAAGGCAAGCAGCAGTGCGTAGGGTCTGTTCATAAAAAGGCTTAAAAGGACTCACCGGCGGTCGGAGCATGATGACACAAGCGCGGTGGCAAACCCACCTGCGAAGCATTTGGTTAACTGCGACCATGGCAGGGGCAAGCAGGTTCCGCCGCCTCTGTAGGAGCGGCCTTGCGTCGCGAAAGGGGCGCGAAGTGCCCCCAGTCGTTTCCATAGCCATGCTGAAATACCGGGGCTGCTGCGCAGCCCTTTCGCGACACAAGGCCGCTCCTACACGACAATAGCGAACGGTGGTTGTTCTGGAACCTGCGAAAGAGGACAATTATCGGCTTCTCGTCACAACCAGCGACCTTGCATGGCCTTTCTTGCACTTGGTATCAACCATAAGACTGCCTCGGTAGACGTACGCGAGCGCGTGGCGTTTACCCCAGAGCAGCTGGTGGACGCCCTGCAGCAGCTCTGCCGACTGACCGCCAGCCGTGAAGCGGCGATCCTGTCGACTTGCAACCGTAGCGAGCTTTATATAGAGCAGGACCACTTGTCTGCCGACGCGGTGCTGCATTGGCTGGCCGATTATCACCGCCTGAGCCTGGATGAACTGCGCGCCAGCGCCTACATCCATGAAGAGCACGACGCTGTGCGGCACATGATGCGGGTGGCCTCGGGCCTCGACTCGCTGGTGCTTGGCGAGCCGCAGATTCTCGGCCAGATGAAGTCCGCCTACGCCGTGGCGCGTGAGGCCGGCACTGTCGGCCCGCTGCTCGGGCGCCTGTTCCAGGCCACCTTCAGTGCCGCCAAGCAGGTGCGCACCGACACCGCGATCGGCGAGAACCCGGTCTCGGTGGCGTTCGCCGCAGTGAGCCTGGCGCGGCAGATCTTCAGTGACCTGGGCCGCAGCCAGGCGCTGCTGATTGGCGCCGGCGAGACCATCACCCTGGTCGCCCGCCACCTCCACGAGCAAGGCGTGCGGCGTATCGTCGTGGCCAACCGGACCCTGGAGCGCGCCAGTACCCTGGCCGAGCAGTTTGGCGCCCATGCCGTGCTGCTGGCCGACATCCCGCAAGAGCTGGCCAACAGCGACATCGTCATCAGCTCCACCGCCAGCCAGTTGCCGATCCTCGGCAAGGGCGCGGTCGAGAGCGCGCTGAAGCAACGCCGGCACAAGCCGATCTTCATGGTCGACATCGCCGTCCCGCGTGACATCGAGCCCGAAGTCGGCGAACTCGACGACGTTTACCTCTACACCGTCGATGACCTGCACGATGTGGTCGCAGAAAACCTCAAGAGCCGCCAGGGCGCTGCCCAGGCCGCCGAAGAGCTGGTGTCGGTGGGCGCCGAAGACTTTATGGTGCGCCTGCGCGAGCTGGCTGCGGTGGACGTGCTCAAGGCCTACCGCCAGCAAAGCGAGCGGCTGCGTGATGAAGAACTGCAAAAAGCCCAGCGTCTGCTGGCCAACGGCGGCAACCCCGAAGACGTGCTGGCCCAACTGGCCCGGGGCCTGACCAACAAACTCCTGCACGCCCCCAGCGTGCAGCTGAAAAAGCTCTCGGCCGAGGGCCGCCTCGATGCGCTGGCCATGGCCCAGGAACTCTTTGCCCTCAACGAGGGCTCGACGGACAAATCCTCGCAATGAAAGCGTCGCTGCTGAACAAACTGGATATCATCCAGGACCGCTTCGAAGAACTGACCGCACTGCTCGGTGACGCTGAAGTCATCTCCGACCAGACGCGTTTCCGCGCCTATTCCCGCGAATACGCCGAAGTCGAGCCGGTCTACGCTGCCTATCAAGCGTGGCGCAAAGTCCAGGACGACCTCGAAGGCGCCCAGGCGCTGCTCAAGGACAGCGACCCGGACATGCGTGAAATGGCCGTGGAAGAAGTGCGCGAAGCCAAGGAGCAATTGCTGACGCTGGAAGCCCAGCTGCAACGCATGCTGCTGCCCAAGGACCCTAACGATGGGCGCAACGTGTTCCTCGAAATCCGCGCCGGCACCGGTGGCGACGAGGCGGCGATCTTTTCGGGCGACTTGTTCCGCATGTATTCGCGCTATGCCGAGAAGCGTGGCTGGCGCTTGGAGATTCTTTCCGAGAACGAAGGCGAACACGGCGGCTACAAGGAAATCATTGCCCGCGTCGAAGGCGAAAGCGTGTACGGCAAGCTCAAGTTCGAATCGGGCGCACACCGGGTGCAGCGCGTGCCGGAAACTGAGTCCCAAGGCCGTATCCACACCTCGGCGTGCACCGTGGCGGTGCTGCCCGAGCCCGACGAGCAGGCCGCGATCGAAATCAACCCGGCCGATTTGCGCGTGGACACCTACCGCGCCTCCGGCGCCGGCGGCCAGCACATCAACAAGACCGACTCGGCCGTGCGCATCACCCACTTGCCCACCGGTATGGTGGTCGAGTGCCAGGAAGAACGTTCGCAGCACAAAAACCGCGCCCGCGCCATGTCCTGGCTGTCGGCCAAGCTCAACGACATGCAGACCAGCGCCGCACAGAACGCCATTGCCAGTGAGCGCAAGCTGCTGGTGGGCTCCGGTGACCGCTCCGAGCGTATCCGCACCTACAATTATCCACAGGGCCGGGTCACCGATCACCGCATCAACCTGACCTTGTATTCGCTGGACGACATCCTCGCCGGTGGCGTAGACGCCGTGATCGAACCGCTGTTGGCCGAATACCAGGCCGATCAACTGGCCGCCTTGGGGGACTGATGACCATCATCGCCAGCTTGCTGCGCAACGCGCAGTTGCCCGAATCGCCCACCGAGCGGCTGGATGCCGAACTGTTGCTGGCTGCGGCCATCGGCAAGTCGCGCAGCTACCTGCATACCTGGCCCGAGCGCATCGTCAGCAGCGAAGCGGCCGACACCTACGCCGGTTACCTGCAGCGCCGCCGTAGTGGCGAGCCGGTCGCCTATATCCTCGGGCAGCAAGGGTTCTGGAACATCGACCTGGAAGTGGCGCCGCATACACTGATCCCGCGTCCGGACACCGAGCTGCTGGTCGAAACTGCCCTTGAGCTTCAGCCAGCAACCCCGGCCAAGGTGCTCGACCTGGGCACCGGGACTGGGGCCATTGCCCTGGCGTTGGCCGGCGATCGCCCGGCCTGGCAGGTGACGGCGGTAGACCGGGTGGAGGAGGCGGTCGCGTTGGCCGAGCGTAATCGCCAACGCCTGGGGCTCGCTAACGTCCAAGTGCGTGTCAGCCACTGGTTCGATGGCCTGGGCGATGCGCGCTTTGACCTGATTGTCAGCAACCCGCCGTACATCGCCAGTGAAGACCCGCACCTGGTCGCCGGCGACGTGCGCTTCGAACCCAGCAGCGCGCTGGTGGCGGGCACCGATGGCCTGGACGACCTGCGGGTGATTGCCGCCCAGGCGCCACGTCACCTGCTGCCAGGTGGCTGGTTGTTGTTGGAGCACGGCTACGATCAGGCCGCAGCGGTGCGTGCCTTGCTGGCTGAACACGGCTTTAGCGAGGTGGCCAGCCGCACGGACCTGGGCCGCCATGAACGCATTACCCTGGGGCGCCTGCCATGCTGACTGATCAGGAACTGTTGCGCTACAGCCGGCAGGTCTTGCTGGCGCAGATCGATATCGACGGCCAACTGCGGCTCAAGCAGAGCAAGGCCCTGATCGTCGGCCTCGGTGGCTTGGGCTCGCCTGTCGCGCTTTACCTGGCTGCGGCGGGCGTGGGTGAGCTGCACCTGGCGGACTTCGACACCGTTGACCTGACCAACCTGCAACGCCAGGTGATCCACGACAGCGCCAGCGTCGGCATGAGCAAGGTGGACTCGGCGCTGCAGCGCCTGGAGGCGATCAACCCAGAGATCAGCCTGGTCGCTCATCGCCAGGCGTTGGACGAGGACTCGCTGGCCGCTGCGGTGGCGGCGGTCGACCTGGTGCTGGACTGCTCCGACAACTTTTCTACCCGCGAGGCGGTCAACGCTGCGTGCGTTGCTGCCGGTAAACCGCTGGTCAGTGGCGCGGCGATCCGCCTCGAAGGCCAGCTGTCGGTGTTCGACCCGCGGCGTGACTACAGCCCTTGCTACCACTGCCTGTATGGCCATGGCAGCGAGGCTGAACTGACCTGCAGCGAAGCCGGTGTAATCGGCCCGCTGGTGGGGCTGGTAGGTAGCCTGCAGGCCCTGGAAGCCATGAAACTCTTGGCGGGGTTTGGCGAGCCGCTGGTGGGCCGCCTATTGCTGATCGATGCCCTCGGCACGCGCATTCGTGAGCTGCGGGTCAAGCGCGACCCGGCTTGCGCGGTCTGTGGCAAGCGCGATGGCTGAGCGTTCGGCGCCGATTGGCGTAATGGATTCGGGGGTCGGCGGTTTGTCGGTACTGGCCGAGATCCAGCGCCTGCTGCCTAACGAATCACTGCTGTATGTGGCCGATTGCGGGCACGTGCCTTACGGTGAAAAGTCGGCGGATTACATCCGCCAGCGCTGCCGGCGTATTGCCGAGTTCTTCCAGCAGCAGGGCGCCAAGGCCTTTGTCTTGGCCTGTAATACCGCGACAGTGGCGGCCGTTGCCGACCTGCGTGAGCTGTACCCGCAATGGCCGCTGGTGGGCATGGAGCCAGCGGTAAAGCCGGCTGCTGCAGCCACCCGCTCCGGTGTAGTCGGCGTGCTGGCCACGACCGGCACCTTGCAGAGCGCCAAGTTTGCGGCGTTGCTCGACCGCTTCGCCAGCGATGTGCGCGTGGTCACCCAGCCTTGCCCCGGCCTGGTCGAGCGGATCGAAACCGGCGACCTGAGCAGCCCGGCCTTGCGCCAGTTGTTGCTCGGCTACGTGCAGCCGCTGCTGGCGGCTGGCTGCGACACGCTGATCCTGGGTTGCACGCATTACCCCTTCCTGCGCCCGCTGCTGGCCGACATGGTGCCGGCGGACGTGGCCATCATCGATACCGGCGCCGCCGTGGCGCGTCAATTGCAGCGTCTGCTGGGCGCCAGCGACCTGCTGGCTGAGGGCCCGGCAGTGGGCACCCGCTTCTGGACCAGTGCCGACCCACAATCCCTGAGAAAAATCCTACCGTTGCTGTGGCAGAAGTCCGACAGTGTGCAACGCTTTACGTTGTGAAAAAAACGTGAAAATTAGCTGAACTATCGTACCACTGCCGATTTCTACAGATTTGCCTGACACGAGGCGAACACTAACAACAGCATTAGGAAGAAGGATGTTTCTTATGAGGAAACTGCTCGGCTTGGCGGCGGCTGCCGTCTTTACCTTGGGGCAAGCAGTGTCGGCGCAGGCGGCTGATGTTTCATTTTCGGTGGGGCAGACGGGTGACTCGACCATGGTCTACCGGCTGGGCCTGCAATCGAACTGGGACGCGAGCTGGTGGCAGACCAGCGTTGGCCGCCTGACCGGGTATTGGGATGGGGCTTACACCTACTGGGATGGCGACAAGACGGCGAGCAACCACAGCCTGTCGTTCGCACCGGTATTCGTTTATGAGTTTGCGGGGGATTCGGTAAAGCCCTATATCGAGGCCGGGATTGGCGTCGCGGCCTTTTCCAGCACCGAGCTTGAAAGCAATGAGCTGGGCTCGGCGTTCCAATTCGAAGACCGAATCGGTTTTGGTCTGCGCTTTGCGGGCGGGCATGAAATTGGTGTACGGGCCATTCACTATTCCAATGCTGGCATCAAGCAACCTAACGACGGCGTAGAGAGCTACAGCCTGCATTACCGCATGGCACTCTAAGCTGCCCCGCACCCTTGTAGGAGCAGCCTTTTGCTGCGAAGAGGCCGGTGATAACAGCCGAGATTCTTTGTAATTTCACCGGCCTCTTCGCAGCACAAGGCTGCTCCTACAGGTACAGCGTTTCCAGTACTTGACGGTGTAGAGAGTTACAGCCTGCACTACCGCATGGCACTCTAAGCTGCTCCTACAAGATCAGGGCCGTAGTGGCCACAAGCTGCTCAGGTCCAGCGTCTCCAGCACCAATTCCGGCTCGCGTTGCGGTAACCGCCGCAACAGTTCTTCGGCAGCACTCTGCGGCGTCCACGCCTCGGGTATCGCTTGCGCTGTTGTCACGGGTGTCTTCAACGATTGCGGCCCCACTACTGTCAAGCTGATCTGCAGCTTTTCCAGTACCTGACGTTGCTCGCGAAACCACTGGGCAGTGCTGTTCAAGCCGCTGGCAACCTGGGTGGGTGCAAACAGCTGCGAGGCCGAGTAGCGATTGAGGATGGCCATTACCTGAGGTGCATCACCCTTCGTCAGTAGCGGCAAGGCACTGGCCAGGCAACGTTCGCTGGCCACCAGGTTGCTGCTGGCGATGGCCTCGAACAGCTCGTCATCGGCCACGTCGTCGGCCAGGTAATCACTGGTGCCGGCATTGATGATCAGGCAATCCAGCGAACCCCAAGCATCCAGCAACAATGTGCTGGATGCATCGGCCTGTTCCAGTACCTGCAACTCCCCCGGCAGCCGCACCAACTGCGGGGCGAAACGTTCGCCCAGTGTATCCAGTGCTTCGCATTCCCTGGCACTGGCGGCCACCCGATGCCCTTGCTCGAGCAGCCGCTCTACCAAAGCCAGCCCTAATCCGTTACTGGCCCCTGTTACCCAGAAACTGCGAGTACTGTTCACGATACTGCCCCCTGATCCTGCCGGCGCGGAAGGCCTTTGAAGGCTTCCAATGCACGCTGGCGACTGCTGCCGAGATCGACTATTGGATTGTGATACGAATTAGGTGCAAAAAGATCCGCAGCCTTTACGGGCTGATGAATGGCTTTCTCATCCAGTGCTTGCAATTCCGGTACCCAGTGGCGAATGAATCGCCCTTGCGGGTCGAAGCGCTGAGACTGCGAAACCGGGTTGAAGATGCGGAAGTAGGGCACTGCATCGGTCCCGGTGGACGCGCTCCATTGCCAGCCACCATTGTTGGCCGCCAGGTCACCGTCTATCAGATGGCGCATGAAATGCCGTTCGCCTTTGCGCCAGTCGATCAGCAGGTTCTTGCTGAGAAACATGGCAACGATCATGCGCAGGCGGTTGTGCATCCACCCGGTGTCCAGCAACTGGCGCATGGCGGCATCGATGATCGGGAAGCCGGTGCGCCCCTGTTCCCAGGCCGCGAGGTCTTCAGGCGCATCGCGCCATGGCAAGGCTTCGGTGTGGGTGCGGAAGGCGCGGTGCCGGGAGACCTGGGGATAACCCGTCAGGATGTGCTTGTAGAACTCCCGCCACAGCAGCTCGTTAATCCAGGTTTGGACGCCCGTGCTGCCGCTGTCGAACTCGCCCCGGTTGCACGCCAGGGCGCCGTGCAGGCATTGCCGGGGCGAGATTACCCCAGCGGCCAGATAAGCCGAGAGCTGGCTGGTGCCCGGCTTGGCGGGGAGGTCGCGCAAGGAGTGGTAGTCCTCCACTGCTTCATCCAGAAAGCGCGTCAGGCGGCTCTGCGCCTCGGCTTCCCCTGCTGGCCAGTGGTCGCTCAAGGTGCGCGGCGGTGTGTCGAAGCCCTCTATTTGCTCGGGTATGGGGTCGCTGGCGATCTTCAGGGGCGACTGCGGTTTAACCCGAGGGGCTAACGCCGGGAGGCTGCGGTGCAAGTGTTCGAGGCAGTTTTTCTTGAATTGGCTGAAGACCTGGAAGTAGTCACCACTGCGAGTGAGGACCGTGCCTGGGCGGAAGAACAACTGGTCGAGGTAGCTGTGCGCCTGGATGGCTGACTGTTCCAGCAGTGCCCGCGTAGCCTGGTCGCGGCGCTCTTCGTTGATGCCGTACTCCTCGTTCCAGTGCACGCCCTCGACCCGGTGCTGACGGCAGGCGTCCAACACGGCCTGTGGCGCCTGATCCCACGTATCGACGGTGCGGATCAGCAACGGGATGTTGAGGGCCTCCAGCGACTGACGCAGCGTGCGCAGGTTGCGCAGCCAAAAGTCGACTTTGCAGGCGGCGTCGTCATGCGCCTGCCACTGGCCGGGGCTGACCAGCCACAGGGCAAGGGTCGGGCCGCGTTCGCAGGCTGCGCTCAAGGCGGTGTTGTCGTCGATGCGCAGGTCACTGCGCAGCCAGATCAGTTGCATGGTGCATTCATCTCTACAGGCCGGCGGCCATTGCCTTGAAGCACGCGCAATGCCGACTGTGGGGTATCGAACAGGAAGAGCTCGGGAAGGTCGAGGGCGTTCAGGTGGGCCTGATGCAGGGCGAGCGTGGCGCCGCCCAGCAGTTTTGGCCCCGGTATGCCTTGCAGCAGGCGCTGCAAGGCTTTGCTGTCGATGCGTGGCCCCAGGTGCAGCAGGAGGGCGCGCGGCTGCAGTGCGGCGATCGCCCGTTGCAGCTGTGGGCCGCCGACCGGCTGTTCCAGCACTTCGACAGGGATGCCATTGCTGCTCAGCAGCCAGGCGCATAGCCACAGCGCGGGGTCGAAGGCCTCCTCGCTGTCTTCGGCCAGCAGCACCGCTGGGCCTTGTAGCAGTTGGTTGTCGTGGTACACCCGGGCGCCGAGCTTGCTGCGCAGCCAGGTTTGGAAAAACACCTGTTCAAGCCGGGCATTGAAATAGTTGCGCCAGCGCAGCTCCAGGCTGTCGAGCAGGGGCAGCAGCAGTTGCTCGCACAGGGTGATGGCGGGGTACAGCGCCATGGCTTGGTTGAGTTGCTGGTCGAGTGCACGTTGCGAGAGGTTGGCGATGGCCTCGATCAACTGCGCCTGCCGGGCCTGCCAGTCGCTTTGCGGGGCGCTGCTGGTGGGTTTGTCGAGCAGCTCACGCACCTGGCCCACCGACGCGCCGCGCTGCAGCCAGGCCAGGATCGCTTCGACACGTTCGACCTGCTCGATGGAATACAACCGGTGCCCTTTAGCGGTGCGTTGCGGCTTGAGCAGGCCGTACCGACGTTCCCAGGCACGCAGGGTGACGGGGTTGACGCCGGTGCGGCGGGCGAGCTCGCCGATAGGCAGCAGGCTTTCAGACGGCATTACGAAGCCCCAGGCTCTCGGGGTGTGGTTGCAGGTAGGCTTGCTGCATCAGGTAAGGGTCGGGGTGTTTGCGCAGGTGATGCTTGAGCAAGGTCAGTGGCACGACCAGCGGCACCACGCCTTGTTGGTACTGGCTGATGAGGGTTTGCAATTCGGCCTTGTCCTGTGCGGTCAGGGCATCTTTGAAGTAGCCGCTCAGGTGCTGCAGCACGTTGCAGTGGGTGCCACGGCTGGCACAGCGACGTAGCGCTTGCATCAGCTCGCTGAAGTAACGTGGCCCGATCTCCTGTGGGTCGTCATCGCGGCTCATGGTGCCGAGCAGCCGCCCCAGCGTGCGGTAGGCTTGGGGGTTGTTGGCCATCAACAGGTACTTGTAGCGCGCATGAAAGCGCACCAGCGCGCCGCGGCTGAGGCCTTCGGCCAACAGCCGCTGCCAATCGGCATAGGCGTACACGCGGCTGATGAAGTTTTCGCGCAGCACAGCATCGTGCAGGCGGCCTTCCTCTTCCACCGGCAGGTCCGGACGCAGGCTGCAGAAGGCCTGGGCGTACACGCCGCGGCCGCCATGGAAGGCGGGGTGGCCGTTGTCCTGGTAGACCTTGACCCGCTCCAGGCCGCAGGAGGGCGACTTCTGCATGAAGATGTAGCCGCAGATATCATCGAGCTCGCCGGCCATCTGCTCGCCATAGGTGCGCAGCGGGCCGGTCAGGTCCATGCCGGGGTTGCGGGTGCCGACCACTTCGGGTTGCTCAGGGTTGCCGACCAGGCGGATAGGATCGCGTGGAATGCCGAGGCCGATAGCCACTTCTGGGCAAACGGGCACCCATTCGAAATGCGCTTCCAGTTGTGTGCGGCACAGATCAGAGGCCTTGTGCCCGCCGTTGTAGCGCACACTGTGGCCGGTCAGGCAGGCGCTGATCGCGATGCGAGGCTTGCTGTGGGCGGTGGCGGCTTGCATGGCTGTCTCCGGAAAACCTGTACGTGAAATCAAATTTGTACAAGTTTATTCCAGCACAGCTACGGAGTTATGCAAACAAGTTTTTTTGTACAGGTTCAGCGCCCGCTCAGTCGAGGTGTTCCAGCAGCCGTCGGGCCGCTTCCTGGCCGCTCAGCCAAGCACCTTCGACCCGCCCGGACAAGCACCAGTCGCCACAGGCATACAGGCCTTGATCCGCATCGGCCAAGGCGCCCCACTCGTGGTTGCTGGTGGGGCGTGCATACAACCAGCGGTGGGCGAGGGCGAACGTGGGGGCCGGTACCACGCAGCCGACCAGTTCGGCGAACTCGCCCCACAACTGCTCGATCACTTCTTCCTTCGACAGGTCGATGTGCTGCCGGCTCCAGTGCGACGTGGCATGCAGCACCCAGGTATCGAGGTGCTCGTCCCGCCCTGGCTTGCTGCGGTTGCGGGCCAGCCAGTCGAGCGGGTTGTCCTGCACGAAGCAGCCTTGCATCGGGGTGTCCAATGGGGTCTGGAAGCCCAGGGCAACCGCCCAGGTGGGCTCCATCTGCACGCCTGCGGCGACCGCAGCGAGTTTGGGGGTCGAGGCCAGCAGCGGCGTGGCCTGTGGCGCCGGCACGGCGATTACCACGCGGCTGAATGGGCCGTGGCTGCAGCCTTCGGTGTCTTGCAGGTGCCAGTACTGTTTGCCGCGGAACACTTCAGCGATGCGGCAGCCAAAGTTGACGGTCACATCCTTGAGCAGGCCACGGGTAATGGCGCTCATGCGGGGTACGCCGACCCAGCGAGTCTGCTCGTCTGGGGAGGGGGTGAGTTCGCCATCGCGGTAGTTGTACAGCTGCGGCTTCCACTGCTCGGCCCAACCGGCGGCTACCCATTGCTGGACCTGTTCGACGAAGCGCCGATCACGGGCAGTGAAGTACTGGGCGCCCAGGTCCAGCGCGCCAGCATCGCTGCGCTTGCTGGCCATGCGCCCGCCACTGCCGTGGCCTTTGTCGAATAGGTGTACGGATTGCCCGGCCTTTTGTAGCGCCTGGGCGGCGGACAGACCGGCGATACCGGCACCGATGATGGCAATAGGTACTGTCATGATGGCCTCTTCAAACCTTGCTGTGAGCAGACTACGCTGTCAGGCAAACCTGTACAATGCACAACTTTTGTATAAGGTTATTCCGCTTTATAGAGCAGGTTGGCCTATGTTTATCCGAGAGCGTCGGGTCAAAAAAGTGCCTTGATCTTAAAAATAGACCACAGCCGCATTCTGCGAGGACACAGCCATGCATATATTGCTGACAGGCGGCACTGGCTTGATTGGCCAGCACCTGTGCCAGTTCTGGCTCGGCCAGGGCCATCGCCTCACGGTCTGGAGCCGCCGACCGGAGCAGGTGCCAAAACTGTGCGGTAGCGGGGTGCGCGGTATCGCCCAGCTGGACGAACTGCAAGCGGATGATCACCTCGACGCGGTCATCAACCTGGCGGGTGCGCCGATCGCCGACCGGCCCTGGACCGGAGCCCGGCGCAACCTGTTGTGGGCCAGCCGTATCACGCTCACCGAGCAACTGCTGGCATGGCTGGGTGCGCGTGAGCAGCGCCCTGAGGTGCTGATTTCCGGTTCTGCGGTGGGTTGGTATGGGGATGGCGGTGAGCGTGAACTCACCGAGGCGTCCCAGCCGGTGCGCGAAGATTTTGCCAGCCAGTTGTGTATCGCCTGGGAAGAAACAGCCCAGCGTTCGCAAGCTCAAGGCATCCGCGTGGTGCTGGTGCGCACTGGGCTGGTACTGGCCAGCGATGGCGGCTTTTTGTCGCGCCTGCGGTTGCCCTTCAAGCTCGGGCTGGGCGGACCGTTGGGCGATGGTCGGCAGTGGATGCCGTGGATCCATATAGACGACCAGGTCGCCCTGATTGATTTTCTCTTGCAGCATAAGGACACCAGCGGTCCTTATAATGCCTGCGCCCCAGAGCCTGTGCGCAACCGTGAGTTCGCCAGGCGGCTGGGCCGTGCGATGCACCGGCCGGCGCTGCTGCCTGTGCCTGCGCTTTTGCTGAAGGCCGGGCTCGGCGAGCTGTCGACGCTGCTGCTCGGCGGCCAGCGGGCGCGCCCGGTGCGCTTGCTGGCGGCAGGTTTCACTTTCCGTTTCAACGATCTGCAATCGGCCCTGGACGACCTGTCCAGCCGCCTCTGACATAGGACGCTGCATGACCGATCACGCCCTGCTGCTGGTTAACCTGGGATCCCCGGCCTCCACTTCGGTGGCCGATGTGCGCCGTTACCTCAACCAGTTCCTGATGGACCCGTACGTGATCGACCTGCCTTGGCCGGTGCGGCGCTTGCTGGTGTCGTTGATTCTGATCAAGCGCCCGGAACAGTCGGCGCACGCCTACGCGTCGATCTGGTGGGACGAAGGCTCGCCACTGGTGGTGCTGACCCGCCGCCTGCAGGCTGCGATGGTCGAGCACTGGCCCCATGGCCCGGTGGAAATCGCCATGCGTTACGGCCAGCCGGCGTTGCCCGAAGTGCTGGAGCGCCTGGCAGCTCAGGGCGTGCGCAAGGTCACCTTGGCACCGCTTTATCCACAGTTTGCAGACAGTACGGTGACCACCGTGGTGGCGTTGGCCAAACAGACGGTCAGCGAGCGCCAGTTGCCGTTGCAGATGCGCGTGCTGCAGCCGTTCTACGACCATCCCGAGTACATCGAGGCGCTGGTGGCCAGCGCCAAGCCTTACCTGCAGCAGGATTACGACCACCTGTTGCTGAGTTTTCATGGGCTGCCGGAGCGGCACCTGAAAAAGCTCGACCCCACCGGTAAGCATGATTTTCAGGCGGCCGATTGCTGCAAGGACGCCAGTGCCGAAATGCGCGCCGTGTGTTATCGCGGGCAGTGTTTGGCCACGGCCAAGGCCTTTGCGCAGAAAATGGGCATACCAGATGGCAAGTGGTCGGTGTCGTTCCAGTCGCGCCTGGGGCGCGCCAAGTGGATCGAACCCTATACCGAGACGCGGCTGGACGAGTTGGCCAAGGCGGGGGTGAAGAAGCTGCTGGTGATGTGCCCGGCGTTCGTTGCCGATTGCATCGAAACGTTGGAAGAGATCGGCGATCGCGGCAAAGAACAATTCATCGAGGCAGGGGGCGAGGAATTGCTGCTGGTGCCGTGCCTGAATGATCACCCAGAGTGGGTGAAGGTGCTGGCGGGGATGTGCGAAAAAGCCTGAATGAGTCCGCCCTTGTGGGGGCGGCCTTGTGCTGCGAAGAGGCCGGTGATGACACAGAAGATTGATGTGTTTTCAACGGCCTCTTCGCAGCACAAGGCTGCTCCTACAGGGGAGGCGTTTTGCGGCAGGAGCGCGTGGCAATCAAGGCAGCTGATCATCCAGCTTCTTGTTCTTCCAGCCATCATTGCCCGGCAGGATCAGGTTCAGGGCAATGGCCACCACGGCGCACAGGGCGATGCCCTTCAGGCCCCAGTCGTCCGGGCCGTCACCGCTGCCGATCAACACGCCGCCAATACCGAACACCAGGGTCACCGAAACGATCACCAGGTTGCGCGCCTCAGCCAGGTCGATCTTGTGGCGGATCATGGTGTTCATGCCCACCGCCGCAATCGAGCCGAACAGCAGGCACAGAATGCCGCCCATGACCGGTACCGGAATGCTCTGCAGCAGCGCGCCGAACTTGCCGATGAAGGCCAGGGTAATAGCAAACACCGCCGCCCAGGTCATGATCTTCGGGTTGTAGTTCTTGGTCAGCATCACCGCGCCGGTCACTTCGGCGTAGGTGGTGTTGGGTGGGCCACCGAACAGGCCGGCAGCCGTGGTCGCCAGGCCGTCACCCAGCAGGGTGCGGTGCAAGCCAGGCTTTTTCAGGTAGTCGCGTCCGGTGACGCTGCCCACCGCAATCACCCCGCCGATATGCTCGATCGCCGGTGCCAGGGCTACCGGCACGATGAACAGGATGGCCTGCCAGTTGAACGCCGGCGCGGTGAAGTTGGGGATCTCCAACCACGGTGCAGCGGCAATCTTGGCCGTGTCTACCACGCCAAAGGCAAACGCCAGGGCAAAGCCCACCAGCACGCCGGAGATGATCGGCACCAGGCGGAAGATACCCTTGCCGAAAACTGCGACGATCAAGGTAGTCAGCAGTGCCGGCATCGAGATCAGCATGGCGGTCTTGTAAGGCATCAGCGCAGCACCGTCACCGCCCTTGCCCATGGCCATGTTGGCAGCGATGGGCGCCATGGCCAGGCCAATCGAGATGATCACTGGGCCAATCACCACAGGCGGCAGCATGCGGTCGATGAAACCGGTGCCTTTGATTTTTACCATCAGCCCCATGAAGGTGTAGACGAAGCCTGCGGCCATTACGCCGCCCATGGTTTCGGCCAGGCCGAACTGGCCCTTGGCAAGGATGATCGGGGTGATGAAGGCAAAGCTGGATGCCAGGAACACCGGGACCTGACGGCCGGTGACCAGCTGGAACAGCAGCGTGCCGATACCGGCGGTGAACAGCGCGACGTTCGGGTCGAGGCCGGTGATCAGTGGCATCAGCACCAGCGCGCCAAATGCCACAAAGAGCATCTGCGCGCCCGAAACGACCTGGCGCCAAAGCGGGTCGTTGAAGCCGTCCTGCATGGTCAGGCGTCCTTTTGCTTGGTGCCGAAGATCTTGTCGCCGGCATCACCCAGGCCTGGCACGATGTAGCCGTGCTCGTTCAGGCGCTGGTCGATCGAAGCGGTGTAGATCTGTACATCCGGGTGGGCTTTTTCCACCACATTGATGCCTTCGGGTGCGGCGACCAGCACCATGGCGCGAATCTCTTTGCAGCCAGCTTTTTTCAGCAGGTCGATGGTGGCGACCATCGAGGCGCCGGTGGCCAGCATCGGGTCGATGATCAGGGCCAGACGCTGGTTGATGTCCGGCGCGAGCTTTTCCAGGTAGGTGTGGGCTTCGAGGGTTTCTTCGTTGCGCGCGACGCCGACGGCACTGACCTTGGCACCCGGAATCAGGCTGAGCACGCCGTCGAGCATGCCGATGCCGGCGCGCAGGATCGGGACGACGGTAATCTTCTTGCCGGCGATTTTTTCGACCTGTACCTTGCCACACCACCCGTCGATCTCGTAGGTTTCCAGTGGCAGGTCCTGGGTGGCTTCATAGGTCAGAAGCGCGCCGACTTCCTGGGCAAGTTCGCGAAAATTCTTGGTGCTGATGTCGGCACGGCGCATGAGGCCGAGCTTGTGGCGGATCAGCGGATGGCGGATCTCACGAGTGGGCATAGGGGGGGCTCCGAAAGGCGGGCAAAAAAACCGCGCTAGATTAATCTATTCAGCCTGTGCTGTCGTGTAGTCCTTTTGGACGTTAGTCCATAAATGCTTGATCTGTGGCGAGCGGATGCGTACCTTTGCCCGCTTTTCCAAAATACCCCCCCTGGAGAGCGCAATGTCCGCCGATCTCGAGCACATCCGTCAAGTCATGCGCGAAGCAGACTGTCTGTACACCGAAGCCGAAGTCGAAGCGGCCATCGCCAAGGTCGGCGAGCAGATCTGCAAAGACCTGCACGACAAGAACCCGGTGGTCTTCTGCGTGATGAACGGCGGCCTTATCTTCTCGGGCAAGCTGCTGACCCACCTGCAGTTCCCGCTGGAAGCGTCGTACCTGCACGCCACCCGCTACCGCAACCAGACCAGCGGCGGCGAGTTGTTCTGGAAAGCCAAGCCAGAAGTCTCGTTCATCGACCGTGACGTGCTGATCGTCGACGATATCCTCGACGAAGGCCACACCCTCAGCGCCATCATCGAGTTCTGCAAGCACGCCGGTGCGCGCTCGGTGCACACCGCGGTGCTGATCGACAAGGACCACGACCGCAAAGCCAGCCCGGACCTTAAAGCCAACTACGTCGGCCTGCCCTGCGTCGATCGCTACATCTTCGGCTATGGCATGGACTACAAGGGCTACTGGCGTAACGCTAACGGCATCTTCGCCGTCAAGGGGCTGTAACCATGCGCCAGCCCGCGTTCATCGACCAATCGCTGTTCGCCGAGCTGGCGCAGAAGGCTGCCGCCAACCCTCGCGGGCGGCAGCACCATAACTTCCATGAGATGGAAGAGCCTTGCCACCGCATGGCAGTCGGGCTGCAGCCGACGACCTACATCCCACCCCATCGGCACCTGAGCGACGACAAGGCCGAAGCACTGATCGTGCTCAAGGGGCGCCTTGGCCTGCTGATCTTTGATGAGCACGGTGCGCTGACTGAAAAGCGGGTGCTGCAGGCGGGCGGCGATTGCCTGGGTGTAGACCTGGCGCCCGGTACCTACCACGGGTTGGTGGTACTGGAGCCGGACAGCATCCTCTTCGAGTGCAAGGCAGGGCCGTACCGGCCAGTGGGCGAGGGCGAGCATGCCCACTGGGCGCCGCGTGAAGGCGAGGCCGGCGTGGCCGAGTACCAGGCCTGGATGCGCGCCCAGTTCGATTGATATTGCCAATAATGGTATGCATGCGGGCTCAACGGTAGGAGCGGCCTTGCGTCGCGAAAGGGCTGCGCAGCAGCCCCGGCAATTTCAGCTGTGAAGCATAAATCGTAGGGCTGCTGCGCAGCCCTTTCGCGACGCAAGGCCGCTCCTACAAGAGCCAGCGCAGGCCATGCTAGAGTGCGCCTTCATTCAAGGAGCCTCACATGCGTGCGATTCTTCCCCTCCTGCTGGCGGTCAGCCTGCCTATCTGTGCCGCCCCGCTGCACAGCCAGTTTCTGCCGCCTGACGACCTGTCTCTGCGCCAGGAAGCGCCGACCGGTCAGCAACTGCTGCAAGTGACCGATTATGCAGTGGTGGTCGGTGCCCAGCGCCAGTCCGACCAGCAACCAATCCCCATCACCGCATCGTTGCAAATGCGCCTCAAGGGCAAGCCGCTGAGCAAGGGCGCCACCATCGCCCAGGTGCTGCTGACCTTTGATGGTGAAGCCGGCAAAAGCTTGAAAAAGCCCGTCTATGACGAGAAAACTCGCACCTTGAGCCTCAACTACCCGGTCAGCGATTACCGCGTGATCATGGACCTGCTGCGCAACGAAACGCTCTACGTGCAGTTTTTGACCTACGGCAACGGCCATATCTGGGCCGACCTGCACACCGGCACCGTACGTACGCGTTGAGGCGCGCGCCCTGCGGGGGGTAAACTGCCGGCCTTCGAAATTCCGTGATGGTCCAGTTGGAGTCGGCAATGCGTAAAGACAAGAAACAGGTAATCGGTGACGAAATCAGCGACGACTACATCAAGTCGTTCCTTCAGTTCGAGCCGGCCGATGGCGTGACTTCGCCGTCGCTGCACAAGCTGGTCAAGGCTTACCGTGGCCTGCGTGTCGACGACTTCGAGCGTTTCGTCGGCTTCTTCGTCGAAGCGGGCCTGGACCTGGATGGCAAGGACGAGCACGGCAAGACCTTCGTCGAACAGATCGCCGACCAGCGCAACGCCCCTGAGTACATCGAGATCATCGATAAAGCCCGCGGCTGATTGTTAAGCCTGTACTGGTCTCTTCGCGGGCAAGCCCGCTCCCACAGGTATTGCACCGCTCTCAAGATCTGTGAAACGCCTGTGGGCTTGCCCATGAAGAGACCGGCACAGGCCAAAACGCAGGCACAAAAAAACGCCCCGAGGGGCGTTTTTTCGTTTCAGCCAGCTCAGGCGTAATGCTTGGCCGGGCTGTCTTCCACCAGTTCCAACGCGGCATCGTTGTCGGCACTGATCTTGTTGTACAGCGCGGCATCGGTTGCCAGGACCTTCTCGCGAGCGGGGAAGATTTCCTTGAGCTTGGCAGCCCAGGCACCTTTGGCCTGCTCGGGGAAGCAACGCTCGATCAGTTCCAGCATGATCGAAACGGTTACCGAAGCGCCCGGCGATGCGCCGAGCAGTGCGGCCAGGCTGCCGTCCTGGGCCGAGACCAGCTCGGTACCGAACTGCAGAATGCCGCCTTTTTTCGGGTCTTTCTTGATGATTTGCACGCGTTGGCCGGCCACTTCCAGGCGCCAGTCTTCGGCTTTGGCTTGCGGGTAGAAGCGGCGCAGCGATTCCAGGCGCTGTTCCATCGACTGCATCACTTCGCTGACCAGGTACTTGGTCAGGTCCATGTTGTCGCGGGCCACGGCCAGCATCGGGCCGATGTTACCCATGCGCACCGACAGTGGCAGGTCCATCAGCGAACCATGCTTGAGGAACTTGGTGGTAAAGCCGGCGTACGGGCCGAACAGCAGCGAGGTCTTGCCGTCTACCACGCGGGTGTCCAGGTGCGGCACCGACATCGGTGGCGCGCCGACCGCCGCCTGGCTGTAAACCTTGGCCTGGTGCTGTTTGACGATTTCCGGGTTGTCGCAACGCAGCCACTGGCCGCTGACCGGGAAGCCGCCGAAGCCTTTGCTCTCGGGGATGCCCGACAGTTGCAGCAGCGGCAGGGCCGCGCCACCGGCACCGAGGAACACGAAGCGCGCGTCGACTTCACGGCTGCCGCCGCTGTTGACGTCCTTGATGCTCACGGTCCAGCCGTTGCCGTTACGGCGCAGGCCGACGACTTTCTTGCTGTACTTGACCTGCGCGTCGGGCGAGTCGCCCAGCAGCTTGAGCAGCTTGTTGGTCAGTGCGCCGAAGTTGACGTCGGTGCCTTTCGCCACGCGGGTGGCGGCGATGTGCTGGTCGGCCGGGCGGCCGGGCATCATCAACGGCATCCAGTCGCTCATCACGGCCTTGTCTTCGGTGTATTCCATCTCGGAGAAGGCGTGATGCTGCTTGAGCAGCTCGAAGCGCTTCTTGAGGAAGGAAACACCCTTGTCACCTTCGACGTAGCTCAGGTGCGGGACAGGGTTGATGAAGGCACGCGCCGAGCCGAAGTTACCCTTCTTGCTCAGGTAAGCCCAGAACTGGCGCGAGACCTCGAACTGGGTATTGATGTGCACGGCCTTCTTGATGTCGATGCTGCCATCGGCGGCCTGGGGCGTGTAGTTAAGCTCGCACAGGCCAGCGTGGCCGGTACCTGCGTTGTTCCAGGGGTTGGAGCTTTCCGCGGCCCCGGAGTCCATCGCCTCGACGACCTCCAGCTTGAGGGTCGGGTCGAGCTCCTTGAGCAGTACGGCCAGGGTGGCACTCATGATGCCCGCGCCTACCAGTACTACATCAACCGATTCGTTCTGCGCCATTTAACGCGTCTCCACAATCTACAGCTACCTAATTGACAGCATAGGATCCCTGGGTTCGCCAGGATCGCCATGTCCGACTTTTCGCAGTTCTTGCAACTTCCGCGGACACCGCCAATCAGTCTTCGGGTTCGGGTATTGAACCCCGATTGCCACGGGTGCGGCAATTCGACTTATGGTCAAGGTGTCGTGCGTGCGTTATGGAACGGCCTCAGACACTCATCCGGGATGAGCGCAGTTGCCGCCTGTTCAGGGCTGTTCGGGACACATCTGCCGCTTTTGCACATGCCAGACTGTTCATTTGCTCGCCACACTCTCGTGAAGTTGTGAAAACCGTTTTTTCACGCTCTTTTGGAGACGTGAACCTCAAAAGGGGACTGCGCGATGGCAACCCACAGGTTCATGCAGTGCGAAGGGCCGGAAAAGCAGGCACGACAGCCGATGCAAGACCTGAGTGGAAGGCTCTCTGTGGGCGAAGCGGTGAAGGTGCCGGGGTCAAGCGGCAAATGCGGGGCCCGATCAGGAGACGTCCTTATAATCGGGGGGAGATTATAGCGATGTCGAAGGCAGAAAGGTCGTTATTCGTGGTTTTTATTGCAGCGTTTGTCAGGCCGGCAGGCTGTGCTGATGCCAACGGGTGTTTGCGCGGGCGCAAACCCGGGCGCTGGCGGGCAGTTGGCGGCTGGCTGCAACCGGCAATATAAAGCCGGCTACCGCTGCGTACTGCTTTTTCTTGTGGCTTGCCGCTTGTAGGTTGCCGCTAGGTATACTGTGCGCCTTAGCCGCATTTTCTGGAGAAACGCGCATGTTGCAACGTCTGTTGTTCGGTTTGATCGCGGTGGCCAGCCTCAGCCTGGTCGGATGTGCCCACAGCCCGCAACAACTCAGCCCGCAGCCCAAGCTCACCGCCCAGCTCGCACCTGTCGGCCACGGTCAGCCGGTGGTGGTCAAGGTGGTTGATGGCCGGGCTTCGCAGTCCCTGGGCACGCGCGGTGGCATGTACCCCGAGACCAGCACCATCAGTGTCAGTGGCAATGATGTGCTGCCCAAGCTGCAGGCCCAGGCCGAAGCCGCTGTGCGCCTGCTCGGTTTCACCCCGACGGCGAATGCCTACAATGCCCCGCAGTTGACCGTGACCCTGGCTGAGCTTAAGTACCAGTCGCCCAAGGACAACCTGTACGTGACCGAGGCCACCATCGGTGCCACCTTCCGTGCCGACGTGGCCAACGCCAACCGCCGTTACAGCGGCCGTTACGGTGCTTCGCTGGACCAGCGTTTTGGCATGGCGCCGAACCAGGAAACCAACACCAAGCTGGTCAGCGACGTGCTGAGCGACGCCCTGACCCGCCTGTTCAAAGACCCGACCATCGGGCAAGTACTGGGCGAATAAGCGTTCAGCCCTGCTAAAACAAACCCGCTGCCTGGCTGACAGGCAGCGGGTTTGTTTTTTTGGGGGGGCTTCAGGCCGCCTGGATGTGGAAGTCCAGCAGGCTGAAACCGGTAGCCACATCCACCTCCGGCAAGTCCTGATGCGCGTGCCCACCCAGCGCGCAATAGACCAACCACTGGCGGTCCTGCACATTGATGGCAAAACCGTCGATCAACGCCTGCTGTTCGTCGCTCTGGGCTACGAGATAGAGGCGGTCCTGGTTTTCGGCATGCAGCATGAACGAGCTCCGGATCGGGAAAAGGCCGACAGCGTGGCCTGTTCTGATGACGAACCTGTGACAGATGAAATTTAGTGACACTTTGTCGCCGAGCCCGAGCGCCCACGCCGGACTTGGGTAAAATGCCGGCCTTTGCCGTCCTTCAAACCGAGGTTGTGTAATGTCGTTGCAAGTGCTCTGGGGGTTTCTGGCCGCCCATCCCACCAAGCTGATCAACCTGCTGGCGTTGCTGATGACGTGCCCCGGCGGGATGCTGCTGCACAGCGCACGGCGGCGCGAGGCTGTCACGCGGGAAAGCCTGGCGGTGGATGAGGGGGTAGTGGATGCGTTTGACCTGAGGGTGCCGCGTTACTTCTATATTCTCGGCTTTTCGTGCCTGGCCATGGCGCTGCTGCTGTCCTGGTTCAGTACCTGGCTGTAAAGCCTTGGGGCTGCAAAGCAGCCCCGGGTTGATCAGGCAACTGGCGTTTGCTGCTTGACCTGGTACTGGTTGCGCACCGGCGTCGCGTATTGCAACACCAGGTACGGCCGCTGTTCTTCAGGGCAAGCCTCCAAGCGACGCTGCCATTCTTCCTTGGCACGCTCCAGCTCTTCGCCTGGGAACACCTTCTCGGCGCTCGGCACTTGCAGTGCCTCATCCTTCTCGTCCCACATCGCGTAGGCCAGGTAGTGCACCGGGAACAACCGGTAGCCACCGAGGACCTGCCGGTCAATTTCGGCTGCCAGCTGCTTGGTGTCCTCGAAGTACTCGGTCACCGGCGCGGCAAAGTTGATGTGCACCCGGCCCTTGTAGCCAGTGATGCCTTTGGCGATGCTGTTGTCGTCCTCGCCCGGCGCCTTCTTGTAGGTGCCGGTGGTGGCGCGGATGTACAGCTCGCGGGCCTTGGCCTGGTCGCAGGGGTCGTACTCGTAGCTGATCGAAACCGGCGTCAGGTTCAGGCTCTGAATGACCGCGCCGAACGGCTCGTCCTTGCGGCTCATGTGGAACATCTTGAGGATCGCCGAGTCGGTACGGTCGTCGCCGTCCTTGGCGCGGCCTTCGGCCTGGGCGATCCAGATCGATGCGCCATCGTTGCGGATCGAGTGGTTGATGTAGGCCGAGAGCAGCTGGTAAGCCGCCAGCTTCTCGCGACGACCGCTGAGCGAGCGGTGCACGATGAAGCTCTTGTTCAGGCGCATCATGTCGCTGACGAAGGGTTTTTGCAGCAGGTTGTCACCGATGGCGATGCGCGGGGTCGGCAGGCCGGCGTGGTACACGGCGTAGTTGACGAAGGCCGGGTCCATGACGATGTCGCGGTGGTTAGCCAGGAACAAGTACGCGGTGCCGGCCTTGAGTTGCTCGACGCCCGAATAGGTAACGCCGTCGGTGGCGCGCTCGATGGTCTGGTCGACGTAGTATTCGACTTTGTCCTGCAAGGTCGACACGCAGGTAACGCCGGCGAATTCCTTGCGCAGGCGGCGGGCGATCAGTGGCTTGAGCAGCCAGCCGAGTGGGGCGGCAGCACGCGGGAAGCGGAAGTGGGTGAGGATATCGAGGAATGCCGGGTCGCTGAGCAGGCGTGCCAACACGGCAGGGACCTCAGCGTCGTCGTACGGTCGGATGGCATCGAATTCGCCCATCATGCTCTCTTGTTGGAAACGGCTAGGGTAATAGGTAGGGACGGGGTTCGAAAAACGGCTCGAACACGCGCAGGCCCTGTAATCAGACCGGCAATTATACGCATAAGTCACCGTGGAGGCCGCGATGCTAGAAACCGACTCCTATCATTGCCCGTATTGTGGCGAACGGGTGGAAACCACTGTCGATATCTCCGCTGGCGACCAGGTCTACATCGAGGATTGCCAGGTCTGTTGCAAGCCTGTGGTGATGATCCTGCAGGTGCACGATGACGAATGGATGCTTGATGTCAGACGCGAGGACGATGCCTGATGCAACGGATCTACGAACCGGAAAGCCTGCTGGAGGCTGAAATGCTGGTGGGCATGCTGGCCAGTGAGGGCATCTCGGTGCACCTGGTCGGCCGCGACCTGGTGGGTGCTGCCGGTGAGCTGCCGATGCAGGGTTTGCTGGGGCTTGCCGTGCCCGACGAGCAGGCCGAGTACGCACGGCAGCTGATCGATGCGTACAATGATGCCCAGCCACTGGTTGGTGACGAACCGGAGAGCTATCCCGGTACCTTGATCTGCTAGGTAAAAAATTCGCCCATGTGTGGACGTTACGCCCTGTTTCGCTGGCCCCAGGCCCTTGCCAGTCTGCCGGGCTTTCCCGTCGGCCAGCCGGCACAATGGAATATTTCGCCCGGTGCGTCGGTGTTGATCCAGCGCCAGGTCGACGGCGAGCATGGCTTGGCCAAGGCACGCTGGGGCCTGACGCCAGCCTGGCTCACTGACCTTTCCCGCACGCCTGCCCATGCCCGAGCAGAAACCCTTGCCGAACAGCCGATGTTCCGCGAAGCGTTTCGCCAGCGCCGCTGCCTGATGCCGGCCAATGGCTTTTATGAATGGCGCGGTACGGTGCGCAAACGCCCCTACTGGCTGACCCCAGGGGAGGGGTCGTCACTGTATTTTGCGGCGGTGTGGGAGGCCTATCCGGTGCAGGACCAGGTTTGGCTGAGCTGCGCGGTGGTGACCCAGGCCGCCATGAACCAGCGCCGGCCGTTGATTCTGGACGAGGCGGGGCAGGCGGCCTGGCTGGACCCTGATACGCCGATCACACGCCTGCAGGAGCTGCTTGCCAGCCCCCCGGCTACGCTACGTGAGCGGGCATTGGCAAACTTCGTCAATGACCCGAAACTGGATGCACCGGAGTGCCTGACACCGGCCTGACGCCGGCCAGGCAGCGGGGCCGTGCAGCCGGTAAAATTCTTCCCTGCGGCTATGGCGGGTCCAGGCGACTAAGCCTAGGATACGCCGCATGTAAAAGGGAGTGTTTTCATGCGTAAGTCATTTGTTGTCAGTGTGTTGAGTGCCGGTATCCTGCTGGCAGGCTGCCAGGCGGTGAATACCACCAGCGGCGGAGCCGTCGGTGTCGAGCGCAAGCAGTACATGTTCAGCATGCTCTCGACCGATGAGGTCAACCAGATGTACGCCCAGTCCTATCAGCAGACCCTCGGTGAGGCGTCGAACAAGGGCGTGCTGGACAAGTCCAGTGCCGATGCCAAGCGCGTGCAAGTCATCGCTGACCGGTTGATCGCCCAGGCGCCGAAGTTTCGCCCGGATGCCGCCCAGTGGAACTGGGAAGTCAACGTGATCAAGAGCGACGAGCTCAACGCCAACTGTGGCCCTGGCGGCAAGATCATCGTTTACACCGGCCTGATCGACCAACTCAAGCTGACCGATGCCGAGATTGCTGCGGTGGTCGGTCACGAGATCGCCCACGCCCTGCGTGAGCACAGCCGTGAAGCCATGTCCAAGGCCTATGGTGTGGAAATGGCCCGTCAGGGTGCAGGTGCCATCTTCGGCCTGGGCCAAAGCAGCATGGCCATGGCCGACACCGTGGTGAACTACGCCATGACCTTGCCCAACAGCCGTGCCAATGAGAACGAGGCGGACCTGATCGGCCTAGAGTTGTCGGCACGTGCCGGTTATGACCCGAATGCCGCGATCACCTTGTGGAACAAGATGAGCAAGGCTTCTGAAGGCGCGCCGCCTGAGTTCATGAGCACTCACCCGGCGTCCGAAAGCCGTATTGCCTCGTTGCAGGCAGCGATTCCGAAGGTGATGCCGCTGTATCAGGCTGCCAAGAAGTAATCTGCGTCCTGTAGGAGCAGCCTTGTGCTGCGAAGAGGCCGGTGACAGCGCCGAAGATCTACTGTGCTGTCACTGGCCTCTTCGCAGCGCAAGGCTGCTCCTACCGGTCAGTCTACCCAGCGACTATCAGCCTACCCAGCCACTGGCCTTCATCGCCGAGTACACGGCCACCACCGCCAGCACGAAGAACGCGGTAGCCGCCAGTCGGCGAATCAGGGTCAACGGCAGTTTGTCTGCCGCAAAGTTACCCGCCAATACCACCGGCACGTTGGCAATCAGCATGCCCAGCGTGGTGCCGATGATGACCATGATCAGGTGCGGGTATTGCGCGGCAAGCATGACTGTCGCCACCTGGGTCTTGTCACCGATCTCGGCGAGGAAAAACGCAATCAGCGTGGTGAGGAACGGGCCGAAGCGGCGCGCCGGGTTTTCATCGTCATCCATCTTGTCCGGCACCAGCGTCCACAGCGCCGTGGCAGTGAAGCTGGCGGCCAGGATCCAGTGCAGCGCCGAGTCGCTGAAGAACCCGCCGACCCACGCACCCACGGCGCCCGCGGCGGCATGGTTGGCCAGGGTAGCGGCGATGATGCCGGCGATGATCGGCCAAGGCTTGCGGAAGCGAGCGGCGAGAATGAGCGCGAGCAGTTGCGTCTTGTCGCCGATTTCGGCGAGGGCAACGATGGCGGTGGGGACCAGCAGGGATTCCAGCATCAGGTTTCCTACGGGGGCGGGTCGACACGGCTATGACACGTACAGCCTTCCCGCCCCGGGTAAGGTGTGCGTGTCATAGGTCTTGTCAAACCGCGGATCCGTCTGTGCGGATCTCTCTATGCAGGCTCTGCATAGTGGGTCGCACGCGCCATGGCCTGTGGGCCAAGTATGTTGACGCGTGCCGGGCGAGCTGGGTGCTCGCGGGAGACTACTCCCCTAGGACGGTGCGGATTCTGCCTAGCCGAAGCGGTTTCGGCAAGCGCTGTTTTTAACCGCGTGTTGCCTGGTAGATCCGGAAACCGTCCGCCTCGGCGCGTACCTGGCAGTTACCCAAGGCCCCTTCGATCAGTGGCTGGTAGCGCAGGAAGCTATTGGCGACAAGGCGCATTTCGCCGCCTTTTCGCAGATGAACGCCGGATTTTTTCAGCAAATTCTCTGAAGCCTGGTAATTGGTGTGCACGCCGGTATGAAACGGCGGATTGCTCAGGATCACGCTCAGGTCGGCAGGGGCCGCGTCGATGCCATCACCGCTGATCACTTCACCTTCCAGGCCGTTGGCGGCCAATGTCAGGCGGCTGGCTGCCACGGCAAACGCGTCCACGTCGAGCAGGGTCAGCCGGCTTTGCGGGTAGCGGCGTTTCACCGTGGCGCCCAGCACCCCGGCACCGCAACCGAAGTCCAGCACATGCCCGCTTGGCAGGCCATCCAGGTGCTTGAGCAGCAGGGCGCTGCCGCGGTCGAGGCGGCCGTGGCTGAACACGCCCGGCAGGCTGACCACTTGCAGTGGGCCATCCTCGAGGTCGAGTTCGAAGCGCTCGGCCAGGCTTTCCAGCGGCGTGGCCGCTGGCGCGTGGTCAACGGTCACCTGCCACAACTGGCAATGCCGGGCGCTGTCGAGCTTGCGCGGTTTGCCAAAAGCCTGCAGTTGCTTCGCCGCGCCTTCGATGCCGCCGCGTTTCTCGCCGACCAGGTACAGCTCGCGCCCGGCCAGGCGCGAGGCCAGCGCATTGAGCAGGTAGGCGGCCAGCTCGCGGGACTTGGGTAGGAACAGCACGGCGCTGTCGAAGGCCACCGGGGGGGCTTCGACACCGTAATGGCTACGGCCAGCGAAGCGGCCCTCGAGCATGGCCTGGTCACCGGCATGCCAGGTCCAGCCATGTGCCATGGGCAGGTGGCCGAGCAGGTCGTCGGCGGGCGCGCCGGCGAGCAGCAGCGGGCCTTGGAACAGGTCCGCCTGGCGGAGCAACACTTCACTGCGCGGGTCCATGGACGACGCCTCCTGTAAAAAAAGTCGCGCAGTGTAGCAGAGGCTAACGCTGCGCTCAGCTGACCACGCGGCGTGGCTGACCGGCGAAATAGGCCTGGGCATTCTCGCTGAGCTGGCCGACGATGCGCTGGCGCGACTCCACTGCGCCCCAGGCACTGTGCGGGGTGATGATCAGGCGCGGGATATCGCCTGCCAGCAGCGGGTTGCCGTCGACCGGTGGCTCGACGCTCAGCACGTCAGTAGCGGCGCCACCCAGGTGGCCTTGGCGCAGGGCGTCGGCCAGAGCCTGTTCGTCGATCAAGCCACCCCGTGCGGTATTCACCACCAGGGCGCCGGGCTTGAGCAAGGCCAGCTCACGGGCCCCGATCATGTGCCGGGTATGCTCGTTCAACGGGCAATGCAGGGTCAGCGCGTCCACTTGCGGCAGCAGGTCTTCCAGGGGCATTCGGTCGGCGCGCTCCGGGCGGCCGGGGATCTGCCCGCTCAAGACGCGCATGCCGAAGGCTTCGGCCAGGCGCGCCACTGCGCCGCCCAGTTCGCCATGGCCGAGCAGGCCGAGGGTCTTGCCCTCCAGCTCGACGATGGGGAAGTCCAGCAGGCAGAACTGGCTGGCCTTGGCCCATTGGCCGTCGGCCACTGCTTGGTTGTAGTCGCACAGCCGCGTGGCCAAGGCCAGCAGCAGGGCGAGGGTATGCTGGGCCACCGACGGCGTGCCGTAACCCTGGCAGTTGCACACGGTGATGCCTTGGGCGCGGGCCGCCGCCAGGTCGACATTGTTGGTGCCGGTGGCGGCCACCAGGATCAGCTCGAGCTGCGGGTTGGCGGCAAGGGTCGCGGCATCCAGCATGACCTTGTTGCTGATTACCGCAACGGCGCCCTGCAGGCGTTCGGCGACCTGCTCCGGACGGGTGGCGGCAAACAGCTCGAATGCGTCGAACTGGTCCCGCAAAGGGGACAGGTCAAGGTCACCCAAGTCCAGTGACTGGTGATCGAGAAACACGGCGCGACGCGGGCTGGGCATGGGGTTCTCCGGTGGCAGGACGGGAAATGGGCCATCAACTTCGGGGCACTGTCCGAAGCGGTTCAGCGCAGTGTCTAGCCCGCGGTTACCGCGCGTCAACGCCTGCCACTCATACCTTGCCGGTCCAAATCATTCCTTCGGCTGATTTGACCGTCACATTCAGCTACTACAGTAGATCCAGACTTGTCCGGCCCGTTTTTCAGAAAAGGGATACCCATGTTGCAGACCCGCATCATCAAACCCGCCGAAGGCGCCTACGCCTACCCCCTGCTGATCAAACGCCTGCTGATGTCCGGCAGCCGCTACGAGAAAACCCGCGAGATCGTCTATCGCGATCAGCTGCGCCTGACTTATCCACAGCTCAACGAGCGTATCGCGCGCCTGGCCAATGTCCTGACAGAGGCCGGGGTCAAGGCCGGTGACACGGTGGCGGTGATGGACTGGGACAGCCATCGCTACCTGGAATGCATGTTCGCCATCCCGATGATCGGCGCGGTGGTGCACACCATCAACGTGCGCCTGTCGCCAGAACAAATCCTCTACACCATGAACCACGCCGAAGACCGCGTGGTGTTGGTCAACAGCGACTTTGTCGGCCTTTACCAAGCGATTGCCGGGCAGTTGACCACCGTTGACAAGACCTTGCTGCTGACCGACGGCCCGGACAAGACCGCCGAGCTGCCCAACCTGGTGGGCGAGTACGAGCAGTTGCTCGCCGCCGCCAGCCCGCGCTATGACTTCCCGGATTTCGACGAAAACTCGGTGGCCACCACCTTCTACACCACCGGCACCACCGGCAACCCAAAAGGGGTGTACTTCACCCATCGCCAGCTGGTGCTGCATACCCTGGCCGAAACGTCGGTCACTGGCAGTATCGACAGCGTGCGCCTGATTGGTAGCGATGATGTGTACATGCCCATTACCCCGATGTTCCACGTGCATGCCTGGGGCATCCCCTACGCCGCCACCATGCTGGGCATGAAGCAGGTGTACCCGGGGCGTTACGAGCCCGACATGCTGGTCAAGCTGTGGCGTGAAGAGCAGGTCACCTTCTCCCATTGCGTGCCGACCATCCTGCAGATGTTGCTCAATTGCCCGACCGCCCAGGGCCAGGACTTCGCAGGCTGGAAGATCATCATCGGCGGCAGCGCGCTCAATCGCTCGCTGTATCAGGCGGCCCTGGCGCGTGGCATCCAGCTGACTGCCGCGTACGGCATGTCCGAGACCTGCCCGCTGATCTCGGCAGCGCACCTGAACGATGAACTGCAGGCGGGCAGCGAGGACGAGCGTGTCACCTATCGGATCAAGGCCGGTGTGCCGGTGCCGTTGGTCGAGGCGGCAATCGTCGACGGCGAGGGCAATTTCCTCCCGGCCGATGGCGAGACCCAGGGCGAACTGGTACTGCGCGCGCCCTGGCTGACCATGGGTTACTTCAAGGAGGCGCAAAAGAGCGAGGAGTTGTGGCAGGGCGGCTGGCTGCACACCGGTGATGTCGCGACCCTCGACGGCATGGGCTACATCGATATCCGCGATCGCATCAAGGACGTGATCAAGACGGGCGGTGAGTGGATATCCTCGCTCGACCTCGAAGACTTGATCAGCCGTCATTCGGCCGTGCGCGAAGTGGCGGTGGTGGGGATCGCCGACCCGCAGTGGGGCGAGCGGCCGTTTGCCCTGTTGGTGGTACGTGATGGGCAGGCCATCGATGCCAAGTCACTCAAGGACCACCTCAAGCCTTTTGTTGAAGAAGGGCACATCAATAAATGGGCGATTCCAAGCCAGATTGCCGTTGTTACTGAAATTCCCAAGACCAGTGTTGGCAAACTCGACAAGAAACGCATCCGCCAGGACATCGTCCAGTGGCAGGCCAGTAACAGTGCGTTCCTTTCTACCCTGTAACCCCCGTGCGGGTGGTGGACGACAGAACACGACCCGCAGGCTAGAGAGCTCGGCGCCTTGCCAAACAGGAAAAATGCGCCATGCTTCAGCACGGCCAGCACGTAACCCGAAAAACCTCGTAGCGAGTTGGCGGCACGGAGCGCAAATCACACTTTAGAGGGATCAAGCGCCTGTGCCTTGCTGGCTATAGTCGAGGCCAGGAGATTTTCAGAAATGGGGGAGGGCGACACGCGCAAGCCGTGTCGCCGCAGGTGCAAACCTGCACACCGGTCCCACGGACCGTTTCTGAAAGGACTCACTGCCATAACAAAAAAGTACATGGAGTAGCGTCGATGAAATCTGCAAACCTGTTCTGGCGCCGGGCCAAGTTGCCCTTGGCCGTCAGCCTTGCTTCCACGCTCGCAAGTCCTGCTTTCGCTGTCAGTTTCAACATAGGTGAAATCGAAGGGCAGTTCGACTCGTCGCTCTCCGTTGGCGCCAGCTGGTCGACCGCCAGCCCGAACAAGAACCTGATCGGGGTCAACAATGGCGGCAAGGGGCTATCGCAGACCTCCGATGACGGCCACCTCAACTTCAAGCGTGGCGAGACCTTCTCCAAGATCTTCAAGGGCATCCACGACCTGGAGCTCAAGTACGGCGACACCGGGGTGTTCGTGCGTGGCAAGTACTGGTACGACTTCGAACTCAAGGACGAAAGCCGCCAGTTCAAGGACATCAGCGACTCCAACCGCAAGGAAGGCGCCAAGTCGTCCGGCGCCGAACTGCTCGATGCGTTCGTCTACCACAACTATTCGATTGGCGACATGCCAGGCTCGGTGCGCCTGGGCAAGCAGGTTGTCAGCTGGGGTGAGAGTACCTTCATCGGCGGTGGTATCAACTCGATCAACCCGATCGACGTGTCCGCGTTCCGCCGCCCTGGGGCCGAGATCAAGGAAGGCCTGATCCCGGTCAACATGTTCTACATCTCCCAGAGCCTGACCGACAACCTGTCGGCCGAGGCCTTCTACCAGATCGAATGGGACCAGACCGTCGTCGACAACTGCGGCACGTTCTTCTCGCAGCCGGACATCATTGCCGACGGCTGTACCGACAACCTGCGCGTGCTCAACAGCAGCCGCACAGTACCGGGCGCGGCCCAGCAGTTCCTCGCCACCCAGGGCGTTAACATCAACGAGGAAGGCGTGATGGTGCGCCGCGGGGCCGACCGTGATGCGCGTGACAGCGGCCAGTTCGGTGTGGCGCTGCGCTACATGTTCGACCCGCTGGACACCGAGTTCGGTGCCTACTTCATGAACTACCACAGCCGTGCGCCGATCTTCAGCGCCACCGGTGCCCCGCCCTCCGTGTTCGCTGGCCTGAGTGCCCTGCCGGCACAGTTGCGCGCGCTGGCACCGCTGATCGTGGCCGGTAACTCCGAGTACTTCGTCGAGTACCCTGAGGACATCCGCCTGTACGGCCTGAGCTTCTCCACCACGCTGCCTACCGGTACCGCCTGGAGTGGTGAAGTCAGCTACCGCCCCAACGCGCCTGTGCAGCTCAATACCACCGACATCCTGTTCTCGGGTGTGCGCCCGATTGGTGGCGCCCTGAGCAACGCTTCGCTGCTCTCCGGTACCCCTGGCCAAGACCTGCACGGCTACCGTCGCAAGGAAATCACCCAGTTCCAGACCACCCTGACGCACTTCTTCGACCAGGTGATGGGCGCCAGCCGCATGACCGTGGTGGGCGAGGTGGGGGTTACCCATGTCGGCGGCCTGGAAAACGCCCACGAAACCCGCTACGGCCGCGACCCGGTATTCGGCCCCGGCCCACTGCCAGCCACAGGTGGCGCGGACACCTGCCAGGCGCTCAACGCCAGCACCATCGCAGGCGCGGGTGCCGGTGCATCGACCACCAACCTGAATCGCAAGTGCGAGAACGACGGCTACACCACCAGCACCTCCTGGGGTTACCGCGGTCGGGTCATCTGGGACTACAACGACGTCTTCGCCGGGGTCAACCTCAAGCCGAGCGTGGCCTGGTCGCATGACGTTTCCGGCTACTCGCCCGGCCCTGGCGCCAACTTTGAAGAAGGCCGCAAGGCCGTCAGCCTGGGCCTGGACGCCGAGTACCAGAACACCTACACGGCGAGCCTGTCGTACACCAACTTCTTCGACGGCAAGTACAGCACCGTGGATGACCGCGACTTCGTCGCCCTCAGCTTCGGCGTGAACTTCTAAGAATACTGATCCAGGACGACACGACATGAACAAGACCAGAAGTCTGCTGCAAGCCGGTGTGCTGGGCCTGTCCCTGCTGGCGACCAGTGTCATGGCAGCGGTGTCTGCCGATGAGGCGGCCAAGCTGGGCAGCACCCTGACCCCGATGGGTGCCGAAAAGGCCGGTAACGCCGATGGCTCGATCAGTGCTTGGCAACCGCTGTCGAAATCAGCGGGCAGCGTCGATGCCAAGGGGTTCCTTTCCGACCCGTATGGCAGTGAAAAGCCGCTGTTCACCATCACCGCGCAGAATGTCGACCAGTACAAGGACAAACTCTCGCCGGGCCAGGTGGCAATGTTCAAGCGCTACCCGGACACCTTCAAGATCCCGGTGTTCAAGACCCACCGCGGCTCCACTGTACCTGCTGACGTGTTCGCCGCCATCAAGAAAAACGCCACCCAGACCACACTGGTGGAAGGCGGCAACGGCTTGAACAACTTCGATACGGCGGTGCCGTTCCCGATCCCGAAAAGCGGCCTGGAAGTGATCTGGAACCACATCACACGCTACCGAGGGGGCAGTGTCAGCCGCCTGGTTACTCAGGCTACGCCACAGCAGAACGGCTCTTTCAACCCGGTGTACTTCTCCGACCAGTTCGTCTTCCGCGACAAGATGAAGGATTACGACGCAAGCAACCCGGGTAATATCCTGTTCTACTTCAAGCAGGAAGTGACCGCGCCCGCTCGCCTGGCCGGGACCGTGCTGCTGGTGCACGAAACCCTCGACCAGGTGAAGGAGCCGCGCAAGGCGTGGATCTACAACGCCGGCCAGCGTCGTGTACGGCAGGCTCCGCAAGTGTCGTACGACGGCCCCGGTACCGCTGCCGACGGCCTGCGTACCTCGGACAACCTGGACATGTTCAACGGTGCGCCAGACCGTTACGACTGGAAGCTGGAAGGCAAGAAGGAACTGTACATCGCCTCCAACGCCTTCAAGCTGGATGACCCCAAGCTGAAGTACACCGACATCATCAAGGCCGGGCACATCAACCAAGACTTGTCGCGCTACGAGCTGCGCCGCGTCTGGCACGTGGTCGCAACCCTCAAGCCGGGCCAGCGGCACATCTACGCCAAGCGTGACTTCTACATCGATGAAGACACCTGGCAGGCCGCAGTGATCGACCAGTACGACGGCCGTGGCCAGCTGTGGCGCGTTTCCGAAGCCCATTCCCAGCCGTACTACAACAAAGAGGTGCCTTGGTACACCCTGGAAACCATCTACGACCTGCAGTCGGGTCGTTATTTGGCGCTGGGCATGAAGAACGAAGAGAAGCGTGCCTACGACTTCGGCTTCAGTGCCAGCAAGGCTGATTTCCAGCCCGCGGCCCTGCGCCAGGCAGGTGTACGTTAATCTGAAAGCCTTCCACTCCTGTGATCCCCAGAACGTCCCGGCTTGCCCGGGACGTTTTTTTATCCTGCTCCGGCGATGGTTTCAGGGCAAACACAAGCCCTGTAGGAGCAGCCTTGTGCTGCGAAGAGGCCATTGCAGCCGAAGATAATCTCTAGCCTTATCGGCCTCTTCGCAGCACAAGGCTGCTCCTACCGGTACTGCACTGGCCTTGAAAGCTACGCAATCCCTGTGGGCGCGGGCAATAAATCTGCTGAATACCTAACCAAACCCCCGCTCCAGCCCCTGTCCATCAGGGTTGTTGCTTTTTGTCGTAGTCTTTTACAGGCCTATTGTGCCCATCATCTTCAAATGCGCTGCATTACCCGCTAGTCTCGCAAACATCCGTACCGCCGTTGTCTTCCCTTCAGAACGAGCCGGCCATGACAGATCTGTCCCGTACGCATGGATTCGCCAGCCAGGCCCTAGGCCTGCTGGACGGGCGTTTCTTCCGGCCGCCGCTGCCGGACGGCCATGTGCCGCGTACGCGGTTGTGTCAGCGTTTGCACGCCGGCCTCAATGGGCGGTTGCTGCTGGTCAACGCACCGGCGGGCTTTGGCAAGAGCTCGCTGGCCATCGAGTTCTGCGAATCCCTGCCGGAGCACTGGCGTAGCCTTTGGCTTGGCCTGAGCCAGCGCGATGCCGACCCTGGCCGTTTTCTCGAACGGCTGCTCGAAGGCCTGCAGCAGTACTGCCCTGCATTGGGTGGCCAAGCCATGGGCCTGCTGAAAATGCGCCAGCGCCACCAGCCCTTCGCGTTCGAGGAGTGGATCGACGGCCTGCTCGATGAACTCGCCCAATACCTGCAAGCCGATACGCCTCTGCTGTTGGTGCTGGACGATTACCATTTGGCCCAAGGGCCCGTACTCGACCGCTGCCTGCAGTTTTTCCTCAATCACTTGCCCAGTGGCCTGGTGCTGTTGATCACCAGCCGCCAGCGCCCAGACTGGCACCTGGCGCGCCTGCGCCTGTCGCGGCAACTGGTCGAACTCAACGAGCAAGAGCTGCGGCTGACACCCGACGAGTCACTGGCGGTAATCGGCCGCCAACCCACCGGCTTGCGCGGCCAGGCGCTGGATAACCTGATCCAGCGCAGTGACGGCTGGGTGGCCGGGCTGCGCTTCTGGCAACTGGCCGCCAGCGAGTCCGGTGATGAGCAGGCCTTGCCCCACGCACTGCACGGTGGCGAGGGGTTGATACGCGACTACTTGCTGGAAGAAGTCATCGAGATCCTGCCGGCCGACGTGCAGGCCTTTCTCTACGACACGGCGTGCCAGGAGCGCTTCTGTGCCCAGCTTTGCGATGCCCTGCGCGACCGCCAGGACAGCGCCGATATCCTGCGCTTCCTGCAGGCCCATCAAGTGTTTCTGGTACCCCTGGACGAGCACGGCCACTGGTTTCGTTACCATCACCTGTTCTCCGACCTGCTGCGAAGCCGCCAGGCCAGCGAACCGCCAGCGCGCCTGCACCTGCGGGCGTGCCGCTGGTTCGAAGCCCAGGGTTTGCTGGACGAGGCGGTTGAGCAGGCGCTGCGCGCCGGCCACCTCGACGTGGCGGCCGGCCTGGTGCAGAGCCTCTCCGAGGAGCAACTGCTGGCCGAGCAGAACGTTGGCATGTTGCTGCGCTGGAAGATGGACCTGCCCGACAGCTTGCTGATCAGCACGCCGCGCCTGATCGTGCTGTACAGCTGGGCGTTGGGGCTGGCGTGCCAGCTGGATGCGGCCGAAGAACTGGCAAGCTACCTCAGCCGTTTTCTGCCTGCACCCTCGGCGACCGCACAGAAGTCCATGCTGGCCCAATGGCTGGCCCTAAGTGGGGTGATCGCGCGGGGGCGGGGGGATCGCGCGCGTACCCTGGCCTACTGTGGCGAAGCCTTGCAAAGCTTGCCGTGCAAGCGCTACGGCCAGCGCCTGGTGTGCCTGTCGACACTGTCCAACCTGGCCATTACCGATGCCGACTTCTGGCATGCACGCGGCTGGAACCGCGAAGCCCTGGAGCTGGCCCAGCGCGTCGGCAACCCGCTGTTCGAAGCCCTGGCTCATTACGATCGAGCACGGGTGCTGCATGCCCGGGGTGAAGTGTTGCGGGCGCTGGACGAAGTGCGCCAGGGCCTGCAGCGCCTTCAGGGGCTGTCGGGGCAGCGGTTGTACGCGGTCCGGGCCAGGCTGACGCTCTATGAGGGTTACCTGCTGGTGTCGCGCCTGCAATCAGCCCAAGGCCGTGCGCGCTTGCGTGCGGGGCTTGGCGAAGCGCGTGCTTGCCGAGACATCAGCGTGCTGATCGGCCACTGCGTCATTGCCACGCTCGATGGCCGCGAGGGCCACTTCGCCGAAGCGTTCGCCGAGCTGGCCGAGGCGGAGCGGCTGATGCACATCTGGGATGTTCCACCGATCTATTACCTGGCCATGATTACCCTAGTGAAGTGCGAACTGTGGTTGGCACAGGGGCGCACCGATCTTGCCGAATCCTGGTTGCTGCGGCTGGGGCAGACCTACGGTGGCGAGCAACCGGCAGCAGCGCCGGAGTTCCACCCGCTATTACCCCTGCATATCGAACTGCAGCAGGCATTGCTCGAGCGTATCCAGTTGCGCACCGAGGCGTCGGTTCAGCGCCTGTCAGGGCTGGTCGAACGTGGCGTGGCCAGTGGCGGCATGCTGCTGGCCGTCAGTGCACTGTGCCAGTGGCTCGCCCTGCTGCTCGCTGAAGGCCGAGACGCGCAGGCTGCCGGGCTGCTGCCAAAGGCACTCGAGGCCGCCCAAGGCGGTGTCCTGCAACCGTTCCAGCCCTTGCTCGAAAAACACCCGCAGTGGCTGCACGAGCAGCTTGCAGCGCGCTCGGCTTGCCCGGTCCAGGTCGAACTGCTCAAGCGCCTGCCTCCGTTACCTGCCGTTAGCAGTGGCAGTGGCGAGGCATTGAGTGGGCGGGAGCGGGCCGTGCTTGAGCTGATCGCCCAAGGCTGTTCCAACCAGCAGATCAGCGAACGGCTGTTCATCTCGCTGCACACCGTGAAGACCCATGCCAGCCATATCAACAGCAAACTGGGCGTCGAGCGCCGCACCCAGGCGGTGGCCAAAGCGAAGGCGCTGGGCCTGCTGGCCTGACAGTAGCCGCACCAGGGGTTTGCCCGCTAAAGTAATGGCTTGAGGCTATTACTGGGCCATTGTTTAGCGCGCCGCGTGCTCTATCCTCATCTTTCCCGGCCGGCTGCCGATACAGCATTCGGTGGTATGCATCGCCTTGCGCGATTTTTCAATCATCCCAATACAGGTCGTGTTGATGCTGCAGTACGGGCAAAAGAGCTTTCTGATCGTCGACGACTTTACCGACTTTCGTACGTCGACCCGTTCCATGTTGCGCGAACTGGGTGTGCGCGACGTGGACACGGCCGACAGCGGCGAGCAGGCGCTGCGCATGTGTGCGCAGAAGCGTTATGACTTCATCCTGCAGGATTTCCACCTGGGCGACGGCAAGAAGAACGGCCAGCAGGTGCTTGAGGACCTGATCCTCGACAAGCACATCAGCCATGAATGCGTGTTCATCATGGTGACCGCCGAGAGCAGCCAGGCCATCGTCCTCAGTGCCATCGAGCATGAGCCCGATGCCTACCTGACCAAGCCGTTCAACCGGGTGGGCCTGGCCCAGCGCGTCGAGAAGCTGTTCCAGCGCAAGACCTTGCTCAAGCCGATCCTCCAGGCGCTGGACCGCGGCCGCCCGGCCGAAGTGCTGGCAGCGTGTGCCGAGCTGTGCAAGAAGGACCCGCGTTTCGCGCCCCTGTGCCTGCGCTACCGCGCCGATGCCCTGCGCGGGCTCAATCGCTTCGACGAGCTGGAAAAGTTTCTCAAGGCCATTCTCGCCAGCCGCCCGCAGCCGTGGGTGTATTCGGCGCTGGGCAGCTTGATGCACAAGCGTGGCCAGAATGCCCAGGCCCAGGGTGTGTATGAACAGGCCCTGAAGGCCTTCCCGATCATGCCGGGCCTGTACGACGGTATGGCTGAAGTGCTGGTGGCGCAGGGCGAGACCAAGCGCGCCCAGAACATGCTGGAAGAGGCGGTGCGCCTGTCGCCGCTGTCGGTACGCCGGCAGTCCACGCTGGGCAAGCTGGCGCTGGGCAACGAAGATTTCGAAAGTGCCTCCAAGGCGTTCCGCCATGCCGTGAACCAGGGGCAGAGCTCGCGCTACAAGGATGCCGAGAACAACCTTGGCCTGGTTCAGGCGCTGATGAACAAGAACGCAGGTTTTGGCCTCGACGCCCGTACCCGCGTCGAGATCAACACCGTGCTCAGTGAAGTGGCCAAGGAATACCCTGAAGATCAGGGCTTGCAGGTACGCGCCCGCATGATGAAGGCCGCCAGCCTGCAGCAGGCCGGCGATGCCGAGACGGCCGCCAAGCTCACCGAGCAGGCCATGCAGCGTCTGGACAAGATGGAGCAGTTTTTCTCGGTCGATGCCGCGTTGACGGTGGCGGCTCAGCTGCAGGCGTCAGGGCAGGAAGCGGCCGCGCTCGGCGTGCTCAAAAGCTGCGTTGAAAGTTACGGCGACGACCCCAAAGTGATGCAGAGGGTGGCCAAGCTGACGGATGATCCGGCGGTGCTCAATGCGATCACCGAGGCCGTCACCCTCAACCGCCAGGGAGTGCGTAGTTACCAGGGAGGTCAGCTCGACGAAGCGCTGCAGTTGTTCCGCAAGGCCTTGGCCTTGCAACCCAAGAACATCAGCATCGCCCTCAACACCGCCCAGGCGCTGCTGCGCATCGGGGGGGATGACCCACAGCCTGCGATCATGCAGGAATGCCGCGACGCCTTGACCAGCGTGGCCGGTATCCCTGCCAGCGACAACCGCTATGACCGCTATGGCAAACTGCACATCCGAGTGTTCGGCGCATGAATCAAGACAATCAGGGGCTGGATTTTTCCACGGTGATCGCCTCCACCGTGCACGACCTCAAGAACTCCCTGTCCGCGCTGATTCAGTCCCATGACCAGTGGCTGGCGCGCTTACCTGAAGAGTTGCGCGGCGGCACCGAGCAAGGGGTGATGGAACATGAGTTCCGGCACCTCAACGGTATGCTGGTGCAACTGCTGGGGTTGTACAAACTGGGCGTGAACCAGCTGCCGGTATGCCCGGACTACCATGAGCTGGATGACTTCATCGAAGCCCAACTGGCGGCCCACCAAGAAGTGCTCAAGCACAACGACATCCTCGCCACCTGGCGCATCGACACCGACAACCCGCTGGGCTTCTTCGACCGAGAGCTGGTGGCATCGGTGATCGCCAACGTGATCACCAACGCCACCCGGTTTGCCGGGCATGCGTTGTTGATCAGCATCGAGGAAGAGGCGAATCAACTGGTCATCTGCGTCAACGATGACGGCCCGGGTTATCCACAGCGCATGCTCGAGCGCCAGGAAGAGTTCATCCAGGGCATCGATTCACACAGTGGCAGTACGGGCCTGGGCCTGTATTTCGCTGCGCGGATCGCGGCGCTGCATGAGAGCGATGGGGTGAGGGGGCGGATTGAAATTTCCAATGGCGGGGCGCTGGGGGGCGGGTTGTTCAGGTTGTTCTTGCCGTAAAACAGCATGGCAAGTGGGTGCAGGACACAATTCTGAGGCGCCTATGAGATCGAGCGCCGCCCGCGCGGCGCTTCGCAGCACAAGGCTGCTCCTACACCTGTTTCGGGCCAATTATTCCTGAGCCATTGGCGCGTGGCCCCTGACCGCCCACCTCAATATCGTGTCGAATCAACAAAGGCGGTCGCGCGCCAACATTACAGGCCTCACTGGCCCGAAACAGGTGTAGGAGCAGCCTTGTGCTGCGAAGCGCCGCGCGGGCGGCGCTCGATTTCGAAAACATCCAATACCGCCAGTCTTGCACCTGGCAGGCACAGCGCAATATCTTGTAAACCACCAGGAGCCCCTCGACTTGAAGGCGAGTGAGATCCTCAATGTTATTGAGATACACAATGAACAAAGCCCCACCCACCCTCATCCGCGAAACCTTCCCCGTAGGTCCCCTACAGTGCAACTGCACCTTGATCGGCGACCCATTGACCAAAAAGGCCATCGTCGTCGACCCAGGCGGTGACCCGGACAAGATCCTCGCGCGCCTGCAGGCCCATGGCTTGACCCTGGTGAGCATCATCCACACCCACGCGCACTTCGATCACTTCCTCGCCTCGGGCAAGCTCAAGGAGCTGACCGGCGCGACGCTGCACCTGCACAAGGACGACCAGTCGCTGTGGGACAACCTGGAGATGCAATGCCAGATGTTCGGCGTGCCCTACACCCCGGTGCCGCCGCCAGACCGCTGGTTGAGTGATGACGAGGCGCTGGCCTGTGGTTGTGGCGTGGCCTTGCACACCCCAGGGCACACGCCGGGTTCGATGAGTTTCTGGTTTGCCGATGCCAAGCTGCTGATTGCCGGCGACACCCTGTTCCGTCGCGGTATTGGCCGCACCGATTTGTGGGGTGGCGATCAGCGGGCTATCGTTCGTTCGATCAAGGAGCGGCTGTACCGGCTGGATGAAGAGGCCATCGTGGTCACCGGCCACGGGCCAGACACCCGCCTGGGTGACGAGATGCGCGAGAACCCGTTCGTGCGGGCATGAACCTGCATGAAAAGGTGTTCATGGAATTTTTTGCCGTCTGGGCAATCCAAGGCTGGCATAGATCCATTCGCGGTCTGCCGCATTTATGAATTTCAGTAGGAGCTTGTCCATGTTCACCATGCGTCGTCTGATTATCGTCGCAACCGCCGCTGCCCTGATGACGGGCTGCGCCAGCCAGAACCCGTACGACAACCAGGGTCAGGCGCAGGGCTCCACGGGGATGAGCAAGACCGCCAAGTACGGCGGCCTGGGCGCGCTGGCCGGTGCCATCGCCGGCGCCGCCATCGACCATAACAACCGCGGTAAAGGCGCACTGATCGGCGCTGCCGCAGTGGGTGCCGCCGCCGCAGGTTACGGCTACTACGCCGACAAGCAGGAAGCCGAACTGCGCGCGCAAATGGCCAATACCGGCGTCGAAGTGCAGCGCCAGGGTGACCAGATCAAGCTGATCATGCCCGGCAACATCACCTTCGCCACCGACTCGGCCAACATCGCGCCTAGCTTCTACTCGCCGCTGAACAACCTGGCCGGCTCGTTCAAGCAGTTCAACCAGAACACCATCGAAGTGGTTGGCTTCACCGACAGCACCGGCAGCCGCCAGCACAACATGGACCTGTCCCAGCGCCGTGCGCAAGCGGTCAGCACCTACCTGACTTCGCAGGGTGTCGATGCTTCGCGTATTTCGGCACGTGGCATGGGCCCGGACCAGCCGATCGCCAGCAATGCCGATGCTAACGGCCGTGCGCAAAACCGTCGTGTCGAGGTCAACCTGAAGCCGATTCCTGGCCAGCAGTATGACCAGGGCCAAGTTCAGCAGTAAGGCCACACCACAGGGGCCGCTGTGCGGCCCAATCGCCGGCAAGCCGACTCCCACATGACCGTGTGGGTCTTAAGTCCTGTGGGAGCCGGCTTGCCGGCGATTGGGCTGCACAGCAGCCCCTGGATTCAGCGTACGACGCTGGCCTGGATTGCCGTCAGGGCGATGGTATGCACGATGTCATCCACCTGAGCCCCCCGCGGCAAATCGTTCACCGGCTTACGCAAACCCTGCAGCATCGGCCCCAGGCTGACCCCATCGGCGCTGCGCTGCACCGCTTTGTGCGTGGTGTTGCCGGTATTCAGATCAGGGAACACGAACACCGTGGCACGCCCGGCAACCGGGCTGTTTGGTGCCAGCTCGCGGGCAATGGCCGGGTTGGCCGCCGCGTCATACTGCAAGGGCCCATCGATCAGCAGATCGTGCGCGGCGCCCTGCGCCAAGCGTGTCGCTTCACGCACCTTGTCGACTTCTTCATCGCTCGCCGAATCGCTTGAGTAACTGATCATCGCCACCCGCGGCGCGATGCCGAAGGTGTGTGCCGATTCGGCGCTCTGCTGGGCAATTTCTGCCAGTTCTGCGGCACTTGGGTGCGGGTTCATCACGCAGTCGCCGTACACCAGCACCTGCTCGGGGAACAGCATGAAGAATACCGAGGACACCAGGCTGGCACCTGGCGCGGTCTTGATCAGTTGCAGGGCAGGGCGGATGGTGTTGGCGGTAGAGTGCACCAGGCCCGACACCAGGCCGTCGACCTCATCCAGGGCCAACATCATGGTGCCGATCACCACCGGGTCTTCCAGCTGCTGCTCGGCCATGGGGGCGTTGAGGTTCTTGCTCTTGCGCAGGTTGACCATCGGTTCGACATAGCGCCCGCGAATCAACTCAGGGTCGAGTATCTCCAGGTCCGCAGGCAAGGTAATGCCCTGTGCGCGGGCGACCGCTTCGACTTCTTCCGGCTTGGCCAGCAGCACGCAACGCGCAATGCCACGGGCCTGGCAGATCGCCGCCGCCTGTACCAGCAGCGGTTCGGCGCCTTCTGGCAGGACGATGCGTTTGTTGGCCTGTTGCGCGCGCTGGATCAGTTGGTAGCGGAATACCGCAGGCGACAGGCGCAACTCGCGTGGTGTGCCGCAGCGCTGGTGCAACCAGGCAGCGTCGAGGTGGCTGGCGACAAAGTCGGTGATGAATTCCGCACGCTCGCGGTCATCCACCGGGATCTCGCGGTTCAGCGAATTGAGCTGGTTGGCCGTGTCGTACGAACCCGTACTCACCGACAGAATCGGCAGGCCGGCCTGCAAGGCGCCGCGGCACAAGCCGAGGATGCGTGCGTCGGGCTTGCTGTCGCTGGTCAGCAGCAGGCCGGCCAGGGGCACGCCATTGATCGCCGCCAGGCTTACGGCAAGGATGATGTCGTCGCGGTCACCCGGGGTCACCACCAAGGTGCCAGGGGTGAGCAGCGGCACGGTGTTGGCCACCGTGCGCGCACAAATGATGATCTTGCTCATGCGCCGCTGCTCGTAATCGCCCGCGTTGAGCACTTGGGCCCCCAGCAGGTCGGCCACGTCGCGGGTGCGTGGGGCATTCAGCTCGGGCTGATAAGGGATGCAGCCGAGCAGGCGGAAGTCGTTGCCGCGCAGAAGTGGCGAGTGTTCGCGCAGGCGGGTGGCGAAGTCCGCCATGCTTTCGTCGGTGCGCACCTTGTTGAGAATCACCCCGAGCACTTTCGGGTCGCGGGGGCCGCCGAACAGCTGGGCCTGCAGTTCGACGCGGCCGGACAGCTCGCTGAGTACCTCGTTTTCGGGCGCCGAAACCAGTATCACCTCGGCATCCAGGCTCTTGGCCAGGTGCAGGTTGACCCGCGCCGCGTAACTGGCGTGGCGGGTAGGCACCATGCCTTCGACCACGACCACGTCATTGCCGATGCAGGCTTGCTGGTAGAGGCGGATGATTTCCTCCAGCAACTCGTCCAGCTGGCCATCGCCGAGCATGCGCTCGACGTGGGCCAGGCTCAGCGGCATGGGCGGTTTGATGCCGTGGGTGCGTGCGACCAGTTCGGTGGAGCGTTCCGGGCCGGTGTCACCTGGGTGGGGCTGGGCGATCGGCTTGAAAAAGCCGACCTTCAGGCCTGCGCGCTCAAGGGTGCGCACCAGGCCGAGGCTGATCGACGTCAGGCCGACACCAAAGTCGGTCGGCGCTATGAAAAAAGTTTGCATGCGTGCTTCTCGAATTAAAGCGGTGCAAGGAATCAACGGCCAAGGGTAGCGCTATCGGCTGCCTGTGCACACCAGCCACACGCGAAAGCCTCGCCGATGCGTTGTTGGCGCTGCTCGGCATCGAGCACCCAAGGGCGCGCTTGCCAGGGCGGTTGGTGACGAAGGTGCTGGGTGTGGCCGCACGACAACTCGACCACCCAGTGGCCTTCTTCGTCCTGATGGAAGCCGGTGATCCGACTGATGGGCTGTTCCTCGGCCGAGGCGCGTTCGCAATCGGGCGATGGCTTGGTTACACTTGTCCGCTCTACATACTTTTGCAAAAGGTCTTGCCCCATGCTGATCGCCGCCAACAAGGCTGTCTCCATCGACTATACCCTGACCAACGACGCCGGGGAGACCATCGACAGCTCCGCCGGTGGCGCGCCGCTGGTTTACCTGCACGGTGCCGGCAACATCATCCCGGGCCTGGAAAAGGCCCTGGAAGGCAAGCAGGCCGGTGACGAGTTGAACGTTTCCATCGAGCCAGAAGAGGCCTACGGTGAATACCTGGCCGAGCTGGTCAGCACCCTGAACCGCAGCCTGTTCGAAGGCGTCGACGAGCTGGAAGTCGGCATGCAGTTCCACGCGTCGGCGCCGGATGGCCAGATGCAGATCGTCACCATTCGCGACATCGACGGCGACGACGTCACCGTTGACGGCAACCACCCGCTGGCCGGCCAGCGCCTGACCTTCCAGGTCAAGGTTGTCGACGTACGTGACGCCAGCGAAGAAGAAATCGCGCACCGTCACATCCACGGTGAAGGTGGCCATCACCACTGATTTTCTGCGCTAAGCTCAGAGAGTCGCCAGGCGCTCGGGCAAGCCGATTTGCCTTCCCAACGGGAGGCGGACGGCTTGGACGAGCGCTTTTTTATTGGGCGGATTTCGCCCTGCGGCCATCGGGAACCTGAGAGGGGATTACATCATGAGTGCTTTTCACGACCTGAAATTGGAGGCGCTGAACGGCGGGGAACTGCCCCTCGCACCGTTCAAGGGCCAAGTGGTGCTGGTGGTCAATGTTGCCTCCAAGTGTGGCCTGACGCCGCAATACGCTTCGCTGGAGACGCTGCATCAGCAATTCAAGGGCAAAGGCTTCAGCGTTTTGGGGCTGCCGTGCAACCAGTTTGCCGGCCAGGAGCCCGGCAGCGAGAAAGAGATCCAGGAGTTCTGCAGCCTCAACTATGGTGTCAGCTTCCCGCTGGGCGCCAAGCTTGAGGTCAACGGGGCGCACCGCCATTCGCTGTATCGCCTGCTGGCGGGGGAAGGTGCTGAGTTCCCAGGCGACATCACCTGGAACTTCGAAAAGTTTCTGGTGGGCAAGGATGGGCGCGTGCTGGCGCGTTTCTCGCCGCGCACTGCGCCGGATGATCCAGCCGTGGTTCAGGCCATCGAGAAGGCGCTGGGCTGAAACATGGGCGCGCGCGGCGGCTGAAGGTCAGCCGCGATGCGCTGTCGAACCTGGCTTGATCGCCAGTGCAGCACCTGAAGCTTTTTGCGTGTCGCCTGTGCGTTGTTTGCAGGCACTGTACAGGTAGGTTTCGAACTGCTCGACAATCGCCGGCCAGCCCTGACGGCTGGCGTGCTGCCGTGCGTTCAGGCGCACCCGGCGCAGGGTTTCTTCCTCTTCCAGTAGCCAGCAAGCGGCATCGATGAAGGCCGCCTGGTCGCCGGGCATCGCCAACGCACCGCTATGGCCATGCCGAATGTGCTGGGCAGCCGCTGCCTCATCATAGGCGACCACCGCCAAGCCTGAGGCCATGCCTTCGAGCACCACGTTGCCAAAGGTTTCGGTCAGGCTCGGGAACAGGAACAGGTCACCGCTGGCATAGTGCTCGGCCAGCAACTCGCCCCGCTGGGCACCACAGAACACGGCATCAGGCACTTGCTGCTGCAAGGTGGCGCGCTGTGGGCCGTCACCGACCACGATCAGGCGCAAGCGCTTGTGTGGATAAGTCTTCTGCAGGGCATCCAGGCACGGTCGCAGTACCCCTAGGTTTTTTTCCGCTGCCAGCCGGCCGACATGCAGCACGGCGATATCGTCCGGCCCGATCCCCCAGCTTTCGCGCAACGCCTGGCTGCGCCGGGCCGGGTTGAACAGGCAGGCGTCGACGCCACGGGCCAACAGGTCCAGGCGCTCGAAACCACGACGCTCCAGCTCCAGGCGCTGGCTGACGCTGGGCACCAGGGTGACTGCCGTGCGGCGATGGAACCAGCGCAGGTAATGGGTGAGCAGGCGTGCCAGCAAGCCCAAGCCATACTGGCCGGAATACTGCGGGAAGTTGGTATGGAACCCGCTGACCACCGGCACCCCCAGGCGCCGTGCCGCACGCAATGCGCTCAACCCCAAAGGCCCCTCGGTGGCGATGTACAGCACGTCCGGTCGCTGCCTGCGCCAACGGCGCAACAGCCGGTGCATCGACACTTCGCCCCATTGCAGGCCGGGGTAGCCGGGCAAGGCCCAACCGCGGCACAGCATCAGCTGCTGATCGTTGTGCACAGGCTCCTCGCCGGCTTGGCGGGGGCGGACGATCTCGATGTCATGCCCGCGTTGGCGCAACCCTTCGCTGAGGCGGCCAAGGGTGTTGGCGACACCATTGATCTCGGGGGGGAAGGTTTCGCTGACGAGGGTGATACGTAGGGCGGGTGTATTCATGACAAAAAGTTTCCGCTCGCATCATTGCGCCGATGTGACGGCCTTGTGACGTACAAATGACGCCTGATTGCCGGCTGTTTCAATTGTGTGAATATTTGCGTGGGCGGCGCTCAAGAACCTAGCAGTGGCAGCCGATGAAGATGCATTCGATTACGTGCTGCGCTCCAGGAGAGCGGTAATGTTCAACAACAAGCTCAAGCAAGAAATCCAGCAATTGCGCGAAGACCTGCTGTCGGTCGAACAGGTCAAGTGCAGCCTCGACAGCGAGATGCTGGTGCTCCAACTCGACCCCCAGGGACGGATCGAGATGGTCAACGGCAACTTCGAGAGCGAGATGCTCTACCGTGCCGACCAATTGCTTGGACGCAAACTCGAGGACATTGTCCCGGCCCACGTGAAGTCGCTCGACTTCTACCAACGCATGAAAAGCGCGATCAGCCGGGGCGAGCACCTCAACGGGGCGTTCCGCCTGCTGCGCGGCAATGGCCAGGAAGCCTGGTTGCGCTCGATTCTGCAGCCGGTCAAGAACAGCGAAGGGCGCATCAAGTATTTCACCCTGCACTCGAGCGACCTCACCCGCACCATCGAGACCTCCCGTGAGCACGAAAGCCTGATCAAGGCCCTGATGCGCTCTACCGCAGTCATCGAATTTGGCCTTGATGGCACCATCCTTACCGCCAACGAACGGTTTCTGACGTCGGTCGGTTATCGCCTAGAACAGATCCGCGGCAAGCATCACCGTATTTTCTGCGAACCCGAAGAGGCCAATTCGTCGGGTTATCAGGCGTTCTGGGACAAGCTGCGCCGTGGCGAATACGTGGCTGAGCGCTTCAAGCGTATCGATGCCCATGGTCGGGTAATCTGGCTGGAAGCGTCCTACAACCCGATCTTCGACGCCCATGATGTGCTGTACAAAGTGGTCAAGTTCGCCACCGTGATAACCGACCAGGTCAACCAGGAGCAGGCGGTTGCCGAGGCGGCGGACATCGCCTTCAACACCTCGCTGAGCACTGACGCCAGTGCGCGCAAGGCCACCGACGTAGTCACGCAGACGGTAAACGTCATGCGTGGCCTGGAGTCGTCGATGCAAGAGGCCGCCGAGGGCATTCAGGCGTTGGACACCCAGTCGCGGGTGATCGGCTCGATCATCAAGACCATCAGTGACATTGCCGGGCAGACCAACTTGCTGGCGCTCAACGCTGCCATCGAGGCGGCCCGGGCGGGCGAGCAGGGGCGTGGTTTTGCCGTGGTCGCCGACGAAGTGCGCCAGCTGGCCTCGCGTACCAGCACGGCCACCGAGGAGATTGCTCGGGTGGTGCAGCAGAACGAGCAATTGGCCCAGGCTGCGGTGGCGATCATCGACACCAGCAAGCGTCAGGCTGAGCAGGGGCTGTCGTTGGCCGATGAAACCGGCAACGTGATCGTCGAAATCCAGGAGGGGGCGAAGCGAGTGGTGGATGTAGTGGGGCAGTTTTCCAGCCGGCTCGGTCAATGACGGTGGGAGCAGCCTTGTGCTGCGAAGCGGCCAGTACTAGCCACAGATAGGTATTGTTCAGTACTGGCCTCTTCGCAGCGCAAGGCTGCTCCTACACAGGGCTGCGCTTGGATTTAGTCGCGTTCACGCACCCAGAACAACGTAGCCCCCGCCACCGCGGCCGGCATCATCAGTACGTTCACCACCGGCACCATCAGCGCCAGGTAGGTGATGCCGCCAAAGCCCAGCGATTGCCAGCGCTTCTGGCGCAACCAGGCCAGCATGTCCTGCCAGCTCATCTTGTTGTTGTCCGCCGGGTAGTCGATGTACTGGATAGCCATCATCCACACACCAAAGATCAGCCATAGCGGCGCGGCGACCACGTTGACCACCGGGATCAGCGACAGGATGAACAGGCCGATGGCCCGTGGCAGGAAGTAGCCCAGCTTGCGCATCTCGCGGCCAAAGGTACGCGGCACCATGGCCACCAGCTCGGCCCAGCTGAAGGCAGGGAAGTTGTCTTGGCCGCGCACCACCACTTCGACCTTCTCGGCCAGAAAACCGTTGAACGGCGCCGCAATGACGTTGGCCACCAGGGTGAAGGTGAAGAACACCATCAGCACCACCAAGGCGACGAACAGTGGCCACAGAATGTAGGTGAGGAAGCTCAACCAGCTGGGCAGGGTTGGCATCAGGGCGTCGACCCAGACACTGAACTGATGGCCGGCAAAGTAGATCAGGCCACCAAACAGCAGCAGGTTGACCGCCAGGGGCAACAGCACGAACAACCGCAGGTTCGGGCTCAGCACCAGTTTCAGGCCTTCGCGCAGGTACTGGGGGCCAGAGAGGACAGGGGCTTGCATCGAGACACTCCGAACAGAAGGAAAACGCGCTGACCTTACCGAGTTTGTCGCGCCGACGAAAGGCGGGCGATGTTGGCGAAACCGGCTGTAACAAAAGCGTCAGGGCGATTTTCGTGAATGAAATTGCTGGATAGACGATGCCTATGAGGTGGATTGTCGAAGGATATTTCCTTAATCTTTGCGACCTCGCTACAGTGCGCTCAACTTTTAGGTTTTGGATCGACGCGTTGTAGCCTTCCCCAAGGTTGCGTGGGTCCTTTTTAAATTCCAGCTGGCACCGCCGGCACACCGATGCTGGCCCCGTGCGGCCGGCTCGACAGGAGTTCGACATGTCTGAAGTACGTCATTCGCGCGTCATCATCCTCGGTTCCGGCCCTGCCGGTTACAGCGCCGCAGTCTATGCCGCCCGTGCCAACCTCAAGCCGCTGCTGATCACTGGCATGCAGGCCGGTGGCCAGCTGACCACCACCACCGAAGTCGACAACTGGCCGGGCGACCCCCATGGCCTGACCGGCCCAGCCCTGATGCAGCGCATGCAAGAGCACGCCGAGCGCTTCGAGACCGAGATCGTCTTCGACCACATCAACGCTGTCGACCTGGCCAACAAGCCGTTCACCCTCCAGGGTGACAGTGGCACCTACACCTGCGACGCACTGATCGTTGCCACCGGCGCCAGCGCTCGTTACCTGGGCCTGCCGTCGGAAGAAACCTTCATGGGCAAGGGCGTTTCGGCCTGCGCTACCTGTGACGGCTTCTTCTACCGCAACAAGCCGGTAGCAGTCGTCGGCGGCGGCAACACTGCCGTTGAAGAGGCCCTGTACCTGGCCAACATCGCCAGCAAAGTGACCCTGGTTCACCGCCGCGAGACCTTCCGCGCCGAGAAGATCCTGGTCGACAAGCTGAACGCCCGTGTGGCCGAAGGCAAGATCGAGCTCAAGCTCAATGCCACCCTGGACGAAGTGCTGGGTGACAACATGGGCGTGACCGGTGCGCGCCTGAAGAATAACGATGGCAGCAGCGAAGAAATCAAGGTCGACGGCGTGTTCATCGCCATTGGCCACACCCCGAACACCTCGCTGTTCGAAGGCCAGTTGACCCTCAAGGACGGCTACCTGGTGGTCAACGGCGGCCGCGAAGGCAACGCCACTGCCACCAACGTCGAAGGTGTGTTCGCTGCGGGCGACGTGGCCGACCACGTTTACCGTCAGGCCATTACCTCGGCCGGTGCAGGCTGCATGGCCGCATTGGACGTCGAGCGCTACCTGGACGGCCTGGCCAACGCCGCGTTCTGATCCACGCCCGAAAAAAAACCGGCCATCTGGCCGGTTTTTTTATGCCTGAGATCTGCTGCGCCTGTGCGGGCCTCTTCGCGGGTAAACCCGCTCCCACAGGGGGCGCACATCACTCAAGCCTGCGGTGATCCTGTGGGAGCGGGTTTACCCGCGAAGAGGGCGGTACAGGCACCGCGTCCTCTCAGAGGCTCAAACGCATCGAAAGGTCTACGGCCTTCACATCCTTGGTCATGGCACCAATGGAGATGTAGTCGACGCCGGTCTCGGCAATCACCCGCAAGGTGCTCTCGTTAACGCCGCCGCTGGCCTCGAGTTTGGCCTTGCCCGCAGTGATGTGCACCGCTTCGCGCATTTCGTCCAGGGTCAGCTCGTCGAGCATGACGATATCCGCACCCGCATTCAGGGCTTGGCGCAGTTCATCCAGGCTCTCCACCTCGATTTCCACCGGCTTGCCAGGGGCGATGCGGTGCGCTGCCGCCACTGCCTCGGCCACGCCACCGCTGGCGGCGATGTGGTTTTCCTTGATCAGGAAGGCATCGTAAAGGCCGATGCGGTGGTTGTCGCAACCGCCACAGGTGACCGCGTATTTCTGTGCCAGGCGCAGGCCGGGAAGGGTCTTGCGGGTGTCTAGCAGGCGTACGTGGGTACCTGCGACCAAGTCGGCCAGAAAGCGTGCGCGCGTGGCGACGCCCGACAGCATCTGCAGGAAGTTGAGCGCGCTGCGCTCACCGCTGAGCAGCGAGCGTGCCGGGCCTTCCAGGTGGAACAGCGGCTGGTTGGCCAGCGCGCGGTCGCCATCGGCCACTTGCCAGTGCACCGCCACCCGCGGGTCGAGCTGGCGGAACACGGCGTCGACCCAGGCGGTGCCAGCGATCACGCAGTCCTCGCGGGTAATGATGGTCGCCTTGGCCAGGCGTTCGGCCGGGATCAACTGCGCGGTGATATCGCCACTGCCGATGTCCTCCAACAGTGCACGGCGCACGTTGGCTTCGATTTCAGCGGTCAGGTCGGCGAGGCGTAGGTTCGGCATGGTCGGCTCCACAAGCTAGATGCCCGCGATTATAGGGCAGGGGAGCGGTGTGTACAGGGCCATGGCCGGTGACCTTTGGTCGGCCCGTCTGAGCATCTGGCCGAATACAGGGTCATTTCCCAGCAAGCGAAACGGCGCTGGCAGCTGTTCGTTTTTTTGCCGATAATAGTGACCAGTATTTGGCGTCATAGCTTTGACGATTCGTTGCCCGTGGGGCAAGCAAGCCTGCAAGGAGTTAGGGATGCATAAAGAAGGCAAGGTGGTGCCCCTGGCGGCAGCCATCGACCGAGGGGCGCGCACGCCTCTGCCTTGCCTTCCGGTATTGCTCCTGCAAGTGCGCGACAAGGCCGCGCTGCAATTGCGCCAAGGCCTGCAGGCCTTGTTCGACAACACCGACGTCACCCTCTTCGAGATGGCCGACAAGGCCGCTGAGCGCTGCGACCAGAGCCTGTATTTCGAAGCGATGCGCGACGTGCGCCTGAAGCGCAAGAGCATCGAGCGCGGTTTTCTCGACACCTTCCATCACACCTTCGCCAGCCTCGGCCGGGCAGACCCTCTGGGCGGCCTGGGTGAAGCGCAGGGTTCAGGCAACAAGGCGCAGCGCGAGCGTGCATCCGCCATCGACGGCATGGTCGCGCGGGTGCTCTCGCGAGACGGCCTTGCCCTGCAGCAACTGGGTTTGCGCTTGCAGGCATTGCTCGATCGCCCGGTGGGCGAGCAGCAAAACCCCGTGGGCCCCGCTGCGCTGTGCGGCTATTTCCTCGAAGCGGGCCGCAACCTAGGGGTCGGGCTGCGGGTCAAGCTGATCCTCTTGAAGCTGTTTGAACGCTACGTGTTGCGTGATGTGGAGGTGCTCTACGCAGAGGCTAACCAGTTGCTGGCCGCGGCCGGTGTGCTGCCCGAGCTGCAGCCTGCGCCACGTCGGCGCGCCGAGGATCGGTGCCTGAGCGCCGGGCGCCTGCCGTCCAGCCTGGAGGCGCAAGGGGCGCTGGGTGCGGACAGTGCCGGGCAAGCGTATTTTGCTTCACTGCAAACGCTTCTGGCCCCCGCGCGTGGGCAAATCGCGCCGCGTTTGCAGCGGGTGGCTGCTGCCCAGCCGATCAGCACCGCCGACCTGCTGCGCCTGCTTTCGCACCTGCAGCACTATGTGCCCGCCACGCAGGCGGCGGATGACTTCGCGCTAGGCCAGCAGCTGGAACAACTGTTGTTGCGCGTCAGTGTGCGCAGTGGCACGCGTCGGCGCATCGCCACGGCCGATGAAGACATGATCAACCTGATCGGCCTGCTGTTCGATTTCATCCACAACGACGACAACTTACCCGCCAGCCTACGGGCATTGATCGCGCGTTTGCACATCCCGCTGCTCAAGGTCGCGCTGCTCGACAAGGGGCTGTTCAGCCGCGCCAGCCACCCGGCTCGGCGCTTGCTCAACGAGATCGCGGGTGCCGCGATCGGTTGGCAGAGCAGCGCCGAAGGCCTGCGCGACAGTTTGCATGTACGGGTGGAACGTATCGTTCAGCGTCTGCTCAACGACTTCACCGATGACGCCTGCCTGTTCGCTGAACTGCTCGACGAGTTTCTCGCCTTCAGCCAGGACGAGCGGCGCCGCAACGAGTTACTCGAACAGCGTACCCGCGACGCCGAAGAGGGCCGGGCGCGTACCCTGCAGGCCCGCCAGCAGGTGCAGCAGGTGCTCAACCAGCGTCTGCGCGGGCGGGTGCTGCCGCACGTGGTGGTGCAGATGCTGGTGCAGGGCTGGAGCCAGGTGCTGCTGCTGGCGTGGCTCAAGCAGGGCGAAGGGTCCGAGGCATGGCGCAACGGCCTGGCCACCCTGGACACGCTGCTCGCCAGTATCGCCCCGCACCACGACCCGCAGGCCTGTCAGCAACTGCTGCAACAGGTGCCTGGCCTGCTCAAGGCCTTGCGCGAAGGCCTGGCAGGCGTGGCGCTGGACTCCACCGCCACCCGTGACTTCTTCCAGCAGCTTGAGCAATTGCACCTGCGCGCCTGCTCGGCGTCCGAAGGGCACAGGGCCGATGGCCCGCCCGTGCTGGACGAGGTGCTGGTGGACGAGGACATTGTGCTGGCCCTTGCCGAAGAGCCCGCCTGCGCCCCCCTGCACCTTGTCGACGGCAATGCCTCGGCATTGCGCCAGGTGCAGCGCCTGCGTATCGGCAGCTGGGTCGAGGTGTTCGATGAAGAGGACCCATTGCGCTGCAAGCTGGTGGCACGCATCGACAGCAACGATCGGCTGGTATTCGCCAATCGCACGGGCATGAAAGTGCGTGAGTGGAACAGCGGCAGCCTCGCCCAGGCGCTGCACCGGGGAGAGGTGCGGGTGCTCGATGACGGCGCGCTGTTCGAGCGGGCGCTGGAGTCGGTGCTCGAAGGGCTGCGGCAACAGCAGGTCCATTGAGTCATCATTACAATGATTCACATGCAAACGGCCGCGGACGCAGGGCATACTGCTGCCCTGTACCCGGCGTTTTTTCAGGATCTGCCCCATGCAATTGGACCGTGCCACCGGCTGGTTCCACGGAATCACCCACTGCCCGTCGCCCAACTTCAACGCGCGCCCCGAGGGCGAGTCGATCTCCCTGCTGGTGATTCACAACATCAGCTTGCCGCCGGCGTGTTTCGGCACCGGCAAGGTTCAGGCATTCTTCCAGAACCGCCTGGACGCCCATGAACATCCCTATTTCCAGAGCATCTGCCACCTGACGGTTTCGGCGCACCTGTTCGTCGAGCGCGATGGCGCCGTCACCCAGTTCGTGTCGTTGCTCGACCGCGCCTGGCATGCCGGTGTCTCGTGCTTCGACGGGCGCGAGGGCTGCAACGACTTCTCCATCGGCATCGAACTCGAAGGCACTGACGACCTGCCATACACCGATGCCCAGTACGCCACGCTGGCGCAGCTGACTCGGCAGATCCGCGACGCCTGGCCGGTCATCAGCCTTGAGCGCATTCAGGGCCACAGCGACATAGCACCGGTACGCAAGACCGACCCAGGCCCGGCTTTCGACTGGGGCCGTTATCGCCAAACCGTGAAGGATAACGAGGACAACTCATGAGTTTTCTGGTTTTGCTGCTGGCGCTGTGGGTCGAGAAATTCTCGGCACTGCGCCATCGAATACAGCGCGATGGTTTTTTCGTCGGTGAACTGGTGCGCCTGGAGCGCAGCGGCAAGGTGCAGCCGTGGTGGACGTTGGCCATTCTGGTGCTGGCGCCGGTAGCGGTGCTGGCCCTGCTGCTGCATGTGCTGGAGCCCGTCGCCTATGGCCTGCTGGCATTGCCGGTGCACCTGCTGGTGTTGATCTACAGCCTGGGCCGCGGCGATGCGAAAGCGGCGCTGGGGCCGTTTCGCGATGCCTGGCGGCGGGGTGACGATCAGGCCGCCCTGCACGTGGCCGAGCGTGACCTGGGCCTGGTGGCCGACGAGCCTCACAGCCTGCTGGTGCGCGTGCAGGGTTACCTGCTGTGGCAGGCCTACCAGAGCTTCTTCGCCGTGATCTTCTGGTATTTCGTGCTCGGCCCAGGCGCTGCCTTGGCCTATCGCCTGCTGGCGCTGTGCGGCGAGCACAGCAAGCAGCCCGCGCTCAAGGCGCGTGCCGAGCAACTGCGGCACATCATGGACTGGCTGCCGGTGCGGGTGATGGCCTTGAGCTTCGCGCTGGTCGGCAACTTCGTCGCGGTGACCCGCGTGATGCTCCACGAGCTCCTTAACTGGCACATCAGCGCCGGCCACCTGGTGGCCAGGGTTGGGCGCATTGCCGACGATATCCCCGAGGAAGAAGACAGCCAGCGTGGCCTAAGCCGGCTGGACAGCCTTTGGGAATTGCTGCTGCGCTGCGCGGTGCTGTGGTACGCCGCGTTTGCGTTGTGGACGGTGCTGGTCTGACCTCACCGCCGTAACACGCGCCCTGTAGGAGCAGCCTTGTGCTGCGAAGAGGCCAGTAGCACCACCCCTGAATCTTCGGGATGCTACTGGCCTCTTCGCAGCACAAGGCTGCTCCTACCGGGGCTTAACCATAAGTTACAAACCTCCGATTCGATCTGCGGTATACACGTGGCACTGTGCTACCCCGTAGAACAATAAGAATCCAAGGAGGTGCCCCGTGAAGCGTCTGCTTTATCCGGCCATCGCACTGATGAACCGGCTGAGCTTCGGTCAGAAGTTCAGCCTTGTCAGCGTCCTGTTTTTCCTGCCCATGCTGGTCATCAGCGGCTACCTGGTACGCGATGCGTACCAGCAGTTTCAGGCCACCCGCGCCGAGCTGCAGGGCATCGCCCCCCTGCGCGAAAGCCTGGCCCTGCGCGCAGGCTTCGAAAGCTTGGGCAGCCTCCTGCAGATCAATGCCGTGATCGGCCAGTCGGGCCAGGCCGGTGATGTCGAATCGCGTATCGCTGCGTTGCAGGGCAACGTGCAGGAGCATCTCCAGGCACTGCATAGCGACGACCCGCAGCTGGAAGCCAAACGCGAGGACTTGGCCGATGCCTTTGCCCGCGCCCGCGAAGAGTCCTCGCTGCAGAACAAAACGGCGTTGTTCGACGCCTTGCTCGCCCAGGCCCAGGTGCTGACCCGCCTGGTGGCCAGCCAATCTGGCCTGAGCCAGGACAGCCAAACCTCCGTGCGGCAACTGAACGACCTGCTTGGTGTGGCGACGGCGCAGGTGACCCAGGCCCTGGCGGACGGGCAGGCGATGGGGGCCATTGCCCTGGGGCGTGGCTTCATGGATTCGTCCGGCAGCGCGCGCTTCGAAGATTTGCTGCAGCGCCTCGAGCGCCTGGCCACCGACTACGCACTGCGTTTGGAGGACGCCCTGGGCAGTGACCCCGCGGCCAACGCGGCCCTGGCCAGCAGCGCCCAGGCCAGCCAGGCGACGGTCAGGCAGGCCGCTGCGTTATTCGAAGCGCAGGTGGTGGTGGCCGAGACCTTGGATGCGCCCTGGCCTGCGTTCTATCAGCAAACCCATGAGCTGATGGAGCACACCTACCGCCTCAACGAGGCCATTCTCATGCACCTGCAGGGGCAACTACAAAACCGGCTGGGCGAGCAACAGTGGCGCATGATTGGCCTGGTGGCGGTGCTGGCTGGTGTGTTCGCGCTAATTGTGTACCTGTACAGCGGGTTCTACGTCTCGACCCGGGCGACCCTGCGCCAGCTCGGCAGGGCGATGGGCAAGGTCGCCAACGGCGACATGACGGTCAGCTTCCAGGCCCGCAGCCGCGACGAGTTGGGCGAGCTGGGGCAAGGTTTCAGCGACACCGTGCAGCGTATCCGTGGCCTGATCGACCAGGTTGGCCGCACCGTGGTGGCCGTCGAAGAACAGGCCAGCCAAGTGTTGGCGGTGTCAGTGCGGAGCAACCAGGCGGTCAGCGGCCAGCGTGAGCAAATCGAGCAAGTGGCCACGGCCATGAACCAGATGAGCGCCACTGCCCAAGAGGTCGCACGCAGTGCGGCTCTGGCTGCCGATGGCGCGCAACAGGTCAACCAGGAAAGCGCCAGTGGCCGTGACCTGGTGCAACGCCAGCAAGGCAGCATCGACCGGCTGGCTGCCGAGATCGACCAGAGCGTGGGGGCCATCAATCAGCTAGCCAGTGACAGCCAGGCCATCGGGCGGGTGCTTGAAGTGATCCGCAGCATTGCCGAGCAGACCAACCTGCTGGCACTCAACGCCGCGATCGAGGCAGCGCGCGCCGGGGAGCAAGGCCGAGGCTTCGCGGTGGTTGCCGATGAGGTGCGCACCTTGGCCAGGCGCACCCAGGACTCGACTGCAGAGATCGCACAGATGATCCAGCGTTTGCAGGAGGGGGTCGCAGCGGCGGTTAATGCCATGGGCAGCAGCCACCAGATGGCCGCTGGCACCGTCGATGAAACGCGCCGGGTGCAGCAGGCGTTGGGCAATATTTTGGGTGCGGTGGGCAGTATCGTCGAGCAGAACCAGCAGATTGCCGCTGCCGTGGAGCAGCAGACCGCCGTGGCGCATGACATCGACCAGAACATCGTGGCGATCAACAGTGCCGCGCAGGACACCACCCAAGGAGCCTGCCTGACCGAGGAGGCTAGCCGGGCATTGTCAGCTCAGGTGGTGGAGTTGAAACGGTTGATTGGGGCGTTCAGGGTTTAATGAGGCTATCTCTGTAGGAGCAGCCTTGTGCTGCGAAGAGGCCGGTTTGGCTGTAGAGAGGCTGTGGCGGTAATGGCCTCTTCGCAGCGCAAGGCTGCTCCTACAGCTGAATAGCGCCGGTGCAGGCCACCGCAGTCAGCTACCAGCCAAATAACTCACAGGCATTCTTGCTGCTGGCGTCAGCCAACACGTCCACCTCTATGCCGATCACCTCAGCCAGCGCTGCGGCAATCTCCGGCAGGTGCTCCGGGCTATTACGCTGCCCGGGGTACATCACCGGGGCCATGTCTGGCGCGTCGGTCTCCAGCACTACGCTTTCCAGCGGCAGCCGGGCAAGGGTCTTGCGCAAGCGCACTGCCTGCGGCCAGGTAGCCGCCCCGCCAAGCCCCAGGCGGAAACCAAGCTTGATGTACTCGCGCGCCTCTTCATAGCTGCCTGCAAAGGCATGGATGACCCCAGCCCGGGCCGGCTTGTAGCGCTTGAGCGTGGCGATGACCTGGGCATGGCTACGGCGCACATGCAGCAAGGCCGGCAGCTCGAGATCGCAAGCCATCTGCAGTTGTGCTTCAAACAGCGCCTGCTGGCGATCCTTGTCCAATGCTTCCAGGTAGTAATCCAACCCGAACTCACCCACGGCGCACAGGCGCGGGTCGCCGCGCAGGCGCTCCAGCCAGTCGCGCAGCTGGGCAAGGTGCTCTGGGCGATGCTGGCCCAGGTAAACCGGATGCAAGCCCAAGGCAGCAGCCACACGTGTGTCGGCGCAGGCCAGGTCCCACACCCGCTGGAAATTCGCCTGATACACCCCCAGCACCACCATGCGTTCCACCCCGCGCGCCGCCGCATTGGCCAGCAGGCGCGAGCGGTCGGCGTCGAAGTCGGGGAAGTCCAGGTGGGTGTGGGTGTCGATCAGGCGCATGTTCAGGCCGCTGGGATGCGTTGCTTGAAGGTTCGACCGATGGCGTGCACGCCGGGCTCGTAACGCTCTTCCTCGATGGCTGCCAGGGCCAGCTCCAGCGCAGTGGCGGCGATCAGACCGTGCTGTTGGGCCATGGCGTTGACCGGAAGCGGCAAGAAGTCGAGCAACTGGTTGTCACCGAAGGTGCCCAACTGCAGCTGGCGCGAGTCGGCGGGGCGCGCCTGCAAGGTGTCGAACACGCCCTGCAGCAGCACGTAGGAGGTGGTTACCAGGGCATCCGGCAGGCCACCCTGTTCGTCGATCAGTTGCTGCATCAGGCGCTGACCGCATTCACGGCTGAACGCCTCACCCTGATATCGGCGCACTTCACCCGCATAGCCTTGCAGGGCTTCGTCGAAGCCGCCGGCACGGGCCTGGCTGACCGAAAGCTCCGGGCGGGCGCCAATCAGGGCGATGCTGCGCGGGGCTGCGCTGAGCAGGCTGGCGGCCAGCTGACGGCTGGCGTCGCGATCATCGCTGATCACCGAGCAGAAGTGTGCGGGGTCCAGGCGACGGTCGATGGCGATCACCGGCAGGCCTTTGTCTTGCAGCTCACGGTAACTGTCGTCTTCCACAGGCAAGCAGCTGGCGACGAACAGGGCATCGCAACGACGGGCGCGGAACAGTTGCTGCAGCTGGCGCTCGCTGTCCGGCTGGTCATCGCTGCTGGCAATCAGCAACTGATAGCCACGGGCGCGGGCGCCTTGCTCGAGCTGCTTGGCGATGCGGGCGTAGCTGGGGTTCTCCAGATCCGGGAGAATGAAGCCCAATGTGCGGGTATGCCGGCTGCGCAGGCCGGCGGCTTGCGGGTTGGGCGTGAAGCCATGGGCCTCGACCACTGCGCGCACGCGCTCGACAGTGCTGCTGCTGATGCGCTGCTGTTCGGCCTTGCCATTGATGACGTAGCTGGCAGTGGTCACGGACACACCGGCCAGACGGGCGATATCGCTGAGTTTCACCGAATTTTCCTTGTTATTACCGGGGCTGGCTGCAAGGCCAGACCGGATAGTTTGACCCGGAGCTGCGCTCGTGCGCAGACGACCATTGTCGCAATTGTCCGACAGGATGGGGCTTTTTCCTCGGGAGATTATCGAGTAACGTGGCCGCCTGGTCAGATTAATCGTTTCAGCTGCCAAATTTTCTGCCTCGGCTGCCATCTGCGCAAGGCTGTTCAACTGGCCATTTTCGACAACAATACCTCAGTACCCCACCTGGGCACTGCAAAAGGAGAAGGGCATGCTCGAGCTCGCCACAGGGCAAATAGCCATGGGCCAGAAGGCCGCGGACAAGGCCGAGGCCTTGCGCCTGCTGGCAGATCAGCTGGTGGCCGACGGCCTGGTCGCCGAGGGCTACCTTGCGGGCCTGCAGGCCCGCGAGGCGCAAGGCTCGACCTTCCTCGGGCAGGGCATTGCCATCCCGCATGGCACGCCGCAGACCCGCGACCTGGTTCACACCACCGGTGTGCGCTTGCTGCAGTTCCCCGAAGGCGTGGACTGGGGCGATGGCCAAAGGGTCTACCTGGCCATCGGCATCGCCGCCCGTTCCGATGAACACCTGCGCCTGCTGCAATTGCTGACCCGTGCCCTGGGCGAGACCGACCTGGCCGAGGCGCTGCGCCGGGCCAGCTCTGCCGAGGCCTTGCTCAAACTGTTGCAAGGCGCGCCACAGGCGTTGGCGTTAGATGCGCAACTGGTTAGCTTGAACCTGCCGGCCGAAGATTTCGACGAGCTGGCCTGGCGCGGTGCGCGCCTGCTGCAGCGCGCCGGTTGCGTCGACAGTGGCTTTGCCGCCGTGCTGCAGCAGGCCGAGCCTTTGCCACTGGGCGAGGGCCTGTGGTGGCTGCACAGCGAGCGCCAGGTGCGCCAGCCGGGCCTGGCATTCATCACCCCGCAGCAACCGCTGCGCTATCGCGATCAGCCGCTCAACGGCCTGTTCTGCCTGGCCAGCCTCGGCGCCGCTCATCAGGCTTTGCTCGAGCGCTTGTGCGAAGTGCTGATCGAAGGGCGCGGGCAGATGCTCTACCAGGCCACCAGCAGCCGTGCGGTGCTGCAGGTGCTGGGCGGTGAGGCGCCGGCGGATTGGCCCAGCGCGCGCATCCTGTTGGCCAACCCCCATGGTTTGCATGCCCGCCCGGCCAAGGTGCTGGCGCAACTGGCCAAAGGCTTCGAGGGCGAAATCCGTGTGCGGCTGACCGACAGCGCGCAGCCAGCGGTGTCGGTCAAGAGCCTTAGCAAGCTGCTGAGCCTCGGCGCCCGCCGTGGCCAGGAGCTGGAACTGATTGCCGAACCGGCCATCGCCGCCGATGCCTTGCCAGCGCTGCTGGCGGCCATCGAAGCGGGCTTGGGCGAGGACGTCGAGCCGCTGCCACAAAGCTCCGCACCGCTAGCCAGCCTGCCGCTCGAAGTGCTTCAGGCACCCGCCGCAGGCAGCCGGATCCAGGGTGTAGGCGCGGCGCCTGGGATTGCCAGTGGCCCGGCGCACGTCTGCGTCGAGCGCGACATCGATTACCCCCTGCGCGGCGAATCCCTCGCCCAGGAACGGGCCAAGCTGCGCGAGGCCTTGGCAACGGTGAACAGCGAGCTGCACAACTTGGTGCAGCGCAGCGACAAGGCCATCGGTGAGATCTTCGTCACCCACCAAGAGATGCTCGCAGATCCGGCGCTGGCCGATGATGTCGAGCAGCGCCTGGCCCAAGGCGAAAGCGCCCCGGCGGCGTGGATGGCCGTGATCGAGGCGGCTGCCCGGCAGCAAGAGTCGCTGCACGATGCTTTGCTCGCCGAACGGGCCGCTGACCTGCGCGACATCGGCCGGCGCGTGCTGGCCCAGTTGTGCGGGGTGCAGGCGCAGGTCGAGCCGGAACAGCCCTATGTGCTGGTGATGACCGAGGTCGGCCCTTCCGATGTGGCCAGGCTGGACCCGAGCCGGGTCGCCGGTATCGTCACCGCCCAAGGCGGCGCGACGGCCCACAGCGCCATTGTCGCCCGCGCCCTGGGCATTCCGGCAGTGGTCGGCGCCGGTGCGGCGATTCTGCTGCTCGAGGCCGGCACGCCATTGCTGCTCGATGGGCAACGCGGTGTGGTCAGTGTTGCGCCAGCGGCCGCCGAGCTGCAGCGTGCCCTGGCCGAGCGCGACCAGCGCGAACAGCGCTTGCAGGCAGCCTGGGCCCATCGCCATGAACCGGCAGTCACCCGCGATGGCCATGCGGTCGAGGTTTTCGCCAACATCGGTGAGAGCAGCGGTATCGACAAGGTGGTGGAGCAGGGCGCGGAAGGTGTCGGGCTGCTGCGCACCGAACTGATCTTCATGGCCCACCCCCAGGCACCCGACGTCGCCACCCAAGAGGCCGAGTACCGCCGCGTGCTCGATGGCCTGGGTGGGCGGCCCCTGGTGGTGCGCACCCTGGATGTCGGCGGCGACAAGCCGCTGCCGTACTGGCCGATCGCTGCCGAAGACAACCCCTTCCTCGGTGTGCGCGGCGTGCGTTTGACGTTGCAGCGCCCGCAGGTCATGGAAGACCAGTTGCGCGCCTTGCTGCGCGCCGCTGACCAGCGCCCGCTGCGGATCATGTTCCCGATGGTCGGCCAGGTGCACGAATGGCGTGAAGCGCGGGCCATGGTCGAGCGCCTGCGTTTGGAAATCCCCGTGGCCGACCTGCAACTGGGGATCATGGTCGAGGTGCCCTCGGCAGCCCTGCTGGCGCCGCAGTTGGCCCGCGAAGTGGACTTCTTCAGCATCGGCACCAACGACCTGACCCAATACACCCTGGCCATCGACCGTGGCCACCCGAGCCTGTCGGCCCAGGCCGACGGCCTGCACCCGGCCGTATTGAGCCTGATCGACATGACCGTGCGCGCTGCCCATGCCGAAGGCAAGTGGGTGGGCGTGTGCGGTGAGCTGGCCGCCGACCCCCAGGCGGTGGCCGTGCTGCTTGGCCTGGATGTTGACGAGTTGAGCGTCGCCGCCCGCAGCATTGCCGAAGTCAAAGCCCTGGTGCGCCAGGCCGATCACCAAACGGCCCGCGCCCTGGCGCGCGAAGCCTTGCAACAAGACAGCGCCGCGGCGGTTCGCGCGCTGGTGGAGCGTTACTGATGGCCAAGATCCTCACCCTTACCCTGAACCCGGCGCTGGATATCACCATCAGCCTCGATACTTTGTGCCCGGGGCACGTCAACCGTAGCCAGGCCCAGCACAGCGATGCGGCGGGCAAAGGGCTGAACGTTGCCCAGGTCTTGGCCGACCTTGGCCACAGCGTCACCGTGGGCGGCTTTCTTGGGCAGGACAACCTGCAGCCGTTCGAGGCCTTGATCGCCTGGCGTGGTTTTGCCGACTGTTTTGTCCGCGTGCCAGGCGAAACGCGCAGCAACATCAAGCTGGTCGAAGCTGACGGCCGCGTGACCGATATCAACGGCCAGGGGCCAGAAGTCGATGAAGCCGCCCGTACCGCGTTGCTGCGGCAGCTGGAACAGATCGCCCCAGGGCATGACGCGGTAGTGGTGGCCGGCAGCCTGCCACGGGGTATCAGCCCCGAATGGTTCCGCCAGTTGCTCGAGCAACTCAAAGCTCAGGGCCTCAAGGTCGCCCTCGACAGCAGCGGCGAAGCCTTGCGCGTCGGCCTGCAAAGCGCGCCTTGGCTGGTCAAGCCCAACACCGAGGAATTGGGCGAGGTGCTGGGCCTGGCCGTACAAACCCCAGCACAGCAACGCGCGGCTGCCGAGCGGCTGCTGGCCAGCGGCATCGAGCATGTGGTGGTGTCGGCCGGCGAGCACGGCGTCAGCTGGTTCGCCTGCGACCTCGCCCTGCATGCCCAGCCGCCCACGGTGCGGGTGGCCAGCACCGTGGGCGCGGGGGATTCGCTGGTGGCTGGCATGGTCGATGGCCTGTTGCGTGGCGAGGCGCCCGCGCAGACCTTGAGCCGTGCTACCGCCATTGCCGCCCAGGCCGTGACCCAGGTCGGCTTTGGCATACGTGACCGCGAGCAACTGGCACGCCTTGAAGCCGGCGTGCAACTGACAGAACAACAAGAGGGTTGCCGATGAACATTGCCATTGTCACCGCCTGCCCCAACGGCCAGGTGTCCAGTGTGCTGAGCGCGCGCTTGCTGGCGGCAGCCGCGCAGCGCCGTGGCTGGAGCACCCGTGTCGAGGTGCAGGACGCCGAGCACCCCGAGCGGCAACTGACGGCGGCCCAGCTTGCCGAGGCCGATTGGGTACTGGTAGTAAGCACCGGGCCAATCGACCTGGCCCGCTTCGTCGGCAAGCGCGTGTACCAGAGCACGCCGTCCCAGGCCCTGGCCGACCGTGAGGGGTTCCTCGACGAGGCGGCGGCCAACGCCCAGCTGTTGGCGGATACGCCCGACAGCCCGGCAGCGTTGAGTGGCGCTGGCGTGCGGATTGTCGCGGTCACGGCGTGCCCGACCGGCGTCGCGCACACGTTCATGGCTGCCGAAGCCTTGCAGCAGGCCGCGCAGCAGCAGGGCTATCAACTCACCGTGGAGACCCAGGGCTCGGTGGGGGCACGCAACCCGCTGTCCGCCCAAGCCATCGCCGAAGCCGACGTGGTGCTGCTGGCCGCCGACATCGAAGTGCCCACCGCACGGTTTGCCGGCAAGCGCATTTACCGCTGCGGCACCGGCATCGCCCTCAAGCAGGCACGCGCCACCCTGGACAAGGCCCTGGCTGAAGGCAAGGTCGAGAACGCTGCAGATGCCGCGGCGGCCTCCGCTTCCGGTAAGGGTGAAAAGACCGGCGTGTACAAGCACCTGCTCACCGGGGTGTCGTTCATGCTGCCGATGGTCGTGGCGGGTGGCCTGCTGATCGCCTTGTCGTTCGTGTTCGGCATCGAGGCCTACAAGGAGCCGGGCACCTTGCCGGCAGCGTTGATGCAGATTGGCGGCGAGGCGGCGTTCAAACTGATGGTGCCGCTGTTGGCCGGCTACATCGCCTGGTCGATCGCCGACCGCCCGGGCCTGGCGCCCGGTATGATTGGTGGGTTGCTGGCCAGCACCCTGGGCGCGGGCTTCATCGGCGGCATCATCGCCGGTTTTCTCGCCGGCTACAGCGCCAAGGCCATTGCCCGCTGGGCACGCTTGCCGAGCAGCCTGGAGGCGCTCAAGCCGATCTTGATCATTCCGCTGTTGGCCAGCTTGTTCACGGGCCTGGTGATGATCTACGTGGTTGGCCAGCCGGTGGCGGCCATGCTCGAAGGGCTGACACAGTTCCTCGACAGTATGGGCACCACCAATGCCATCCTGCTGGGGTTGGTACTCGGCGGCATGATGTGTGTCGACCTGGGCGGCCCGATCAACAAGGCCGCCTACGCCTTCTCGGTGGGCCTGCTGGCCTCTTCGAGCTATGCCCCCATGGCGGCGACCATGGCCGCTGGCATGGTGCCGCCCATCGGCCTGGGCATTGCCAGCTTCCTCGCCCGGCGCAAGTTCGCCCAGAGTGAACGCGAGGCGGGCAAGGCCGCGTTGGCACTGGGGCTGTGCTTCATCTCTGAAGGTGCCATCCCGTTTGCCGCCAAGGACCCGCTACGGGTGATCCCGGCGAGTGTCGCCGGTGGTGCCTTGACCGGTGCACTGTCGATGTACTTCGGCTGCAAGCTGATGGCGCCGCACGGTGGCCTGTTCGTGCTGCTGATCCCCAATGCCATCAACCATGCGTTGCTGTACCTGCTGGCGATCGTCGCCGGCAGCTTGCTGACGGCCGTGGTGTATGCGGTGATCAAGAAGAGCGAGCAAGTGGAACTGGCTGTCGCGCCGGTGAAAGGCTAGCCCCACCCCGTCACGAACTGTGTAGGAGCAGCCTTGTGCTGCGAAGAGGCCAGTTTGGCTGTAGAGAGGCTGGAGCGGTAATGGCCTCTTCGCAGCACGAGGCTGCTCCTACAGCACCCAATGAGGCGCTGTTAGCGCCGATGCTTTTGCCGCAACGGCTCTAGCAAGTCCATCAGCCCGTTGTGATCGACTTCATGCATCAACGCCAATAACCCGCCCAGTTCTCCGGCAGGGAAGCCTTTGCGCGCGAACCAGGCCAGGTAGTCGCCCGGCAGGTCGGCGATGATCCGGCCTTGGTATTTGCCAAAGGGCATGGTCCGGGTGACCAGCAGTTCGAGGGTTTCCGGTTTCATCGACGCACCTGGCAGTCCAAAAGCGCCGACCATACTGCAATCTGCACGAAGGCCCAAGCGGCAATCATGCAGAACGCCGCGTCGAATACATTCTTCTAATTGATTAACTTGTTGATTTATAACGATTTATTTTTATGTCTAAGGTTGGCACGAACGCTGCTCCATTACAGATGACTATCACCTGCCAAGGAGTTCGTGAAATGAGCAACCCCAACAAAGACGTAATTGATGTGCTCAACGACCTGATCGAATACAGCAAGGATGGCGAAAAAGGCTTCAAGTCGTCGGCTGATGACGTCAAGAACCCAGAGCTGAAAGCCTTCTTCGTGCAGCGCGCCGGTGAGTGCGCCAATGCCGCCGGTGAACTGCAAAGCGAAGTGCGCCGCTTGGGTGGCGATCCTGAGACGTCCACCAGCATCAGCGGCGACCTGCACCGTGGTTGGGTCAACCTCAAGGCGATGGTCACCGGCAAGGATGAAGAGGCCGTGCTGAACGAAGTCGAGCGGGGCGAGGACCATGCCCTGAAAGCCTACAAGGAAGCCCGCGAGAAACTGGTCAAACTGGGCCGTACCGCCAGCGATCAGAGCTACACCCTGGTGGAAAAACAACTGCAAGGCGTGCAACGTAACCACGACCAGGTGAAAGCGCTGCGTAACGCCGCCCGCGCCCGCTCCTAGTCGCCAGGCCCTTCTACCCGGTTACGGCCATTGGCCTTGGCCCGGTAGAGCGCCTCATCCGCAGCCCCCAGCACGCTCGCCAGATCGTGCTGGGGGTTTGCTTCGTAGAGGCCGATGCCGATGCTGACCGTGACGGCACGGGTGTCATTGGCAAAGGGCGCCAGGGCCGCGACGCTGGCCCGAATGCGCTCGGCCAGCAGGGTGGCGCCGGCCAGATCGGTTTCTGGCAATATCACCTGAAATTCCTCCCCGCCATAGCGTGCCGCCAGGTCCGCCGGGCGCCTGATGCACCCCTCGATGCACTTCGCCACTTCGCGTAAGGCATGGTCACCACCCGCGTGGCCGTGGCGCTGGTTGAATGCCTTGAAATGGTCCACATCCACCATCAGCACGGCCAACGGTTTGTGGTTGCGCTGCGCGCGTGCCCACTCCTGGCGCAGCACCTGGTCCAGCCGGCGGCGGTTGGCCAGGCCGGTCAGGCTGTCGGTGGCGGCCAGGGTGGCCAGGCCTTGTTCGGCCTCGTGCCGGCGGCGCAGCTCGCGGCCCAGCAGCAAGGTTAGCCAGAGGATGCCGATGCACAGCACGCCGGTGGCCACGCTGACCAGAATCGCGGTGCGCCGCCACGACTGGAACACCTCGTCGGCCGAGTGCGCCACCAACACGATCAGCGGCAGGTCGGCGACCCGGGCGAAGGTGTACATGCGTGAGGTGCCGTGGGTGGCAGAAAGGGCTGTGAAGCTGCCGCTGCGCTCGCCAAGGATGCGCTTGAAGTTGGGCCGCTCGGCGTAATTGGTGCCGATCAGCGGGTCTTGCGGGCGGGTCGGCTGGCGGGCCAGCAACTGGCCGTCGGTATTGAACAGGTTGATGCTGCTGTCATCTCCGATGTCCAGGCGCTTGAACAGTTCGCTGAAGTACGAGAGGCGCAGGGCACCCGCTGCCAGGCCGGCGAATTCGCCGTCTGGGCCGGGGATGCGCCGGCTGAAACTGATGCACCAGTCCTGGTCGCCCAGCTTGGCCTTGAACGGCGGGCCGACCAGCAAGCCGAGGTTGGCGTTGTGTTGATGGGCCTTGAACACACCGGTGTCGGCGAAGTTGGCCTGGCGCGGTATGGCGCTGGTGGAATCGCCCACCACGTTACCTTGCTTGTCGAGCCAGAGTACGTCACCGCGTTTGCGGTCGACGAAGGCTTCATTGAACAACAGGCGCTGGCGCAACACGCCAGGCACTTCAGGCAGCTCCTTGCGCCCGACTGCCCAGATCAGCCCTTGCAACGACTGATCGTAGAGTTCGGCATTGCGCAGGATATCGCTTTCGATCAGCTGGACGATGTTGTTGGAAGAACGGATGGCCGACAGCTCGACGCTGTCGCGCTCACGGGCCAGCAGGTAGCTGACGATGGCCACGATGGCGAGCACGGCGAGGCAACTGCCCAGGTTGAGGATCAGCTCGGGGTGCGACCTGTAGAGTGCGAAACGCGGTGATCGGGTGAGCATGCTCGCTACTGCTGAGGCAGGGCCATTCGCGGCGGCGATATTCTAGGGAAGAGGGGATTGTCGGACAAGATTTGTCCGACGGAATCGCGTGGTGGTGCAGAGAACAGTGGTCGCAAGCCTGCCTTCAAGCCCGCTCCCACTGGGTCTGTGCTAAGTCAATGAAACTAGGAGCGGGTCAGAACACGTTCAGCGGATAATCAACGATCACGCGCAGTTCATCGTTGTCACTGCTGCTGTCGATCGACGCATAACCCTGGCTGCCACGGTGTGCGGCATAACGCACCAGCACCGAAAGGTCCTTGAAGTCGCCTTCCTGGAACACGTACTTCACATCCAGGTCACGCTCCCAGTGCATGGCGTTCTTGCCATCGGCGCGGTAGTAGTCGTAGTGCGTGTTGCCCTGGTCAGCCTTGGTCAGGTCTGCCTCGCCACGCGAATACGACAGCGTCGTGCTCAAGCCGGGGACGCCCAGGCCGGCGAAGTCATAGCCGTACTGCAGCTTCCACGAACGCTCGTTGGGGGCGTTGAAGTCCGAGTACATGCGCGAGTTGTCCAGGTACACGCTGTCGCCCAGGTTGATGTAGTCGAACGGCGTATCGCCATTGACCCGCTGGTAGGCGGCCGTGACGCTGTGGAAGCCGGCGTTGACGGTGAAATGTACGCTGTAGGTGTTGTTGTCGATCTTGCCCAGCAGGGCCTGGCCGGTGTCCTGGGTGTGATAGAAGTGCACGCCCGGGTTGAGGCTGACCAGGTCGTTGACCACGTAGGTGTAGTCAAAATCAGCGTAGTACTGGTTCCAGATGTCCTTCAGCTCGGCGGCGTAAAGGTTGGCGGTGATGTTTTCCGTGCCGCTCCAGGACGCGCCCGCCCAGTTCAGGTGCTTGCTCTTGTCATGTTCGTCCAGCGAGCCGTAATAGGTGTCGATGCGGCGGTGGCCGCTCTGGTTGTACGGCTTGGTGAAGCTGACTTGGCCGCCTTCGAGCAGCAGGCCGTCGACGCTGGTGTTGGTCAGGCTTACACCGCGGAAGGTCTGCGGCAGCATGCGGGTTTCGCCGCCAGCGATCACTGGGTTGGTGAGGAACAGGTCACCGGCCTTGAGTTCAGTGTCAAACGCTTTGAGCTTGAGCGCTGCGCCTGCGGTAGAGAACGAATGCGGGGCCGCGCCCAGTTCGCCGTCGTCCTTCACATGCGTCGGCAGAATGCTGGTGCCGGCATGGCCGCCACCGCCATCGAGCTTGAGGCCCAGCATGGCATGGGCGTCCACGCCAACGCCGATCACGCCCGGGGTATAGCCGGACTCGAAGCGTGCAACCGCGCCCTGGCCCCACTCGCGGGTGTCGCGCACGCCGGCGTTGTGGTTGTCGCGGTTGAAATAGGCATTGCGAAAATGCAGGTTGAATGAAGAACCTTCGATGAAGCCATCAGCCTTGTCTTCATCTGCCTGGGCGGCGGTGGGCATCGTTGCAGTCAATGCAATGAACAGCGGGGTAAAACGAAACGCGGAAGGCACCGGTACTAGCTCCTTTGGTCTGACGGTGGGGCAGTTTTTATTTTTGAATGTGCAACTTTTTTATTAGGGACGTTACAGCGGGGCTGATAGTTAAAGCACATAAAAAAAGCCGCTGATTGGCAGCGGCTTTAAAAGGCTAACATATCGGCACCAGCGGTGCCCATGGCGTAGCCAAGGGAAATCGGGAGCAGGTACAGCGGTCGATCAGCTATCGGCATTAACGTCGCTGGACACTTTGGAAGCTGTCTGGTTTGCGTCTTTTACGGCATCGGTCTGCTGTGCGGCTACGGCTTCGCGGGCTTCTTGATGGACCGCGGCGAGCTCGGCATTACGGGCGACGAAAGCGGGGGATTCTTCGGCCATGGCCAGGGGCGACAACAACAGGGAAGACAGGACGAAGACGCTGGCAATACCCATACTGTTGGACATTTGAAACTACCTTCTTGCGATGCAAGTGCTAATGAGGACAGGGCTAAAGTTAGTCCCTCAATGGCCTTGGAAACAGAGCGAAGTACGATAAGCACTGTTGCGCAAAAGGTAACGATCGTGCGGCGAACACTCAGGCTTTTGCTGGAAACCCGCGTCGTTGAGCGCTTGGCAGGCGAATGCCGAACGTGTTGGCGCCGGCCTCGCTGTACACAAAAACCTCGCCCCCATGCATCAGGGCGATCGCTTTGACGATCGCGAGCCCCAAACCGTGGTTGCCGCCACCACTGTTACTGCGCGCGGCATCCACCCGATAGAAGCGCTCGAACAGCAGCGGCAGGTGCGCGTCATCGATTGCAGGCCCCGGGTTACTCACGGAAATGGTGACCTGTTCCGGCCCGTTTTCGATTCGCACCTCGATCACTTGGTCGGGCGCGGTGTGCTGCACCGCGTTGTTCAGCAGGTTGATCAGTGCGCGGCGCAGTTGGGCTTTTTCGATGGGTGCCTGAGCATCACCACTGACCTCCACGCGGACCTGCGCGTCTTCGAGGATGTAGTCCAGGTAATCCAGCGTGGTCGCCACTTCCTCTGCCAGCGACGCCTGGGTCAGCGCGGTGGCCTTGCTGCCCTGGTCGGCGCTGGCCAGGAACAGCATGTCGTTGATGATGCTGCGCAGGCGCTCGAGTTCTTCAAGGTTGGATTGCAGCACTTCGAAGTAGTGCTCGGCACTGCGACCGCGGGTCAGGGCCACTTGGGTCTGGCCGATCAGGTTGGTCAGTGGCGAGCGCAGTTCGTGGGCCACGTCGGCGTTGAACGCCTCCAGCCGCGAGTAGGCTTGGCTGACCCGGTCAAGCGCGGCGTTGAAGGCCCCGGCGAATTGCGCCAGTTCCGGGGCCAGATCATTAGTTTGCAGGCGCCCGTCCAAGCGCGGTGGGGCCAGTGCCTGGGCTTCGTTGGACAACGCCAGCAACGGGCGCAGGCCGATGCGGGCCACCCAGTAACCTAGCACCGACGCCAGCAGCACACCGAGCACTGCCAGGCCGACGATGGCTACCAGCAGGCTGTGTTGCGCCTGCCAGAAGGTCTCGGTGTCGATGCCAATCAGAAAACGCAGCGGCGGGCGGTCGGCCAGGGCCGGCAACTCGCTGACCAGGACTTTGTAGGGGTAGGGCTGGTCTGGCAGGCGCAGGTCGCGCATGCCTGGCGGGCCTTCGGCAAACGCGCGCACTAGTTCGCTGGGGTGGCCATAGTCGTATGCCGGATCGCTGCTGACCACCCAGAAGCGGATGCGCTTGTCCTCCTCGCTGAGCAGGTTGAGCTTGTTGCTGACCTTGGCCCAGTGCTCGGCGGTGCCGAAGCGGTTGAGGGTGGACTCGAGCACGCTGAACCGTGCATCTAGCTCGGCGGCCGGGAGCAGGTCGAGGCTGTGGTCGACCTGGCGATACAACGCCGACCCGATCAGCAAAAACACCCCCACCGCCACCAGGATGAACAGCGCCGACAGGCGCAGCGCGATGGAGTTAGCCCGCACGGTTTTCCAGGACATAGCCCATGCCTCGGATGGTGTGCAGCAACTTGTTGTCGAAAGGCCCATCGAGCTTGGCGCGCAGGCGCTTGATCGCCACCTCGACGACATTCGCATCACTGTCGAAGTTGATGTCCCAGACCAGCTCGGCGATGGCGGTCTTGGACAGGATTTCGCCTTGGCGGCGGGCCAGCACACTGAGCAGCGAGAATTCCTTGGCGGTCAGGTCCAGGCGCTGGCCGGCGCGGCTGGCCTTGCGCGCCATCAGGTCGATCCACAGGTCGGCGACCTGGATCTGCAGCGGTTCATGGCTGCTGCTGCGACGGGTCAGGGCCTGCAGGCGCGCGACCAGCTCAAGGAACGAAAAAGGCTTGCCCAGGTAGTCGTCGGCGCCTTCGCGCAGGCCATGGATGCGGTCTTCGACCCGCTCGCGGGCGGTCAGCATGATCACCGGCGTCTGCTTGCGCGCGCGCAAGGCGCGCAGCACGCCATAGCCGTCCAGGCCGGGCAGCATCACATCGAGCACGATCACGGCGTAGTCGCCTTCCAGGGCCAGGTGCAGGCCATCGATACCGTCACGCGCCAGGTCCACGGTAAAGCCTTGCTCGCTCAGCCCGCGGTGCAGGTAGTCGGCGGTTTTTTCTTCGTCTTCGATGATCAGCACACGCATGGTCTTGTCTCAACTGGCACTTGGCGCGGCCGCATGGGCGGCCCGGCGGCGGTGGAACAGGCGCTCCAGGGCCAAGTATATGACCGGGGTGGTGAACAGCGTCAGGGCCTGGCTCACCAACAACCCACCTACCACCGCGATGCCCAGTGGCTGGCGCAGCTCGGCGCCGGTGCCAAAGCCGAACATCAGCGGTACCGCGCCGAGCAGGGCGGCGAGGGTGGTCATGATGATCGGCCGGAAGCGCGTCAGGCAGGCCTGGTGGATTGCCTGCTCGGGTGTGAGGCCGTGGTGGCGCTGGGCCTCGAGGGCAAAGTCGATCAGCAGGATGCCGTTTTTCTTGACGATGCCGATCAGCAGCACCACGCCGATCAGCCCCATGATGCTGAAGTCCTGGCCCATGGCCCAGAGCAGAATCAGCGCGCCCAGGCCCGCAGAGGGCAGGGTGGAGATGATCGTCAGTGGGTGGACGAAGCTCTCGTAGAGCACCCCCAGGATGATGTACACCGCCACCAGCGCAGCCAGGATCAGCCACGGCTGGCTCGACAGCGAACTCTGGAAGGCCTGCGCCGCACCCTGGAAGTTGCCGCTGATGGAGTCGGGCATGCCCAGTTCGCGCTGGGTGCGCTCAAGGATGCTCACCGCATCGCCCAGGGCCACGCCCGGGGCGAGGTTGAACGACAGGTTGGCGGCTGGGAACAGGCCATCATGGCTGATCGACAACGGCCCGGTGCTCGGCGGCGCGACGTGGGCCACCGCCGACAAGGGCACCATCTCGTTGCTCAGGGGCGAGCGCAGGTAGAAGTAGTTGAGGCTCTCGGCCTTGCCGCGCTGGCGGGCGTCCAGTTCGAGGATGACCTTGTACTGATTGGTCTCGGTCTGGAACTCGCTGATCTGCCGCTGGCCGAAGGCGTCGTACAGCGCCTGGTCGATGTCGGTGGTGGTCAGGCCGAAGCGTGCGGCGGCCTGGCGGTCGATGTCGATGCGGGTGACGCTGGCCCCCAGTTGCAGGTCGTTGGACAGGTCACGCAACGCCGGGTTTTCGCGCAGGCGGTCGGTCAGGCGCTGGGTCCACAGGTTCAGCGCCACGCCGTCGTTGCTCTTGAGCACGTACTGGTACTGGGTGCGTGATGGGCCGGAGCTGAGGTTGATGTCCTGGCCGGCGCGCATGTACAGCACAATGCCCGGCACCTGGGCGAGCTTGGGCCGCAGCCGGTCGATCAGCTCGCTGGCCGACACATCGCGTTCGCCGCGGGGCTTGAGGGCGATCCAGAAGCGGCCGTTGGCGATGGTCTGGTTGCTGCCGGTGACGCCGACGGAATGCGAGAACGCCCGCACGGCCGGGTCGGCCTCGATGATCTTGGCCAGGGCCTGGTGCTTCTCGATCATGGCCGGGTACGACACGTCCGCTGCCGCTTCGCTGGTGCCGAGGATGAAACCGGTGTCCTGCAACGGGAAGAAGCCCTTGGGGATGGCCACATAACCCACCACCGCCAGGGCCAGGGTCACGCCGAACACACCGAGGGTCAGGCGCTGGTGGGCCAGGGCGCGGTTCAGGCCTTTTTCGTACCACTTGACCAGGCGTTCACCGAAACCGCTGTGCTGCGCGCCGGTCGGGCGGCGCATGAACAGTGCACACAGGGTGGGTGCCAGGGTCAGCGAAACCACCACCGAAATCAGGATGGTGGCCGTGGCGGTCAGGGCGAACTCCTTGAACAGGCGCCCGACCACCCCGCCCATGAACAACAGCGGGATGAAGGCGGCGATCAGCGAGAAACTGATCGAGACCACGGTAAAGCCGATTTCGCCTGCGCCCTTGAGGGCGGCCGTGCGGCTGTCGTCACCCGCCTCCAGGTGGCGATGGATGTTTTCCACCACGACGATGGCATCGTCGACCACGAACCCCACCGAAATGACGATGGCCACCAGGGTCAGGTTGTTCAGGCTGAAGCCGAGTACGTACATCAAGGCGCAACTGGCAATCAGCGACACGCCGAGCACGCTGGACACCACCAGGGTCGCCGACCACTGGCGCAGGAACAGCGCCATCACCCCGATCACCAGGGCCACGGCGATCATCAAGGTCAGCTCCACCTCGTGCAGCGAGGCGCGGATGGTTTGAGTACGGTCCTGCAATACCGACACCTCGATCGACGCCGGGAGCATTTCTTGCAGCTTGGGCAGCGCGGCCAACACCCGGTCGACGGTGTCGACGATGTTCGCGCCGGGCTGGCGGAAGATCACCAGGTTCAACCCCGGCTGGTCACCGGACCAAGCCTTGACGTAGGCGTTCTCGGCGCCATTGATGACCTTGGCCACGTCCTGCAGGTGCACCGGCGCACCGTCGCGGTACGAGACGATCAATTGGGCATAGTCTTCGGGGTGGAACAGCTGGTCGTTGGCGGCGATGGTCGACACGCTGTGCTCGCCGTACAGCGCACCTTTGGCCAGGTTAAGGCTGGTTTGCTGGATGGCCTGGCGCAGGTCGGCGAGGGTCAGGCCGATGGCGGCCAGCTTCTCCGGTTGCGCTTGTACGCGGATGGCCGGGCGCAGTTGCCCGGTGATGTTGATCAGGCCGACCCCATCGATCTGGCTCAGCTGCCGGGCCAGCAGGGTTTCGGCGTAGTCGCTCAGGTCATTGCCGGGCATCTGGTTCGAGCTGACGGTCATCACCAGCACCGGGCTGTCGGCTGGGTTGACCTTGCGCCAGGTCGGCGGGTTGGGCAGGTCTTGTGGCAGCCGTGCGGTGGCGGTGTTGATGGCGGCCTGCACTTCCTGTGCTGCGGTGTCGATGTTCTTGTCGAGGGTGAACTGCAGGATCAGCGTGGTCGACCCCAGCGCGCTGCTGCTGGTCATCTGGGTCATGCCGGGGATGGCGCTGAACTGCACTTCAAGCGGCGTGGCGACCGACGAGGCCATGGTTTCCGGGCTGGCCCCAGGCAGTTGAGCGGTGACCTGGATGGTCGGAAAGTCGGCCTCTGGCAGCGGAGCCACCGGCAGCCGAGGGAAGGCGATGGCGCCCAGCAGGACCAGGGCGAAAGTCAGCAGCAGGGTGGCGATCGGGTGGTCGATGCACCAGGCCGAAACCCCGTTGCGGGTATTCATGGCTGGCTCCGGCGGTCGGCCATTTCCGAAGGCGCAGGGGCATCGGTGGTGACCTCGACCCGCGAGCCCGGCTTGAGCCGCGACTGGCCATCGAGCACCAGCTGATCACCCGCCTTGACCCCGGCGATGATGTTCAGCCCACTGTCCTGGTACAGCACCTTGACCGGCACGCTGGTGACCTTGTCCCCGTCCAGGCGGTAGACGAAATGGCCGTCGATACCGCGCTGCACGACCGGCGGCGGCACGACCAGGGCATTCTCCTGCATGGCCGTGCGCAAGCGAATGGTGACCAGTTGGCCGGGCCACAGGCGCCCGTCCTTGTTGTCGAACTCGGCCTTGACCCGCACCGTGCCGGTGGTCGCCGAGATCTGGTTGTCGATCAGCGCCAGGTGGCCTTCACCCAGCAGGCTGCGTTCGCCGTCGGCGTCCATGTAGGCCTGCACCAGCGCCGGGGCGGGCGCCTTGAGCAAGCTCTGCAGGGTAGGCAGCATGTGTTGCGGCAGGGCGAACTCGACGGCAATCGGGTCGATCTGGGTCACGCTGAACAGGCCCTGGGTGTCGCTGCTGCGCACCAGGTTGCCGGGGTCGACGTTGCGGATGCCGACCCTGCCGGTCACCGGTGAGCGAATTTGGGTATAGGACAGTTGCACCTCGGCATTGGCGATGGCCGCCTGGTTGCCCTTGACCGTAGCCTGCAGCTGGTTGACCAGCGCTTGTTGCTGGTCGAGGGTCTGCTTTGACACCCCGTCATCGGTGCTCAGCAGGCGGTAGCGCTTGAGGTCGACACCGGCTACCTGGATCTGCGCCTGGCTCTGGCCGAGCTGCGCACGGGCCTGGTCGAGGCTGGCGCGGATGGCACGGTCGTCGAGGGTTGCGAGCAGGTCACCTGCCTTTACCCACTGGCCTTCCTTGACCAGTACCTGAGTCAGCACCCCTTCTACCTGTGCGCGGATCTCGACGCTGTGCAGCGACAGCACCGAGCCGATCGCACTGGCATAGCGCGGCACATCCTGCTGGCTGACGCTGACCACGCGCACCGGCACAGCCGCCTGCGCGCGGGGGGCGGGGGCCTCCTGGCGCTGGCCGAACCAGACGCCCAGCACGACCAAGACAAGCAACGCCAAGGCGGCGAGGATGACAGAACGGGAAGGACGTCGCATCGGAGCGGGCACCTTGGCCAGAAGGGTGGGGACGGTTGTCTGTATTCAAGCTTATAGCCCCCGGACCGGGTCGGCAGCATGACGCCTGGCTGACAGCGCTGACAGTTTCAGTATTCAAGGCCAATGGGGCCGCTTTGCGGCCCATCGCAGGCAAGCCAGCTCCTACAGGTACAGCGCAAATCTCCAGGGCGGCGCCGTACCTGTAGGAGCTGGCTTGCCTGCGATGGGCTGCGAAGCGGCCCCGATGGTTGTCTCAGGCTACCTAAAAACCAATAAAGGCGTAATAAACCGGTGCTTCGCAAGTGGTCTGCAAACCATGGCCCTGCAAATTGGCTGTCAGCTCGTCATCTTGCACATGCAGCGTCCACCGCGCACCGTTGTCCGCCGGCACCTGCGCCAGTGCCGCGGCAAACGCGCCCATCTCCGGCAGATAAGCGGTAAACCCATTACCTTTCAACGCACTGGTGGTCATGCCCAACGCCTGGCACACGGCAACCTTGGCCGCGATGTCATCTCGGTCTGCCTGGCGCGATGCCTGCACCAGCGCCGCCAGCCGCGGGTCGGCCAGTTGCGTGCCGTGAATCAGCTCAGGGCCCTGTTGCCAAGCTTCGGGCGGGCAGTCCTTGTTCTCGGGCCGCAGCGGGATATGCGGGTTGATCTCGACCGGGTAGATGCGGCAGACCAGCGGGCGCTGGTCATAGATGGTGCACAGGTCGTTATCGTCGAGGTTACGACAGCGCCCTGGGTTGAACGCCGCGAACGTTACCGAAACGCGGGCCTCAGTGTCACCGCAGGCCACCGGGTGGGAGCGGCGCAGCACATGCTCGCGCTGCTCGACCGGCATGCCCGGGCCGTCGACCATGAACGCCTCGATCAGCACCACCACCTGGCCAGCGGAGGCCGCCCACTGGCGGGCTTCGTCGAGGGTCAAGGGCACATGGTGGCCAGTGCAGCACTTGCCGCAGCCGGTGCAGGCGAATTGCACGCTGTCGGTCACTTGGCTTCCGGGCTCCATTCGCTGACGAACGCGCGCTGGTGCTGGCGGTCGTACAGGCACAGTTCAGTGCCGGTACGCTGCTGCATGTGTTTTTGCGGATAGACGCCTTCGATCAGCAGGGCGCTCATGCCGACCTGGTCGTCGAATTCGGCGGGCTTGCCACGCGCGTGAGCGTCCTTGAACTGGCTGGCGGCAAGGCACGCCTTGAGCATCCGCTGGCGCTGCTCGTTCCAGGCCTGGCTACTGGAAGCCTGGGCGACACCGCTGAAGAGCGCGCAGGCGACAAGGAGGGAGCTGAAAAACTTCATACGCGATTCCGGCAAAAATCTTCCGAGGGGAGGGAATTATGCCCGACTCACCCCCGACGGCAAGCCGGGGAGTTTGTCGCTTGATGTATCAATGCTCGGCAAACACCACCGTCCGCGCCGCCACCACCAGGCAATCGGTCAGCTCGGGCGAGGAGAATTTGGTGAGGATGGCATTGGCCCCAGCGAGCCTGGCTTTTTCGCTGCTCATGGCACTGTCGAGCGAGGTGTGCAGCAACACATACAGGTGCTGGAAGTCCGGCGTCTCGCGCAGTGTACGGGTGAAGGCATAGCCGTCCATCTCAGACATCTCGATGTCGGAGACGATGATGTTGATCGCCTGCTCGGTGCCCTGCAAGTCCAGCAACACGTTGATCGCATCCTTGGCGCTGCGCGCGGTGTGGCATTCGATGCCGAGGTTGCGCAGGGTATGCACCGACTGCTGCAAGGCCACCTGGCTGTCGTCTACCACCAGGATGTTGGCGGCGGCCAGCAGGCTTGCGTCTTCTTCGCTCAGTGCCCCGTGCTGTGGCTCGGCGGCGGGCGGGGTGATGGCGTGAATGACCTTCTCGATGTCCAGCACCTGCACCAGTGCGTTGTCGACCCGGGTCACGCCGGTGATGAACGAGCGGTTGCCCGAGCCGAAGGGCGGCGGTTTGATGTCGGTGCTCAGGCAGTGGACGATGCGGCTCACGGCCTGCACATGCAGGCCTTGGCGCGAGCGGCTGATTTCGGTGACGATCAGGCAGCCACCTTCAGGGTCAGCCAGCGGGCGCTCACCGATAGCACGGGACAGGTCGATGACCGACAGCGAATTGCCGCGCAAGGTCGCCACGCCTTTCACGTGGGGGTGCGATTCGGGCAGCTTGGTCAGTGAAGGGCAGGGGATGATCTCGCTGACCTTGAGCAGGTTGATTGCCATCAGCTTGCCGCTGCGCAGGGTGAACAGCAGCAGGGACAGCGAATCCGCGCGGGCTTTTTGCGTGGCCATGGTGACCTTCGTGGGAATAGAGAATAGAAGGATATCGGCCCGCCGAGCCGGCTCTTTAGCCTGCCAGCCGAATCCGTGTAGGAGCAGCCTTGTGCTGCGAAGAGGCCGGTGACAGCAACGCATAACTGCTGGGTATTCACCGGCCTCTTCGCAGCGCAAGGCTGCTGCTACAGGGCATCGGATAACCGGGTCATCAGCGTTCGCGCAGGGCTTCCCTGGCCCGGTTCAACGGCTTGATCAGGTAATCCAGAATGGTCTTTTCACCCGTGCGGATATCCACCGTGGCGATCATCCCGGGCACGATCGCAAAGTGTTTGCCGGCCTTGTTCTGCAGGCTGTCCTGCTCGGTGCGGATGAACACCCGGTAGTAGTAGATCTCCGGCTTCACCTCATCCTGCAGGGTATCCGGCGAGATACCGACCACCTTGCCCTCCAGCCCGCCATACACCGAGTAGTCATAGGCACTGATCTTCACCTTGGCGGCCTGGTCGGGGTGGATGAAGGCGATGTCTCGGGGCGCGATGCGGGTTTCGATCAGCAGGCGTTCATCCATCGGCACGATCTTCATCACTTGCCCACCGGGCTGGACCACACCCCCCAAGGTATTGACCTCGATGTCCTTGACGATACCGCGCACCGGCGAGCGCAGGGTCAGGCGGGTCAGCGAGTCGCTGCGCCCGCGGATCACCTCGGACAGGCTGTCGGCCTCGGCGCTGGCCTTGGCCAGCTCTTCGCGGGCCCGTACCAGGTAATCGGAGCGCGCTTCGTTGGCCTTGAGCTCGAGTTCCGAGCGCTGGCGGTTCAGGCGGATCACCTCGACGCGGCTTGAAGCGCCCATCTTCGCCAGGTTCTCGGTGATCTTCAGTTCGCTGCGCACCAGCTGCAGCGAATCGTCGATACCGGCCAGGGTCTGTTCCAGGCCGCGGCGGCGGGTCTGGTACAGCGCGGTTTCGGCGTCGACCAGGTCGGGGGAGTCGCGCAGGCTGTCGGGGAACACCAGCGGCTTGCCGGTGACCTCTGCACGCAAGCGCGCCTGGCTGGCCTTGGCCGCGCGGTACTTGGCTTCACTCTCGCCCACACTGGAGGCGGTCTTGGTCGGGTCGAGCTGGGCCAGCACCTGCCCGCGGTCGACCAGGTCACCTTCGGCCACGCTCATCTGGGCGACGATGCCACCCTCGAACGACTGGATCACCTGCTCGCGCGAACTGGGGATCACCTTGCCGGTGCCGGTGGAAACTTCTGTGACTTCGAACCAGGCCGCCCAGGCCAGGAACGCTGCGAGCATCAGCGCGCAGATGGTGATGATTCGGCCGGCGCGGAATACTGCCTGGTCATCCTGACCGTCCAGGTAGGACGCCGGGAGTTCATGGTTGCTCATGCCTGGGCTCCTTGCAGTTTGGCCAACGCGGCATCGCGGTTGTCGTCGATGACGATGCGGCCGCCATCCAGCACGATAATCCGGTCGACCCGCTGCAGCACGCTCAGGCGGTGGGTGGCGATTACCAGGGTGCGGCCCTGGCAGAAGCGGTCGAGGTTATCCAGTAACTTGCGTTCGGTCATGTCGTCGAGGGACGCGGTCGGCTCGTCCAGTAACAGCACCTGCGGCTGGCGCACCAACAGGCGCGACAGCACCAAGGCCTGGCGTTGGCCGCCGGACAACCCGACACCGCCTTCCAGAATCAGGTGGTCCATACCTTTGGGTAGCCTGCGGACGAACTCCAAGGCGCCGGTGGCGGCCAGCGCCGCGACCAACTCCTGGTCACTGGCCTGGCCGGCACCCAGGGTCAGGTTTTCCCGCAGGGTGCCGTGGAACAGCCGTGAGTATTGCGGCAGCAAGCCGATATCGCGGCGCAGGTCGGCGGGGTCGAGATGGGCCAGGGCGATGCCGTCCAGGTTGATTTCGCCTTGGACCAGGTCCATGGCGCCGCCCAGGGCCTGCAGCAGGGTGGATTTGCCGGCACCGTTGCGGCCTAGCACGGCGATGCGTTCACCCGGCTGGATGTCCAGCTGGCCGATGGTGAGGACGGGAGGCGCCTCCGCGCTGTAGCGGAAGTTGGCCTGGCGCAGCTGGTACTCGCCGCGGATGGCCGGCAGGTGCACGCGGGCTTCGTTTTCAGGGTGATCGACCGGTGACTGCATCAACTTGTCCAAGCCCTGCAGGGCCACCTTGGCCTGTTGCCAGCGGGTCAGCACATGGGTCAGCTGTGCCAGCGGCGCCATCATGCGCGACGACAGCATCGACGCCGCCACCAGGCTACCGGTGGTGAGGTCGCCGGCGATCACCATCGGTGCGCCGATGACGATGACCACGGCGAACACCGCGCCCTGCACGTTCTGCGTCCAGGTCACCAAGCCATTGGTCAAGGTGCGCAGGCGCAGGTTGGTGTGGGCGCAGGCGGCGTTGTACTGGTTCCATTGCCGCTCGAAGCGGGCTTCGGCTTGCAGCGCCTTGATCTCGTCCAGGCCCTGGATGCTTTCCACCAGCATGGCGTTACGCAGCGCCGACTCACGCATAGAGGCATTGGCCAGGCGTGCCAGGCGCCGTTGCGCCAGCAGCCCGGGCAGCACCATGGCCAGCAGCGCTACCAGCGGGATGAACACCAGCACGCCGCCGATCAGCCAGAACACGAACAGGAACAGCAGGAAGAACGGCAGGTCGGCCAGGGCGGTGGCGGTGCTCGAGGTGATCAGGTCGCGGATCGACTCCAGCTCGCGCAACTGCGAGATGAACGAGCCGGTGGACTTGGGCCGTACCGAGTTGCGCAGGCGCAGCGCATGGCCATAGACCAGGTCAGAGACACGCAAGTCGGCGCGTTTGCCCAGCAGGTCGGTGACCTTCAGGCGCAGCAGGCGCATGCTGAAGTCGAACACCAGCGCCAGCACCACGCCACCAAACAGCACGTACAGCGTGGGCAGGGATTCGGCGGGGATCACCCGGTCGTAGACCTGCATGGAAAACAGCACCCCGGCCAGGGCCAACACGTTGGCCACCAGCGAGGCGACCATCACCTGCCCATAGGGCCGCAGGTCGCGCAGGACGATACGCGCGAACCAGTGGCGGTCGTAGGGGGCGGTGTAGTCGTCGGTGCGCACATCACGCAACGGCCGCGCCGGGCGCAGCAGGGCGACCCGGGTGATGCGCCCCTTGAGCGTGTCGCGGGGCAGGCGCGAAGTCAGGCCCTGGTCGCCTGCGAAGACCACCGCCAGGTCGTCTTCTTCGGTCACCGATTCGACCACTGCCAGCTGGCCATCGTCGAGTTCCAGCACCAGCGGCGTGCGCCACTGCCGCAGGCCTTTGGCATCGAAGCGCACGAAGCGCAGCGCCAGGCCGGCCTGGCGTGCCATGTGGCGGAGAATCTCATCCAGCGGGCGGGCATCTTCGACGGCCGCCAGGCGAATGCGCTGGGGCGATACGTCCAGGCGATAGTGGTGCGCGACCTGGAGCATGACCTCAAGCCAAGGCCCCAGGTCGGGGCGAGTGTTGGCCGTTTGCTCCGGGGCCTGGCTCGGCAGGGTCACATTGACGGTTTCGTTCATGGCTGGATCTCCACACCTTGCAGGTTACGCCCCTCTAGGCCAAAGGCCGTGCGCAGGGCGCCGGTGTTGTAAAGGCAGTCGACATCCAGGCGCAGCAAGTCGGAGCGGGTGCCGGCGAGTTCGAAACGAGACTGGTAGATTTCCTGCTCGGCGTTGAGCAGGTCGAGCAGGGGCCGGGTGCCCAGGTCCAGGTACTGCCGGCCATAAAGCATGCGCGCCTCCTGAATACTGACCTGGCGGGCTTCGAGCGAACTCAGCCGACGGCCCAGCCCCGAAGTCTGCGCCATGGCCTCGGCCAGGCCACGGCGTGCCTGCAGGCGTGCAGCATCTTCGGCCGAGTCGGCGGCTGTCAGCGAATGGCCCGCAGCGCGGGTGCGGGCGCTGATGGCACCGCCTTGGTAGATGGGCACCTCGACGTTCAGGTAGATGCCCGCCTGGGTGCGGTCCATGCGTGAGTTGTCGCGGTTGTAGTCGTTGTCCAGGTAGTGGTTGACCTGCGGCTGCAGCGACACGGTCGGGTAGGCCTCGGCCTTGGCCTGGGCCAGTTCGGCCTGGCCTTGGGCGCGCTGGGCCAAGGCCATCAACACGGCGGGCAGGCGGTCATCACCTTGCCCCGGGCGCTTGCAGGCCTGGTTCAGCTCGGGGGGCGATTCCTCGGCCAGCATGGGCGGTGTGACCCGGCCGAGCAGTGATGCCAAGGTCGAGCGCCAGCGTTCGTACTGTGACTGGTATTCCTCCAGGGTGGCGCGGGCGCTCTCTACCCGGGATTCGGCCTGGACCACGTCGGAGCGGGTGCTGGCGCCCATGTCGCTGCGCTGGCGGGCCATGCCGGCGATGTCGCCGACCCCGCGGATCTGGTCGCGGGCAATCGTGATCAGTTGCTCGTAGCGGCGGGTCTCGACCCAGGCATAGGCGGTGTCGCGGGCCAGTTCGTCGACCACCAGAAGGATATTGGCCTGGGCGCGGGCGGCGGCGGCCTGGGCAGCGCTGACGGCGCTGTCGACCTTGCCGAAGTCGTAGAGCATCTGTTTGAGCGACAGGTTGAGCGCCTGGCTGTTGCGGTCGCCGCCGTAGCCAGTGTCATAGCCCGTGCGGATACCGCCGGAAATCTGCGGGTAGTAACCGGCGCGGGCAACGTTGATGCCTTCGCCTTGCTTGTAGAGGTTGCCGATGGCCTCGGCGATGCTGGGGTGCCATTGCGCGGCTTGCAGCACCGCTTCGGTCAGCCCGAGGCGGTCGCCATTGCTGACGGGGGCCATGCCGATAGGTGGGCGGGCGGGCACCGCGTCGGGCGCATCACGTAGCAGTGAAGGCCCGATCTGGCGCAGTTGTGGGTCGATGTCGTCGGCTGCCTGGGCAGCCGTGTTGAAGTTCAGGGCCAGGAGCCCGAAGGCCCCCAGCAACAGCGGTGACAGCGGACTGCTTCGCTTCACATAGTTCCCTTACTGCTGTTCGTCCTTGCCGCCGGGCGATTGCCCGGCGGGATTGCAGCGGCCTCAGACGACATGGATACCGTTCTGCACCCACAGGTGATGGCTCGGATCCTCCTGGGCCGTATATTGGTTATAGTCGATGCCGTCGGCAGTTTGGTTCCCGACCAGCGCCCAGTTGTCCGTCATGTGAACCGAGTCCTTTTCATCCCCCTTGATGACCAGTGTGTCGTTACCGGTTTCGGTGATCGCGACCACGTCCGCCAGGTTCAGGGTCAACGCCACCGAGCTGGTGTCGTTGAGGTCGATCACTTCGATGTCGTGGACCCGCCCGACCAGGTTGCCCAGGTCGATGCTGGCATCGCCACCGCCCCACAGCAGGGTGTCGTTACCGCTGCCACCCTCGACGCTGGCGAAGTTCTGGTCGACCACCACCAGGGTGTCATCGCCCGCACCACCCAGCAGGGTGATGTGGCCGCCCTGGCTGCCATCGAGGTGGTCATTGCCATCGGTGCCGGCAATCACTTCGCTGGAGGCCACCGCCGCGAGACTGGCCAGTGCCACGCCTTCGTCACCGCTGTCGGCCAGCAGCGAGCTGGTGGCCGTGAAGTTGGCGGCGTTGTCCAGGCTGATGGTCAGGTTGGCGGTGTCGGTGGTGCCGTTGGGGTGGGTCAGCTCGTAGGTGAAGGTTTCATGCTGGCCAATCACCGCATTGGTCAGCCCGGCGTTGAGGGTGTAGGTGTAGCTGCCGTCTGCTTGCACCAGCAGGGTGCCGTAGCTGCCCGCCACACTGACCCCGTTGTAGCCCGGGATGGTGTAGGTGTTGGCCGCCGTCATTACGCTCAGCACGGTCAATGGCGAGCCAAGGTTGTCGTCGGCCAACAGGTTGCCGGTGACCGCCGTGGCGCCGCTGACCACGAACTCGGTCAGGTGCGTGGTGGTGGCGTTGACACTGGTGGTGATCGAACTGGCCAGGCCGATGCCGCCCGCGGTGACGCGCACGTGGTAGGTGCCGGCCCCCTGGTTCTGGAACGTGTAGCCCGCACCACCACCGAGCAGGCTGATCAGCGAGCCACCGCCGACCGACTGCACCAGCACATACTGGCCGGTTGCCGGGTTGAGTTTGAGCAGGTCGATGGTGGTGCCATTGAGCAGGCTCAGCAGGTTGGTCGAGTTGACCACCACTTGCAGGTTGGCCGTGGTGTCGGCGGCAACGCTGGTGGTGTAGGTGGCCTGGCGTGAGCCGATCAAAGGCAGGGTCAGTACGCCCAGCGAAGCGGTACTGGTGTCCACCCGGTTGGCCAGGGTGAGTTGGCTGGTGCCGGCGTCGTTGACCGCGTCGAGCACCGTGGCCGGTGCACTGTAGTTGGTGTCGCTCCAGATCTCCGTGGCTTGTGGGCTGTCGATGCGCACATACAGGTTGGCCGCATCGGAGGCGCCGTTGGCATGCAGCAGCTGGTAACTGAACACATCGACCTTGCCGACGCTCGATGGGCTGCCGTTAGGCGTGTAGGTGTAGCTGCCGTCACCGCGGATCACCAGGGTGCCGTACAGGCCTTGCACCGTGGTGGCGCTGCCCGCCGACACATAGCTGCCGTTCTTCATTACCTGCAGCACGGCGGCGCTGTCCGGGCCAAGGGCATCGACGCTACCGTCGGTGCCAACGTCGGTAATGACGTTGCCGGTTTTTGCCGTGCCGGTGCCGGTGAACTGCGTGAGGCTGGTGGTCTCGATGTCCAGCGTGGTGGTCACGTTGGTGATCAGGCCGATGCCGCCACTGCCGACCGTCAGGCGATAGTCACCGGCCTGCAACTCACCGATGTCGACACGAATGCCCTGGCCCAGCGGCAGCAGGATCAGGTCGAGCAGGCCCTGGCTGGTGCCCGTGGCCAAGGTCACCCAGTTGCCGGCAGCGTTCTTCACTTGCAGGGTGAAGGTGGCATTGTCGAGCAGCGACAGTGCGCTGCTGGTGTTCAGGGTCAGCGTTGGGTCCACGGTGGTGCCGGCACCGACCGTCCAGGTGTAGGTCTTGGTGAAGCCTGCCAGCAAGGTGGTGAAGCTGTCCTGATAGCTGCGCGAGCTGACCACCGGTGCCAGGTTGACCTCGGCGGTCACCAGGTTGTCGCTGGCGATTACCGGGGCGTTGGCATCGACGTCTGGTGCGGTGATGTTGACGTTACCGGACACGTTGCCGCGCCCGTCGCTGATGGTCACCGACAGCAACTGGCCGTTGTCTTGAGGCGGGCTCAGGGTCACGGTGAAGTTGCCGTCCGGTTGTACCACCGCCGTTTGCAGCACGGTGCCGTTGGCACTGCGCACGGTGACGGTGGCGCCCACTTCGCCGCTACCGGTGAGGGTGCTGCCGTCGGCGCTGATCGCCAGGTTGCCGGCGACTGCTGGCGGGGTCAGGTCCGGTGCGGTGAGCGCAGTGCCGGTCGAGACATTGCCTGCACCGTCGGTGAGGGTGACGCTCAAGGCCTGGTTGTCGATCTGCGCCGCGGTCAGGCTGACCACGAACAGGCCGTTGCTGCCCACCGTGGCCGTGCCGATGATAGTGCCTGCGCCGTTGCGCACCGTCACGGTGCTGCCGACCTGGCCAGAGCCGCTGACGGCCGTACCGTTGGCGTTGATGGTGGCCAGCGGCGCGGCTGGCGGTGTGGTGTCCGGCGCCGTCACGTTGACGCTGCTGGACAGGTTGCCGGTAGGGTCGGACTGGCGCACCACCAGCAGTTGCCCATCGTTTTGCGGTGTGGTCAGGGTGATGGTGAACGTGCCATCGGCTTGAACCACGGCCGAGCCCAGCGCGCCGTTCGGGCCTTGCACGGTCACGGTTGCACCCGCCTCGCCACGCCCTGTGAGCTCGGTGCCAGCGCCATTGATGACCAGGTTGGTCGGCGCGGCCGGTGGCTGCACGTCGATGGCGGTGACGCTGGTGCTGCCAGACACGTTGCCTGCCGCGTCAGCCTGGCTCACGCCCAATACCTGGCCGTTGAGCTGCGGGGTATTGAGGTTGATGCTGAACGCGCCACCGGCATTCACCAGCCCGGTGCCGAGCACGTTGTTGCTGGCGTCGCGCACGGTTACCGTGGCCCCGGCCTCACCGGTACCGCTCAGTACCAGGCCGTTGGCAGACAGGCCGGTTACCACCGGGTTGGCCGGTGGCGTGATGTCGGCGGCCTGCACGAAGGTCGGTTGCGATTCGCCGCCCACCAATGCCACAGCCGTCACGGTCAGGTGCTGGCCGTTGAGCTGCGCCGTGTTCAGTTGCAGGGTGAAGGTGCCATTGAGGGTGGCCCCGCCGGTGCCGATCAGGTTGCCGGCGGCATCGTAGACGCGGATACCGACACCACTCGGCGCATTCCCCTGCAAGGTCAGGCCATCGCTGCCCAGGGTCACGTTGGTTGGCGGCACGGGCGGTGCCACCAATGGCGTGACATAGGTCGCGACCGCCGAGGTGTTGAAGCCGTCAGATTGCGTCACCCCCAGCGTAGCCAGAATACCCGCAGGCGGTACCAGCGTGATCTGGAAGTTGCCGGCCGCATCCACTTGGCCGGTACCCAGCACAGTGCCGCCGCGGCTGACGGTGACGATCGCATTTGGCTCGCCTTTACCGGTCAGCACGTCGAAGGTGTTGTTGATGGCCATGTCCGTGACCACGTCAGGTGGCGAGGTGTCGTTGGTCTGGTAGCTGGCAGGCAGCGAGCTGTTGCCGGCATCGTCGGTGGACACCACAGTCAGCAGTTGGCCGTTGTTTTGGGCTGGGTTGATGGTGACGGTGAACTGGCCGTTTGCAGGGACTTCCACCTCGCCGACCACATTGTTGTTCGGCCCGCGAACGGTGACGGTGGTACCCGCTTCAGCAGTACCCGTCATCGAGGTGCCGGCCGGATTGAGCAACAGGTCGCTCGGCTGTACCGGTGGCGTCAGGTCTGGCGCGGTCACTTGCAGTGGCGCGGATGGGTTGCCGGTGGCGTCCTGGGCGATGAGGGTCAGCACTTCGCCGTTGATTTGCGCCGCGTTCAGGTCGAGCACGAAGGTGCCGTCCGGGTCGACCGAGACCTGGCCAAGCAGGTCGCCCTGGTTGTTGACCACGGTGACCCGTGAGCCGGGCTCGCCGGTGCCGATCAGCTGGGTGCCGCTGTCGTTGATCGTGGCGATCACCGAGGCGGGCGGTGTGATGTCTACTGCCGTGGTCGTGCTGATCGGCGAGATGTTGCCGCGGCCATCGGTCACGGTCACTTGCAGCACCTGCCCGTTGAGCTGCGCCGAGCTCAGGTTGACCTGGAACGTACCGTCCGCGTCTACCTGGACCGTGCCGATTTGCGTGATGCCGACATAGACCCTAACAGTCGCACCCGCTTCGCCGACGCCGCTGAGCAGATCGCCCGCAGCGTTGAGCCGCAGTTCGGTCGCTGCCTCCGGTGGCGTGAGGTCCGGCGCCAGGATATTGACCGGCGCACTGATGTTGCCGGGTGGGTCGGCCTGTTGTACCGAGAGTGTTTCGAAGTTGATCTGTGGCGGTGTCAACTCAACACGGAAGCTGCCGTCGGCCAGTACGATGCCTGAGCCCAGCACCGCGCCTGCGGCGTTGCTCACGGTGACAGTTGCACCGGCTTCGCCTTGGCCGGTGACCACGCTGCCGTCGAGCGTGATGTCGACATCGGTGAGCGCGGCGGGTGGGGTGAAGTCTGGCGTCAGCAGGGTAGCCACTGGCGACACGTTGCCGGCAGTGTCGGTCTGGGTGAAGCTGAGCAGCTCGCTGTTACCCAGTGCTGGGCTTAGGATCACGGTGAAATGGCCGCTGGCATCGACAGTGGCCCTGCCAACCTCGCTGCCATCTGGCCCGGTGACGATCAGCAGCGCGCCGACTTCGCCGCGGCCGGTGAGGGTGATGCCATCGCTGGAAATGGCCAGCTCGGTTGGCGCGGTGGGTGGGGTGGTATCCGGCGCGGTGATTGGGCTGGCAGCCGACTGGTTGCCAGCGGCATCGGTCAGCACGACTTGCACTTGCTGGCCGTTGGCCTGGGGCGCGTTGAGGTCGACCTGGAAGCTGCCGTCACCACGCACCACCGTAGTGCCCAGTACGCTGCCATCAGCGGCCAGCACGCGCACAGTGCTGCCCGCTTCGCCGGTACCGTTGAGCAGGCTGCCGCCACCGGCAAAGGCCAGGTTCTCGGCGGCATCGGGCGCCACGCGGTCCGGCGCGATAAGGCTGATGCTGTTGGATTCGTTGCCGGCGGCATCGGACTGGCTGGCGCTGAGCTGTTCGCCATTGATCTGCGCGCTGCCCAGGTTGATGCTGAAGTTGCCATTAGCATCGACAACACCAGTGCCGAGGTCGACGCCACCTTCACCGATCACGGAGACGGTGGCACCCGGCTCGCCGCGGCCACTGAGGACCAGCCCATCGCTGGACAGCACGACGTTGGCCAGTGGCAGCGGTGCCGTGGTGTCCGGTGCCTGCAGGGTGGCTGGCAGCGACGTGCTGCCATCGGTGCCTACCGCACTCACATGCAGCACTTCGCCGTTGGCCTGGACGCTGCCGAGGTTGACCGTGAAGGTGCCGTCGTCGGCGACCGGGGCTGTGCCCAGCAATACGCCGTTGGGGCCGTAGACAGTGACCGTGCTGCCTGGCGTTGCCGTGCCGGTTACTACCAGGCCATCAGCGGCCAGTACCAGGTTGTCGGGCGTCTCTGGCGCCAGGATGCCCGGTGCGGTGACGGTCTGTGCAGGTGAAACGTTCTGCGCGGCATCGGCCTGCACCACGCTGAGGCTTTCGCCGGTGATGGCGGCAGGTGACAGGTTGACCGTGAAGCTGCCATCGGCGCCCACCGTGGCCGTGCCCAGTGCGGTACCGTCCGGTGCGCGAACGGTGACCGTGGCGTTGGCTTCGCCGGTACCGGTGAGGGTCGCGCCATTGGCGGAGACCGACAGGTTGGCGACTGCGGCAGGTGGCGTGGTATCGGCTGCGGTGTAAGGCGCGGCCGGCGACACGTTGCCTGCGGCATCGGTGGCGGTTACCTGCAAGGTCTGGCCATTGGTCTGGGCACTGTTCAGGGTGACCTGGAAGGTGCCGTTGCTGCCAGCCACCGCAGTGCCCAGCACGTTGCCAGAGGCATCGCGCACGGTCACGGTACTGCCGGCTTCCGCACTGCCGGTCAACTGCAGGCCAGTGGCGGCCAAGGCCAGCGCGGTTGGGGCAGGCGGTGGGGTGAAGTCCGGCGCGGTGACCGCCACGGCGGTGGAGGTGTTATTGCCTGCGTCGGTCTGGGTCACGCTCAAGTGCTGGGCGTTGAGTTGAGCGTTGTCCAGGGTCAGGGTGAAGCTGCCGTTGGCGCTTACCAGGCCGGTACCGATAATGGTGCCATCCGGGCCGCGCACGGTGACGGTGGCGCCGGCTTCGCCGAGGCCGGTCAGGGTCAGGCCGTTGTTGTTCAGCACCACATTGGTCAGCGGCGCTGGCGGGGTCAGGTCAGGGGTGGTGACATTGACAGCTGGCGAGGTATTGCCAGCCGCATCCACCTGCGTAACGCCGATGGCCTGGCCGGTGGCTTGCGGGGTGTCGAAGACCACCGTGAAGCGGCCATCGGCCCCAACCACGGCCGTGCCGAGCACGGTCCCGGCGGCATTGCGCACCTGGACGGTGGCGCCTGCCTCACCGCTGCCCGACAGCTGCTTGCCGTCCTGGCTCAGTACGGGGTTGCTGATGGCTGCAGGCGGCGTGCGGTCTGGCGTGGCCAGGCTGGCCGGGCCAGAAATGTTGCCGGCGGCGTCGCTGAGCGTGACCTGCAGCGGGCTGCCGCTGGTTTGCGCACTCGGCAGGGTGATCTGGAACTGGCCGAGTTGGTTGACGGTGCCGGTGGCCAGAATGGCGCCGCTGGCATCGCGCACGGTGACGGTGGCACCGGCTTCACCTTCGCCGCTGAGCACGGTGGCCGCGCTGTTGAGGCTGAGGTTGCTGGCCGCCAGCGGCGCCTGCAGGTCAGGGGCCTGCAAGGTGGCTGCGAGCGACACGTTACCGGCCGCATCGGCCTGGGTGACGATCAGGTTCTGGGCATTGGTCAGCGGTGGCGCGAAGCTGATGCTGAACAAACCATTGCTGCCGACGGTGGCAGTGCCAAGCACGTCGCCTTGGGCATTGACCACACGTACGGTCGCACCCACTTCGCCATGGCCGGTCAGCGTGCTGCCGGTGCGGTCGATGCCATCCACGATCGGGGCGGCTGGCGCGGTGGTGTCGTTGGCCACGAGGGTGGCGGGTACCGATGGGTCGCCATCGACCGTGGCGCGCGCGGTGACCACCAAGGTCTCGCCATTGAGCTGGGCATTCTGGAAGAACACCCGGAAGGTGCCATCGCTACCCACCGTTGCCGTGCCCAGGGTAATGCCGCCCGAGGTCACGGTGATCAGTGACCCGACGGTGCCTTGGCCGGTGAGCAGGAAGCCGTCGGCGCTGATGGCAAGGCCGCTTGGGGTAACGGCTTCGGTGCCATCCGGGCCCTCCAGCGAAACGGGGGTGGACTCGTTGCCGGCAGGGTCGATCACCACCACGTCGACGGTTTCGCCCTCCGCCAGTGGCGGCGTGACGGGTACCACGAAGGTGCCGTCCGGCCCGACGGTTTCGCTGCCGCGTTCACTGCCATCCGGGTTGCGGATGACGACTGTACTGCCAGGTTCGGCGCCGCCGCCGACCACGCTGCCATCCGGGCTGACGGTGACCCCCGTGGCCGGGAGCGGGTCGGTGGTATCGGGTGCCGTGACGGTGATGGGCGCAGCGCTGTTGGCCCCGTCGCTGACTACCACGGTCACGGGTTCACCGTTGGTCTGCGGAGTCGGCAGCGTAACGCTGAAGCTGCCGTCAGGGTTCACCGGCTCGGTGGTCTCGTTGCCGGCTGCATCCCGCACCGTCACCGTCGTTGCGCCCGGCGCGTTGCCGGTCACGGTGGTGCCATCCGGGCTGACCTCCACCTCAGTGGGCAGTGCCGGCGGGGTGATGTCCGGTGCAATGATCTGGGTGGGCAGGGACTCGTTGCCCGCGGCGTCGGTCAAGGTGACCTCCAGCGCCTGGCCATCGAGTTGCGCAGGGGACAGCGGCACCGTGAAGTTACCGCCTGCTGGCACAACCACAGAGCCCAAGAGGCTGCCGTCAGGGGCGCGCACTTCGACGGTCGAACCTGCCTCACCGGTACCCTGGATGGCGTTGCCGCCCGGGGTAATGGTAAGCCCGGCCGGCGCGGTGGGTGCGGTGCTGTCGTCGGCCGTGAAGGTGGCCGATGGCGAGGCATTGCCGTCGTTATCGATCAATACCACCGACAGTACTTCGCCGTTGGTCTGGGCGGGTGTGAGGGTGACGGTGAAGGTGCCGTCGCCATTCACCGGGATGGTGCCCAGCAAGTCCCCGGCAGCGTTGCGTACTTCCACGGTGCTGCCGGGTTCGCCCTGGCCGCTGAGTTCCGTGCCTGTCGGGTCCAGGCCCAGGCCTTGCGCGGCTTCCGGTGCCTCAAGGTCAGGTGCGGTCACGAGGGCGGCAGGGGAGTCATTGCCGGCGCTGTCTGCCTGGGTGACGGACAGGGTCTGGCCATTGAGCTGTGGCGGGTCGATGGTCACGCGGAAGCTGCCATCGGCCTCGACCACGGCGGTGCCCACGACTGCGCCAGCCGTGCCGGTCACGGTTACCGTCGCACCGGGTTCACCGGTGCCGGTGAGGGTTCGGCCATCAGCGGACAACGTGGTGCCTGTCGGGGTATCCGGTGCCTCGCTGTCGGGTGCCGGCAGGGTAACGGCGGTGGACAGGTTGCCGGTTGGGTCGCGTTGATCCACGGTCAGTGCCTGGCCGTTGGTCTGCGGCGGGTCCAGGGTGATTTCGAACGCGCCGTTAGCGCCGACCACAACTGTGCCCAGCACGGTGCCATCCGGCGCGCGTACGGTCACAGTTGCATCGGGTTCACCGGTGCCGGTGACGGTCAGGCCCGCGCCGTCGATGGCTACCTCGCCAACCGCTTGCGGTGGCGTGGTATCAGGCGCGGTGAAGTTGACCGGGCCTGCGCTGTTACCGAGGCTGTCGGTGGCGTCCACGGTCAGGCTTTCGCCATTGCGCTGAGGCTGGTTGAGGGTGACGTCGAAGCGGCCGTCGCCACCCACCGTGGTGGTGCCCAGAATGGTGCCATCTTCTGCACGCACGGTGATGGTCGAGCCGCTCTGGCCCTGCCCGGTGAGGTGGAGGCCGTTGGTGTCGATGGCCAGGCCCGAAGGCTGCAGCGGGCCGTCCAGGTCGGGCGCGTTGACGGTTGCGGTAGAGGTGTTGCCTGCGGCGTCGCGCAGGGTCACGTCCAGTTCCTGGCCGTCGGTTTGCGGCGGGGTCAGAACCACGCTGATGACGCCATTGGCACCGACCTGTGCGTTGCCCAGCACATCGCCCTGGGCGTTGGTGACCTGCACGGTGGTGCCAGGCTCGCCGCGACCGGTGAGGGTGCTGCCATCGGCACTGAGTTGCAGGTCGCTGGCCTGGTTCGGCGGGGTGATATCAGGGGCAATGATCTGGGTTGGCAGCGAGTTGTTGCCATCGGCATCGATGGCGACTACATCCAGTGTTTCGCCGTTGGCCTGCGCTGGCGTGAGGCCGATGGTGAAGGCGCCGCCAGGGCCGGCCTGGACACTGCCCAGCACATTACCCTGTGCGTCGCGCACCTCGACCTGCGTGCCCGCAGGGGCACTGCCGCTGATGGACGAACCGTCGGCTGCCAGCACCAGCCCGCTCGGGCTTTCGGGCAGCGGTACATCAGCAACGATGACGGCGATGCCTACCGACTCATTACCCGCAGCATCGGTTTGCACCAGGACGATGGCCTGGCCTGCCGCCAGCGGCGTTTCGAGGTCAACCACGAAGGTGCCGTTCGGGGCGACGGTGCCGCTGCCGATGACCGTGCCATCGGCATCTTTCACCTCCACTTTGGCGCCGGCTTCGCCGCGACCGGAGACCGCCAGGCTGCCGGCACCCGCGACGACGTCAGTGATGATCGCCGGTGCGGTGATGTCCGCTGCCACGTAACTCAGTGGCACCGAGGTGTTACCCGCGGCATCGACCACGGTGATGGCTAAGGTTTCGCCATTGGCCTGGATCGGGTCCAGGGTGAGGGTGAAGGTGCCGTCGGGCTCGGCGATGGCGCTGCCGATCAAGTTGCCTGACGCGTCGTGGACGTTCACTCGTGCGCCAGGTTCGGCGCTACCGGTCAGGCTGATGCCCTCGCTGAGGACAAGGTCGGTAGGTTGCAGCGGCGCGGCGAGGTCCGGCGTGAGCACCGAGCTCGGCTGCGAGGTATTGCCAGCGGCATCGGTCAAGGTCACCTGCAGGGACGAGCCGTCTGCAACCGAGGAGGGCAGCTGCACGGTGAAGTCGCCACCGGGTTGTACCGTTCCCGTGACCACCACCTGGCCCTGATCGTTGCGAACCTCCACGGTCGCGCCAGGTTCGCCGCGGCCAGAGAGGGTCAGCCCATCATTGCTGACCACCAGGTTGGTGGCTGGCTCTGGTGGCGTGGTGTCGCCATTGTCGATATCCGGTGCGGTAACGCTGCCGGCTGTCGAGGTATTGCCTGCGGTATCGGTGGCCGTGACTTGCAGCTGTTCGCCATCGACCTGTGCCGGGGTAAGGGTGATGCTGAAGGCACCGCTCGGGCCGACCAGAACGCTGCCCAGCTCGGTGCCATCGGCCGCCAGGACCCGCACCGTGCTGCCCACTTCGGCACGCCCGGTGACCACGCTGCCATCGGTGCTGATGGCCAGTTCGGTAGGTGTGACAGGCGCAGTGATGTCCGGTGCGTTGACTTGTACTGGCAGGGACGATGCGCCGGTGCTGTCGATTGCCACTACATCCAGCAGTTCGCCGTTGGCTTGTGCTGGCGTGAGCACGACGGTGAAGGTGCCTTCGGCGCCCACCACCACGCTGCCGACCACGTTGCCGTCAGCATCGTGAACTTCCACGCGGCTGCCGACCGGGGCGGATCCGCTGATGCTGGTGCCGTCTTCGGCGACCACCAGCTCGCTCGGGCTGGCCGGCGCGGTGGTCACAGGGACATCGAATTGCAGGGCTTCGGAGGCGTTGCCGCTCGCGTCGGTCTGCACCAGGCTCAGGCGCTCGCCTGGCAGTGCCGCCGGGTCGAGGTCGATCAGGAAGGTGCCGTTGGCTAATACCGTGCCGGTGCCGATGACCGAGCCAAGGGCGTCACGCACTTCGACGTTGGCCCCCGCTTCGCCACGGCCGCTCAGGGCCAGGCCACCCGTACCGACCACGATGTCGCTGACGGCAGCCGGCGCGGTGATGTCCGGTGCATCGAATGGCACCGGGGTCGAGGTGTTGCCGGCGGCATCTACCAGGCGGATGTCCAGCACTTCGCCATTGGCCTGGGCAGGCGTAAGGGTGAGGCTGAAGCTGCCGTTCTCGTTGACCAGGCCGGTGCCGATGATGTCGCCCGCAGCGTCGCGCACCTGCACGGTGGCGCCCGGTTCGCCGCTACCCGTGAGGGTGACGCCGTTGGCCAGTTCCAGGCCGGTAGGCTGCTCTGGCGCTTGCAGGTCTGGCGAGGTTACCGAGCCAGGCTCAGAGGCGTTGCCTGCCGCGTCGGTCAGCACCACTTGCAGGGTGCTGCCGTCTTTCACGGCTGGGTCCAGGGTGATCTGGAAGGTGCCATCCGGGTTGACCGAGCCGCTGGCGACAAGGTTGCCCTCGGCATCACGGACTTGCACGGTTGCCCCAGCTTCGCCGCGACCGTTGAGCTGGCTGCCGGCGAGGGCAATGACCAGGTTGGTGGGTGCGTCTGGTGGCGTGGTGTCGCCGCCGTCGATATCCGGCGCGGTGACCGTGCCGGCGGTTGAGGCGTTGCCTGCAGCGTCGGTCGCAGTAACTTGCAGCACCTCGCCATCGACTTGAGGCGGATCGAGGGTGATGTTGAAGGTGCCAGTCGGGCCGACCAGGGCGCTGCCCAGTTCGGTGCCGTCAGCTGCCAGCACCCGCACGGTGCTGCCCGGTTCGGCACGGCCGGTGACGACGCTGCCGTCGGCGTTGATCGCCAGTTCACTCGGCGCAGTCGGCGCGGTGATGTCGGGTGCGTTGATTTGAACAGGCAGGGACGACGCGCCGGTGCCATCGATTGCCACCAGGTCGAGCAGTTCGCCGTTGGCTTGCGCCGGGTTGAGGATAACGGTGAAGGTACCTTCGGCACCCACCACCACGCTGCCGACCAGCGTGCCATCGGCATCGCGCACTTCCACACGGCTGCCGACCGGGGCGGAACCGCTGATGCTGGTGCCGTCTTCGGCGACCACCAGGTCGCTCGGGCTGGCCGGTGTGGTGGTCGAGGGTACGTCGTACTCGAAGGCTACGGATGCATTGCCGCTTGGGTCGGTCTGCACCAGGCTCAGGCGCTCGCCTGGCAGTGCCGCCGGGTCGAGGTCGATCAGGAAGGTGCCGTTGGCCAAGACAGTGCCAGTGCCGATCACATTACCCTCGGCGTCGCGCACCTCCACGCTGGCACCCGCTTCACCACGGCCGCTCAGGGCCAGGCCATCGCTGCCGACGACAATATTGCTCACCGCTGCAGGCGGCGTGATGTCCGGTGCATCGAATGGCAGCGGGGTGGAGCTATTACCAGCGGCATCCACCAGGCGGATGTCCAGCACTTCACCATTGGCCTGGGCAGGCGTAAGGGTGAGGCTGAAGCTGCCGTTCTCGTTGACCAGGCCGGTACCAATGATGTCGCCCGCAGCGTCGCGCACCTGCACGGTGGCGCCCGGTTCGCCGCTACCCGTGAGGGTGACGCCGTCGACCAGTTCCAGGCCGGTAGGTTGCTCTGGCGCTTGTAGGTCTGGCGAGGTCACCGAACCAGGTTCAGAGGCGTTGCCTGCCGCGTCGGTCAGTACCACTTGCAGGGTGCTGCCGTCGTTAACGGCCGGGTCCAGGGTGATCTGGAAGGTGCCGTCCGGGTTGACCAAGCCGCTGGCCACGAGGTTGCCCTCGGCATCACGGACTTGCACGGTGGCCCCGGCTTCACCACGACCATTCAGCTGGCTGCCGGCGAGGGCGATGACCAGGTTGGTGGGTGCGTCTGGTGGCGTGGTGTCGCCGCCGTCGATGTCCGGCGCGGTGACCGTGCCGGCCGTAGAGGCGTTGCCTGCGGCATCTGTGGCGGTGACCTGCAGCACCTCGCCATCGACTTGAGGCGGATCGAGGGTGATGTTGAAGGTGCCAGTCGGGCCGACCAGGGCGCTGCCCAGTTCGGTGCCGTCAGCTGCCAGCACCCGCACGGTGCTGCCCGGTTCGGCACGGCCGGTGACGACGCTGCCGTCGGCGTTGATCGCCAGTTCACTCGGCGCAGTCGGCGCGGTGATGTCGGGTGCGTTGATTTGTACCGGCAGGGACGACGCGCCGGTGCCATCGATTGCCACCAGGTCGAGCAGTTCGCCGTTGGCTTGTGCCGGGTTGAGGATGACGGTGAAGGTACCTTCGGCACCCACCACCACGCTGCCGACCAGCGTGCCATCGGCATCGCGCACTTCCACACGGCTGCCGACCGGGGCGGAACCGCTGATGCTGGTGCCGTCTTCGGCGACCACCAGGTCGCTCGGGCTGGCCGGTGTGGTGGTCGAGGGTACGTCGTACTCGAAGGCTACAGATGCATTGCCGCTTGGGTCGGTCTGCACCAGGCTCAGGCGCTCGCCTGGCAGTGCCGCCGGGTCGAGGTCGATCAGGAAGGTGCCGTTGGCCAAGACAGTGCCAGTGCCGATCACATTACCCGCGGCGTCGCGCACCTCCACACTGGCACCCGCTTCACCACGGCCGCTCAGGGCCAGGCCATCGCTGCCGACGACAATATTGCTCACCGCTGCAGGCGGCGTGATGTCCGGTGCATCGAATGGCAGCGGGGTCGAGGTGTTACCGGCGGCGTCCACCAGGCGGATATCCAGCACTTCGCCATTGGCCTGGGCAGGCGTAAGCGTGAGGCTGAAGCTGCCGTTTTCGTTGACCAGGCCGGTACCGATGATGTCGCCCGCAGCGTCGCGCACCTGCACGGTGGCGCCCGGTTCGCCGCTACCCGTGAGGGTGACGCCGTCGACCAGTTCCAGGCCGGTAGGTTGCTCTGGCGCTTGTAGGTCTGGCGAGGTCACCGAACCAGGTTCAGAGGCGTTGCCTGCTGCGTCGGTCAGTACCACTTGCAGGGTGCTGCCGTCTTTCACGGCCGGGTCCAGGGGGATCTGGAAGGTGCCGTCCGGGTTGACCAAGCCGCTGGCCACGAGGTTGCCCTCGGCATCACGGACTTGCACGGTGGCCCCGGCTTCGCCACGACCGTTGAGCTGGCTGCCGGCGAGGGCGATGACCAGGTTGGTAGGTGCATCCGGTGGCGTGATGTCGCCGCCGTCGATATCCGGCGCGGTGACCGTGCCGGCGGTTGAGGCGTTGCCTGCAGCATCGGTCGCAGTAACTTGCAGCACCTCGCCATCGACTTGAGGCGGATCGAGGGTGATGTTGAAGGTACCAGTCGGGCCGACCAAGGCGCTGCCCAGTTCGGTGCCGTCAGCTGCCAGCACCCGCACGGTGCTGCCCGCTTCGGCCCGGCCGGTGACGACGCTACCGTCGGCGTTGATCGCCAGTTCACTTGGCGCAGTCGGCGCGGTGATGTCCGGCGCAAAGATTTGCGTAGGCACGGACGACAGACCGTTGTCATCAATGGCGACCACATCGAGCAGTTCGCCGTTGGCTTGGGCCGGGTCGAGCACGATAGTGAAGGTGCCATCGGCACCTGCCACGACACTGCCGATCAGCGTGCCATTGGCATCGTGCACCTCCACACGGGTTCCCGCTGGCGCGTTGCCGGTCAGGCTGGTGCCATCGGCATTGATCGCCAGCTCGCTTGGGCTCGCCGGGGCGGTGATCAGTGGTACGTCGTATTCAAAGGCGACGGACGCGTTGCCGCTCGGGTCGGTCTGGACCAGGCTCAGGTGCTCGCCGGGTTGCGCTGCCGGGTCGAGGTCGATGAGGAAGGTACCGTTGGCCAAGACAGTGCCTGTGCCGATCACAGTGCCCTCGGCGTCACGCACTTGCACAGTGGCGCCGGCTTCGCCGCGGCCGCTGAGGACCAGGCCGTCGGAGCCGACGGCAATATTGCTGACGGCGGCAGGCGGTGTGATGTCCGGTGCATCGAATTGGAGTGGGGCAGAGCTGTTGCCGGCGGCATCCACGAGGCGAACGTCCAGCGCTTCGCCATTCGCTTGAGCAGGGCTGAGCGTCAGGCTGAAACTGCCATCTGCGCCTACGAGTCCGCTACCAATCACATTGCCCGCAGCGTCGCGGACTTGAACAGTGGCACCCGGTTCTCCGCGACCGGTAAGGGTCACGCCTTCGGCCAAGGCCAGGCCTGTGGGTTGGTCTGGGGCTTGCAGGTCTGGCGAGGTGACCGTACCTGGTTCAGACGCGTTACCTGCCGCGTCGGTCAGCACCACTTGCAGCGTGCTGCCATCGTTAACGGCTGGATCAAGGGCGATTACAAAGTTGCCGTCCGCGCCTACGGTGCCAGTCGCCAGCACATTGCCAGCGGCGTCACGTACCTGCACGGTGGCTCCGGCTTCGCCGCGGCCGCTGAGCTGGCTGCCGGCGAGGCCGATCACCAGGTTGGTCGGTGCGTTGGGTGGCGTGGTGTCCACGCCGTCGATATCCGGCGCGGTGACGGAGCTGCCAGGCGATGTGTTACCAGCGTCATCGGTCGCGGTGGCCTGCAACACTTCGCCATCGACCTGAGGCGGGTCGAGGGTGATGTTGAATACGCCGGTTGGGCCGACCAGGGCGCTGCCCAGTTCAGTGCCATCGGCGGCGAGAATACGCACGGTGCTTCCCGGTTCGGCACGGCCAGTTACTACAGTGCCGTTGGCGCTGACGGCCAGTTCACTGGGTGCGGCTGGCGCGGTGATGTCCGGCGCGGTGATCTGCGCAGGCACGGACGACAAGCCGGTGTCGTCAATGGCCACAACATCGAGCAGTTCGCCGTTGGCTTGGGCCGGGTCGAGCACGATAGTAAAGGTGCCGTCTGCACCCGCCACAGCACTGCCAATGAGCGTGCCATTGGCATCGTGCACCTCCACACGGGTTCCAGCGGGTGCGTTGCCGGTCAGGCTGGTGCCATCGGCGTTGATCGCCAGTTCGCTCGGGCTGGCCGGGGCGGTGGTCAGTGGTACGTCGTATTCGAGGGCAACGGACGCGTTGCCGCTTGGGTCGACCTGCACCAGGCTCAGGTGTTCGCCGGGTTGTGCAGCCGGGTCGAGGTTGATCAGGAAGGTACCATTGGCAGTGACGACGCCGCGGCCAAGCAGGTTGCCATCCGCGTCGCGCACCTCAACGGTGGCACCCGCTTCCCCGCGACCGCCCAAGACCAAGCCGCCAGGGCCGACCTGGATGTTACTGACCGCATCCGGTGGGGTGATGTCCGGCGCATTGAACTGCAGGGCAGCGGAGCTATTGCCAGCGGCATCGACCAGGCGGATATCCAGGGCTTCGCCATTGGCCTGCGCAGGGCTCAGCGTCAGGCTGAACGTGCCATCCGCGTTGACCAGCCCGGTACCGATCACAGTACCGGCAGCGTCGCGTACTTGTACGGTGGCGCCAGGTTCGCCGCGGCCGGTGAAGGTGATGCCATTGGCCAGGGCAAGGTCGGTGGGTTGCGCAGGTGGCAGTAGGTCTTGCGAGGTGACCGAGCCCGGTTGAGAAACGTTGCCCGCCGCATCGGTCAGTGTCACTTGCAGGGTGCTGCCGTCGATGACGGCAGGGTCCAGCGTCAGCAGGAAGGTGCCATCTGCACCCACGGTGCCAGTGGCCAGGACATTGCCGGCGGCGTCGCGCACCTGCACGGAGGTGCCTGCTTCGCCACGGCCAGTCAGTTGGTGGCCAGCGAGACCGATCACCAGATTGGTGGGTGCGTCTGGTGGCGTGGTATCCCCGCCGTCGATATCCGGTGCGGTGACGGAGCTGGCGGTGGAGGTATTGCCAGCGGCATCGGTAGCCGTGGCTTGTAGAACCTCCCCATCGACCTGAGGCGGGTCGAGGGTGATGTTGAAGACGCCAGTCGGGCCGACCAGAGCGCTGCCCAGTTCGGTGCCGTCGGCGGCGAGAATACGCACGGTGCTACCCGGTTCGGCACGGCCAGTTACTACAGTGCCGTTGGCGCTGACGGCCAACTCACTCGGTGCGGCTGGTGCAGTGATGTCCGGCGCGGTGATCTGTGCGGGCAGAGAAGACAGGCCGGTGTCATCGATGGCGACGACATCGAGCAGTTCGCCGTTGGCTTGTGGTGGCGTGAGTTCAAGGGTGAAGGTGCCATCGGCGCCGGCAATGGCGCTGCCGATCAGGGTGCCATTGGCATCGTGCACTTCCACGCGGCTGCCCGCTGGCGCGGTACCGGTCAGGGTGGTGCCGTCGGCATCGATGAGCAGGTCGCTCGGACTTGCAGGGGCGGTGGTTTGAGGTACGTCGTATTCGACGGCAACGGAAGCGTTGCCGCTTGCGTCGGTCTGCACCAGGCTCAGTTGCTCGCCTGGTTGGGCAGCCGGGTCAAGGTCAATCAGGAAGGTGCCGTTGGCCAAGACGGTGCCGGTACCAATGACATTGCCGTTGGCATCGCGCACTTCCACGGTGGCCCCGGCTTCGCCGCGACCGCTGAGGACCAGGCCGTCGGTGCCGACCACGATATTGCTTACGGCCGCTGGCGGAGTGATATCCGGCGCATCGAATTGCAGTGGGGTAGAGCTGTTACCAGCGGCGTCCACCAGACGGATGTCCAGTGCTTCGCCATTCGCTTGAGCCGGGGAGAGCGTCAGGTTGAAGCTGCCATCTGCGCCCACCAGCCCGGTGCCGATCACAGTGCCCGCAGCGTCGCGTACTTGCACGGTGGCGCCAGGCTCGCCGCGACCCGTGAGGGTCACACCATCAGCCAGGGCCAGGTCAGTCGGCTGTGCAGGTGGCAGCAGGTCTTGGGAGGTGACCGAACCTGGCTGCGAAATGTTGCCCGCGGCATCGGTCAGGGTCACTTGCAGGGTGCTGCCATCGATCACGGCGGGATCAAGGGCGATTACAAAATTACCATCCGCGCCTACGGTGCCAGTGGCAAGCACATTGCCGGCAGCATCCCGCACCTGCACGGTGGCCCCGGCTTCGCCGCGGCCGCTGAGCTGGCTGCCGGCCAGGCCGATCACCAGGTTGGTCGGTGCGTTGGGTGGCGTGGTGTCCACGCCGTCGATATCCGGCGCGGTGACGGAGCTGGCAAGCGACGTGTTACCAGCGTCATCGGTCGCGGTAGCCTGCAACACTTCGCCATCGACCTGAGGCGGGTCGAGGGTGATGTTGAACACGCCAGTTGGTCCGACCAGGGCGCTGCCCAGTTCGGTGCCATCCGCGGCGAGAATACGCACGGTGCTTCCCGGTTCGGCACGGCCGGTAACGACGGTGCCGTTGGCGCTGACGGCCAGTTCACTTGGTGCGGCTGGTGCAGTGATGTCCGGTGCGGTGATCTGTGCGGGCAGGGACGACAGGCCGGTGTCATCGATGGCGACGACATCGAGCAGCTCGCCGTTGGCTTGTGGTGGCGTGAGTTCAATGGTGAAGGTGCCGTCGGCACCGGCAATGGCGCTGCCGACCAGCGTGCCATTGGCATCGTGCACCTCCACACGGCTGCCCGCTGGCGCGGAACCGGTCAGGGTGGTGCCTCCGGCATCAATCGCGAGGTCACTTGGGCTGGCCGGGGCGGTGGTTTGTGGTACGTCGTATTCGAGGGCAACGGAAGTGTTGCCGCTTGGGTCCGTCTGCACCAGGCTCAGGTGTTCGCCTGGTTGCGCAGCCGGGTCGAGATCGATCAGGAAGGTGCCATTGGCCAGGACGGTGCCGGTACCGATCACATTGCCGTTGGCATCGCGTACTTCCACGGTGGCCCCGGCTTCGCCGCGACCGCTCAATACCAGACCTCCCGAGCCGACAACGATGTTGCTGACGGCATCAGGCGGAGTAATGTCCGGTGCGTCGAATTGCAATGGTGCAGAGCTGTTGCCAGCGGCATCCACCAGACGGATGTCCAGCGCTTCGCCATTCGCTTGAGCAGGGCTGAGCGTCAGGCTGAAAGTGCCATCTGCGTTGACCAGCCCGGTACCTATCACAGTGCCCGCAGCATCGCGGACTTGCACAGTGGCACCCGGCTCACCGCGACCGGTGAGGGTCACGCCTTCAGCCAAGGCCAGGTCAGTCGGTTGCGCAGGTGGCAGCAAATCTTGCGAGGTGACCGAGCCTGGCTGGGAAACGTTGCCCGCGGCATCGGTCAGGATCACTTGCAGGGTGCTGCCATCGATCACGGCAGGGTCCAGCGTCAGAACGAAGGTGCCATCTGCACCGACAGTGCCAGTCGCCAACACATTGCCGTCGGCATCTCGCACCTGCACGGTGGTCCCCGCTTCGCCACGGCCAGTCAGTTGGTGGCCAGCGAGGCCGATTACCAAATCAACAGGCGCGTCAGGCGGTGTGGTATCGCCGCCGTCGATATCCGGTGCGGTAACGGAGCTGGCAACCGAGGTATTGCCGGCAGCGTCAGTTGCGGTGGCTTGCAGTACTTCGCCATCAATCTGGGGCGGATCTAGGTTGATGCTGAATACGCCAGTCGGCCCGACCAGGGCGCTGCCCAGTTCAGTGCCATCGGCGGCGAGAATACGAACAGTGCTACCCGGTTCGGCACGGCCGGTGACAACGGTGCCGTTTGCGCTGACGGCCAGCTCACTCGGCGCGGCTGGTGCAGTGATGTCCGGCGCGGTGATCTGTGCGGGCAGAGAAGACAGGCCGGTGTCATCGATGGCGACGACATCGAGCAATTCGCCGTTGGCTTGTGGTGGCGTGAGTTCAAGGGTGAAGGTGCCATCGGCGCCGGCAGTGGCGCTGCCGATCAGGGTGCCATTGGCATCGTGCACTTCCACGCGGCTGCCCGCTGGCGCGGTACCGGTCAGGGTGGTGCCGTCGGCATCGATGAGCAGGTCGCTCGGACTTGCAGGGGCGGTGGTTTGAGGTACGTCGTATTCGACGGCAACGGAAGCGTTGCCGCTTGCGTCGGTCTGCACCAGGCTCAGTTGCTCGCCTGGTTGGGCAGCCGGGTCAAGGTCAATCAGGAAGGTGCCGTTGGCCAAGACGGTGCCGGTACCAATGACATTGCCGTTGGCATCGCGCACTTCCACGGTGGCCCCGGCTTCGCCGCGACCGCTGAGGACCAGGCCGTCGGTGCCGACCACGATATTGCTTACGGCCGCTGGCGGAGTGATATCCGGCGCATCGAATTGCAGTGGGGTAGAGCTGTTACCAGCGGCGTCCACCAGACGGATGTCCAGTGCTTCGCCATTCGCTTGAGCCGGGGAGAGCGTCAGGTTGAAGCTGCCATCTGCGCCCACCAGCCCGGTGCCGATCACAGTGCCCGCAGCGTCGCGTACTTGCACGGTGGCGCCAGGCTCGCCGCGACCCGTGAGGGTCACACCATCAGCCAGGGCCAGGTCAGTCGGCTGTGCAGGTGGAAGCAGGTCTTGGGAGGTGACTGAACCTGGCTGCGAAACGTTGCCCGCGGCATCGGTCAAGGTCACTTGCAGGGTGCTGCCATCGATTACGGCAGGATCAAGGGTCAGCAGGAAGGTGCCATCTGCACCCACAGTGCCAGTCGCCAGGACATTGCCGGCGGCGTCGCGCACCTGCACGGAGGTGCCTGCTTCGCCACGGCCAGTCAGTTGGTGGCCAGCGAGACCGATTACCAGATCAACAGGTGCGTCTGGCGGTGTGGTATCGCTGCCGTCGATATCCGGTGCGGTGACGGAGCTGGCAACCGAGGTGTTGCCAGCAGCGTCAGTTGCGGTGGCCTGCAGTACTTCGCCATCAATCTGGGGCGGATCGAGGGTGATGCTGAATACGCCAGTCGGCCCGACCAGGGCGCTGCCCAGTTCAGTGCCATCGGCGGCGAGAATACGAACAGTGCTACCCGGTTCGGCACGGCCGGTGACAACGGTGCCGTTTGCGCTGACGGCCAGCTCACTCGGCGCGGCTGGTGCAGTGATGTCCGGCGCGGTGATCTGTGCGGGCAGAGAAGACAGGCCGGTGTCATCGATGGCGACGACATCGAGCAGTTCGCCGTTGGCTTGTGGTGGCGTGAGTTCAAGGGTGAAGGTGCCATCGGCGCCGGCAATGGCGCTGCCGATGAGCGTGCCATTGGCATCATGCACTTCTACGCGGCTGCCCGCTGGTGCGGTACCGGTGAGGGTGGTGCCATCGGCATCGATGGCCAGGTCGCTTGGGCTGGCGGGAGCTGTAGTCGTTGGTACGTCGTATTCAAGGGCAACGGAAGCGTTGCCGCTCGGGTCGGTCTGCACCAGGCTCAGGTGTTCGCCTGGTTGGGCAGCTGGATCGAGGTCGATCAAGAACGTGCCGTTGGCCAATACAGTGCCGGTGCCAATCACATTGCCGTTGGCATCGCGCACTTCCACAGTGGCCCCGGCTTCGCCGCGACCGCTCAATACCAGACCACCAGCGCCGACCACGATGTTGCTGACGGCATCAGGCGGAGTGATATCCGGCGCATCGAATTGTAGCGGGGTCGAGCTGTTACCAGCGGCGTCCACCAGACGAATATCCAGTGCCTCGCCATTCGCTTGAGCAGGGCTGAGCGTCAGGCTGAAAGTGCCATCTGCGTTGACCTGCCCGGTACCTATCACAGTGCCGGCGGCGTCGCGCACTTGAACCGTGGCACCTGGTTCGCCGCGACCGGTGAGGGTCACGCCTTCAGCCAGGGCCAAATCAGTCGGTTGTGCTGGTGGCAGCAGGTCTTGCGACGTCACTGAGCCTGGCTGCGAAACGTTGCCAGCAGCATCGGTCAGCGTCACTTGCAGGGTGCTGCCGTCGACTACAGCCGGGTCCAGCGTCAGCAGGAAGGTGCCATCTGCACCCACGGTGCCAGTCGCCAGCACATTGCCGTCGGCATCCCGCACCTGAACCGTAGTCCCCGCTTCGCCACGGCCAGTCAGTTGGTGGCCAGCGAGGCCGATTACCAAATCAACAGGCGCGTCAGGCGGTGTGGTATCGCCGCCGTCGATATCCGGTGCGGTAACGGAGCTGGCAACCGAGGTATTGCCGGCAGCGTCAGTCGCGGTGGCCTGCAGTAGCTCACCATCGACCTGAGGCGGATCGAGGTTGATGCTGAACACGCCGGTCGGGCCGACCAGTGCGCTGCCCAGTTCGGTGCCATCCGCGGCGAGAATACGAACGGTGCTGCCTGGTTCGGCGCGGCCGGTAACGACGGTGCCGTTGGCGCTGACGGCCAACTCGGTAGGTGCGGCTGGTGCAGTGATGTCCGGCGCGGTGATCTGTGCGGGCAGAGAAGACAGGCCGGTGTCATCGATGGCGACGACATCGAGCAGTTCGCCGTTGGCTTGTGGTGGCGTGAGTTCAAGGGTGAAGGTGCCATCGGCGCCGGCAATGGCGCTGCCGATCAGCGTGCCATTGGCATCATGCACTTCTACGCGGCTACCGGCCGGCGCGGAACCGGTGAGGGTGGTGCCATCGGCATCGATGGCCAGGTCGCTTGGGCTGGCCGGGGCGGTGGTCAGTGGTACGTCGTATTCGAGGACGGCAGAAGCGTTGCCGCTTGCGTCGGTCTGCACCAAGCTCAGGTGTTCGCCAGATTGCACAGCCGGATCAAGGTCGATCAGGAACGTGCCATTGGCCAATACAGTGCCGGTGCCAATCACATTGCCGTTGGCATCGCGCACTTCAACGATGGCCCCGGCTTCGCCGCGCCCGCTCAGGACCAGGCCACCGGCGCCGACCACGATGTTGCTGACGGCATCAGGCGGAGTAATGTCCGGCGCATCGAACTGCAGTGGTGCGGAGCTGTTGCCAGCAGCGTCCACCAGACGGATGTCCAGCGCTTCGCCATTCGCTTGAGCCGGGGACAGGGATACGCTGAATAAGCCATCAGCACCCACCACTCCGGTGCCTATCACAGTGCCCGCAGCGTCCCGCACTTGCACGGTGGCGCCTGGTTCACCGCGACCAGTAAGGGTCACGCCTTCAGCCAAGGCCAGGTCAGTCGGTTGTGCTGGTGGCAGCAGGTCTTGGGCGGTGACCGAACCTGGCTGCGAAACGTTGCCCGCCGCATCGGTCAGGGTCACCTGCAGGGTGCTGCCATCGATCACGGCAGGGTCCAGTGTCAGCAGGAACGTGCCATCTGCACCCACAGTGCCAGTCGCCAGCACATTGCCGGCGGCATCCCGCACCTGCACGGTGGTACCCGCTTCGCCACGGCCAGTCAGCTGGTGGCCAGCAAGGCCGACTACCAGGTCCACAGGTGCATCCGGCGCTGTTGTATCAGGAGGCGTTTCAACATCCGGGGCCGTAATGCCAGCAGCCGGCGATGTATTGCCGGCTGCGTCCTGTGCGGTCACTTCCAATGCCTGGCCATCGGTCTGCGGTGGCTGCAAATTGATGTTGAACTGCCCGTCAGCACCCGCCACCGCGCTGCCCAGCAATACGCCACCCGCACCTCGCACCGCCACCGTCGAGCCGGGTTCGGCGCGGCCGGTGAGGGTGGTGCCCTGTTCGTTGATGGCAAGATCGGTCGGTGCCAGCGGTGCCGTTGCATCCGGGGCGGTGACGCTGCCGGGGGCCGAGACATTGCCCGCACCATCGGTCAGGGTGACTTCAAGGTTTTCGCTGTTGATCTGCGGGGGATTCAACGCAACGTTGAAGCTGCCATCGGCACCGACCGTGCCGCTGCCGATCAGGTTGCCCGCGCCGTCGCGAATATTTATCGTGCTGCCGGCTTCGCCGCGGCCCGTCAGGCGCAGGCCATCAGGGGACACCAGCAGGTCGATCGGCGTGGCCGGCGCTGTGGTGTCGCCTGGGACCGAGCCACCACTGCTGCCACCGCTGCTGTTGTCGGCCGCCGCCGCCGCGCCGCCAATACCCAGCAGGCTGAGCCCGGCAATGGCCCAGGTTGGCATCGCGCTGCCCGCCACACCGATACCCGCGACCAGTTCATCCAGCGAGGCCACTTCGTCGAACGTAAAGCCCGTGAAAGCCACCGCATCGTAGTTTGCATGCCACAGGGTGCCGTCCTCACCGACGAAGACGATGTCGCTGCCGACGCCGGCCTGATCCACGGCGAAGAAGTTGCCGATAGTGACCTTCTCGCCCGACTTCAGGGTGACGATCAGGTCTTGTCCGCGCTGGGTGACAGTTGCCACTTTATCGGGGGAAACCGGCATCTGCACGACGCCTGGCCCGTTGAGACTGATATTGCCCCAGGCACTCTGGGTGGCGACTGCGGATTGCTTATCGGCGACGACGATGTTGTCCATGGATGCTCCCTGCTGGTGTGCGGCTACACTGGCTCGACTTCAGCGAACCAGGGCCGGCGCAACGTCAATGCAACGTGTTGCGCTCAGCCTCGACCATGACGGCCGTGATACCGGTGGTTAGGGAGATATAGCAGCCCAGCGAGAAGCAACCAGATGGCTTTCTGGGTTAATCCTTTTGTAGGTATGCCTCAGCGAAGCCCCAGCCGACGCGCCAGCCGACTGAGGTTGGCGCGGTCCAGGCCGAGTTCGCGCGCGGCGGCGGCCCAGTTATCCGCATGCCTTTGCAGGCAGTTTTCGATCACTTGGCGTTGATAAAGGTCGACGGCTTCACGCAATCCGCCATCGGGCAGAGGCGCCTCCAGCAGGGGTGAGGGGGAGGGCAACTGGCCCGATGGGGCAGCGGCGCGCAGGTCAAGGTCGATGGCCTCAAGGGTGAGGATGCGCGGCCGTTCCGGGTGCTGGCCGAGCGCCTTGAGCGCCGAGCGGCCGATCAGGTGTTCGAGCTCGCGCACGTTGCCCGGCCAGTCATAGGCCAGCAGTGCAGCTTGGGCGTCGCTGCTCAGGCGCAGGCTGTTCAGGCCCAGGCGCGAACGGTTCTGTTCGAGGAAGTACCCCGCCAATAGCAGCACATCGCGCCCACGTTCACGCAGCGGCGGAACGTGCAACGGGTACACGCTCAGGCGATGGTAGAAGTCGGCGCGGAAGTTGCCATTGCGCACTTCTGCAGCCAGGTCGCGGTTGGTGGCTGCGATCAGGCGGACGTCGACCCGGTGTTCGCGGTCCGACCCCAGGCGTTGCAACTGGCCACTTTGCAGCACACGCAGCAGCTTGGCCTGCACGGTTAATGGCAACTCGCCGACCTCATCAAGAAACAGCGTGCCACCATTGGCCAGCTCGAACTTGCCGAGGCGTTCGCCGTGGGCGCCGGTAAAGGCGCCGCGCACGTGGCCAAACAGCTCGCTTTCCACCAGGGTATCGGGCAAGGCCGCGCAGTTGAGGCTGACCAGCGGTTTGTCAGCACGGTTGCTGGCCTGGTGCAGGGCTTGGGCCACCAGCTCTTTGCCAACGCCGGTCTCGCCGGTGATCAGCACGGTCAACTCGCTGCCGCCGACCAGGCGTATCTCTTCCACCAGCCGCTTGTGTGCCGCGCTCTGGCCAATCAGCTCCTTGTCCTGGGCACTGGCCTGGCGGTAGATCTCGGCGCGATGGTGTTCGTCCTCTGCGCGCAGGGCCAGGTGCTCGATACGCTCGGCCACGGTTACCGTGGCGGCAGCCAGGCTGGCGAAAGCCTGCAGCGCATCCAGCTCAAGACTCTGGAACTGCCCGGGGGTCAGCGCGTCCAGGGTCAGCAGGCCCCAAGGGCGCTCATCGACCATCAACGGGCAGCCCATGCAGTCATGCACTTCAAGCGTGGCATCCGGGGCGTTGACCAGGCCGTCGTAGGGGTCAGGCAGGTCCGAGTCGCTGGCAAAGCGGGTGGGGTGTGGGCGGCTGAGGAGGATCTGGAAGCGCGGGTGTTCGCTGACCCGAAAGCGTCGGCCCAAGGTATCGGCACTCAGGCCGTCCACTGCCAGCGGCACCAGCCACTCACCGTCCAAGCGCAGCAGTGCGGCGGCGTCACACGGCAACAGCCCGCGCATGGCCTGAAGCAAGCGGCGGTAGCGTTCCTGATCGCTGAGGTCGCGGGACAAGTCGCTGACCAGGGGGAGGAGGGCGGTGAGCAGTGGCTTTGCAGTCATAGGGACTCCTTTTGGTCATTATGACTATACGCCCGAGCGAGTCGTTTTGACATGATGCGCGTCAACGCCCTGATTTTGCTGGGTATAAAAGTTGGCACGAATGGTGAAATACCCAAGGCAATCATTCGAAGCCATAGGCTCAGGAGTCGTTGCAATGCTCACTGCCGAACAACGTGCAATCGTCAAAGCCACTGTCCCCCTGCTGGAAAGCGGCGGCGAAGCGCTGACCACTCACTTCTACAAGATGATGCTCAACGAGTACCCGCAAGTGCGTCCGCTGTTCAACCAGGCCCACCAGGCCAGCGGCGACCAGCCACGTGCGTTGGCCAACGGCGTCTTGATGTATGCCCGCCATATCGACCAGCTCGAACAACTCGGCGGCCTGGTCGGCCAGATCATCAACAAGCACGTTGCCTTGCAGATTCTGCCGGAGCACTACCCGATTGTGGGCAGCTGCCTGCTGCGCGCCATTGAAGAAGTGCTCGGCAAGGACATCGCCACACCAGAGGTGATCGCGGCCTGGGGCGCGGCGTATGGTCAACTGGCCGACATCCTCATCGGCGCTGAAGAAAGCCTCTATAAAGAGAAGGAGCAAGCCGCCGGCGGATGGCGTGGTACCCGCGAGTTCCGCCTGGTACGCCGCGAGCAGGAAAGCAGCGAGATCGTCTCGTTCTACTTCGCCCCGGTGGACGGCAAGCCAGTGCTCAAGGCCGAGCCAGGGCAGTACATCGGCCTGCAGTTGTTCATCGACGGCGCCGAGCAGCGTCGCAACTACTCGCTGTCGGCCCTGTGCGACGGCATTGAATACCGCATCAGCGTCAAACGCGAAGCCGGTGGCAAAGTGTCCAACTACCTGCACGATGAACTGGTGGTGGGCAAGACCCTGCAGCTGTTCCCACCTGCAGGCGACTTTACCCTGGCCGCCAGCGACAAGCCGCTGGTGCTGATTAGTGGCGGTGTGGGGATCACCCCGACCCTGGCGATGTTGCAGGCGGCACTGCAGACCCCGCGTGAAGTGCATTTCATCCACTGTGCGCGTAACGGCGCCGTGCATGCCTTCCGTGAGTGGGTCGACGGCCTGGCCGAGCGTCATCCACAGCTCAAGCGCTTCTACTGCTATGCCGAGCCGCAAGGCGGCGCTGCGGCCGATGCCGTGGGCCTGCTGAACGAAGACCTGCTGGCCGAGTGGCTGCCACGTGAACGTGACGTCGATGCCTACTTCCTGGGGCCTAAAGCCTTCATGGCGGCGGTCAAGCGCCAGCTGAAGGGCCTGGGTGTGCCGGAGCAGCAGAGCCGCTACGAGTTCTTCGGGCCAGCAGCAGCGCTGGAGTAAACACCCAGCAGTCCTAGCTGTTGTAGGAGCAGCCTTGTGCTGCGAAGAGGCCGGTGATCTCAGAAGATGCTCTGAGCCATCACCGGCCTCTTCGCAGCACAAGGCTGCTCCTACCTGCTTATATACCGGCCTCTTTGCATCACCAGGCTGCGCCTACCTGCTTATATAAAGGAGAGATGAAACAGCCCGCCAAGCTTTCATCTTTAATCCTCCTTTAATCACGGTATCCTTCACTCCCAGGTGTCGAGGGGCTTGCCCCTGCGCGGCACCCGGGTAGCCGCTTTTTTGCCGTGTGACGTTGAACCGACGTCACAATGGCCGGTCTCAGCCATCTCGGATAGCCCTGCGCAGTGCTATCACGTTGCCCCCTCGGCACGCTAAAGGCCCTGCCCAGCGTGTAGAATCGCGCGCAGGCAGGCGGACCACGCGGCCACTCTCCATCCAAGGAACCGGCAATGAACGAACAAACTTCGCGCCTGAATCGGGAACGGCGCTTTCTGGTGCTGCTGGGGCTGATCTGCCTGTCGCTGATCGGCGGCGCCCTTTATATGCAAGTGGTATTGGGCGAGGCGCCTTGCCCGCTGTGCATCCTGCAGCGCTATGCCTTGCTGTTTATCGCCGTGTTTGCCTTCATCGCCGCCGCGATGCCCGGGCGGCGCAGCCTGACGGTCTTCGAAGGCTTGGTGGTACTCAGCGCCATCGGGGGAATCGTTGCGGCCGGCAACCATGTGTATATACTCGCCAACCCCATGGTCAGTTGCGGCATCGATACCCTGCAGCCGATCGTCGACGACCTGCCCCTGGCCAAGCTGTGGCCGCTGGCATTCCAGGTCGATGGCTTCTGCAGCACGCCGTACCCACCGATCCTCGGTCTGTCGCTGGCGCAGTGGGCGCTGGTCGCATTTGTCCTGACGGCCATTCTGGTTCCGCTGGGCATCTACCGCAACCGACGTCAGGCTTAGACAAAAGTCCCGAATTGCATGAGGTCTTTTGCACGGCGTGAGATGCGCAGAAAGTTGCTCCCCGCTTGATCCAGATCAATCACAAAGCCTTGTAGAATGCGGCTTTGAGGGCTACCCGGCGGGGTGCGACAAACTGTCGCGAAGTTGATTCTTCAGGTCGCATTGTTGCGTATTCTGTAAAAGACTGTTGCTCAATAAGTCATAGTCAAGGGTTGGCGACCTATCTACAATCGCCCCCAATTTCCGTTCGGCACTGCTTGCGAGTCGCAGGATTGAAGGAAGCCCCAGCGCTCCCTTTTGCTGACTTCGTCAAGTTTCGCCCAGCGGCGATACCGAGCGGACACCCCTCCGCGTTTTCCCGCACCAAATGGACTTGGTCTGAAGTACAGGCCTGTTGCCTACGAAACCATAAGCACCGCTAACACGCTTGAGCCAAGGTCCTGCAGTCGGACCCCAGGCAGGAGCGAGTACGGGCGCGAAATGCCGCACTTGGCAGGACGAAGTGTTGGCTACCAAAACACAAATTGCATTGAAGCAAGCTGATCTAGAGGTCGTGAGATGAGTAAAAAGCGTTACCCCAGACTGTTTGGCATATTGCCCTTTTTAGGCATGCTTTTACTCAGTGGGTGCAACTGGACCCTGCTCGACCCGAAAGGTCAGGTCGGCATTGAGCAAAAGAACCTCATCCTCATCGCTACCGGCCTGATGCTGCTGGTGGTGATCCCGGTCATCATCATGACCGTGGCGTTCGCCTGGAAGTACCGTGCTTCCAACAAGGCGGCCACCTACACCCCCGACTGGTCGCACTCGACCAAGATCGAGGCCGCGGTGTGGATCATCCCGATCATCATCATCATCGCCCTGGGTTATGTCACCTACAAGTCCACCCACAAGCTGGACCCGTATCGTCCGCTGGATTCCGACGTCAAGCCGATCCAGATCGACGTGGTCGCACTGGACTGGAAGTGGCTGTTCATCTACCCGGAGCAGGGCATCGCGACGGTCAACAAGATCAACTTCCCGGCTAACACCCCGGTCAACTTCCGCGTCACCTCCGACGCCGTGATGAACTCGTTCTTCATCCCGGGCCTGGGCGGCCAGATCTACGCCATGGCCGGCATGACCACCAAGCTGCACCTGATCGCCAACGAAAACGGCGAATTCGACGGTATCAGCGCCAACTACAGCGGCGCTGGCTTCACCGGCATGAAATTCAAGGCTACTGCAACTTCCCAGGAAGACTTCGACAAGTGGGTCGCCGAAGTGAAGCAGTCGCCGCTGAAACTGGGCAAAGCCGAGTACGAAGCTCTGGCCAAACCTAGCGAATACAACCCAGTCGCGCTGTACAGCGAGGCCCCGGCAGAGCTGTTCCAGTCCATCGTCGACAAGTACGAAGGCATGAACCGCGGCAAGCCGGTCCACGAAGAAGCAGGCAGCAAAGATCTGGCCACTACCAAGGGTGTGGAATCGAGTATGCAACCAGCTGCCGGTGCAGAGGAGTAAGAGATGTTCGGTAAATTAAGCCTGGAGGCGATACCCTATCACGAGCCGATAGTCATGGTGACGCTTGCCATGATCGCGCTCGGCGGTATCGCTGTCGTCGGTCTTATCACCTATTTCCGCAAGTGGACCTACTTGTGGAGCGAGTGGTTGACGACTGTCGACCACAAGAAAATCGGGGTGATGTACATCATCGTCGCGATGATCATGCTGCTGCGCGGCTTTGCCGACGCCATCATGATGCGTACCCAGCTGGCTGCGGCCACTGGCGGATCCGAAGGCTACCTGCCGCCTGAACACTATGACCAGATCTTCACCGCTCACGGTGTGATCATGATCATCTTCATGGCGATGCCGTTCTTCACCGGCCTGATGAACCTGGCCCTGCCTCTGCAGATCGGTGCACGTGACGTTGCCTTCCCGTTCCTGAACTCCCTGAGCTTCTACCTGCTGCTGGCAGGCGTGCTGCTGGTCAACATCTCCCTGGGCGTCGGCGAATTTGCCAAGACCGGTTGGGTTGCCTATCCGCCGCTCGCGGGTATTCAGTACAGCCCTGGCGTGGGTGTCGACTACTACATCTGGGCGCTACAGCTATCGGGCCTAGGTACGACGCTTACCGGTGTGAACTTCCTCGTCACCGTGATGAAGATGCGCGCACCTGGCATGAAACTGATGGACATGCCGATCTTCACCTGGACCTGCACCTGGGCCAACGTGCTGATCGTCGCTTCGTTCCCGATCCTGACTGCTGCACTCGCACTGCTGACTGTTGACCGTTATCTGGACTTCCACATTTTCACCAACGAGCTTGGTGGGAACCCGATGATGTACGTCAACCTGTTCTGGGCGTGGGGTCACCCTGAGGTTTACATCCTGATCCTGCCGGCCTTCGGCGTGTTCTCGGAAGTGACTTCGACGTTCTCTGGCAAGCGTCTGTTTGGCCACCACTCGATGATCTACGCATCGGGCGCAATCGCCATCCTGGGCTTTGCCGTATGGCTGCACCACTTCTTCACCATGGGTGCCGGCGCGAGCGTCAACACCTTCTTCGGCCTGGCGACGATGCTGATCTCCATTCCGACCGGTGTGAAACTGTTCAACTGGCTGTTCACCATGTACCAGGGCCGTGTGCGTTTCACCGCACCGATGCTGTGGACCCTGGGCTTCATGATCACCTTCTCCATCGGTGGCATGACTGGCGTACTGCTGGCCGTTCCAGGTGCTGACTTCGTTCTGCACAACAGCCTGTTCGTAATTGCTCACTTCCACAACGTGATCATCGGTGGCGCGGTATTCGGCTACATCGCCGGTTTCGCCTTCTGGTTCCCGAAAGCCTTTGGTTTCACCCTGAACGAGAAGTGGGGCAAAGCTGCCTTCTGGTTCTGGATCTCGGGCTTCTACGTTGCGTTCATGCCGCTGTACGCCCTGGGCTTCATGGGTATGACCCGTCGTCTGAACCACTCCGACAACCCACTGTGGGAACCCTACCTGTACGTTGCCGTGGTCGGCGCCGTGCTGATCCTGTTCGGTATCGCTTGCCAGCTGATCCAGCTCTACGTTTCGGTCCGCGACCGCAACCAGAACCTGGACGTGACCGGCGACCCATGGGGCGGTCGTACGCTGGAATGGTCGACTTCGTCGCCACCTCCGTTCTACAACTTCGCCCACATGCCTGAGCAGGTTGGCCTGGATGCATGGCACGAAACCAAGGAAATCGGCGCTGCTTACAAGCCGGCAACCAAGTTCGACGCCATCCACATGCCGAGCAACACCGCTACCGGTTTGTTCATGGGCCTGTTCCTGACCGTCTTCGGCTTTGCCTTCATCTGGCACATCTGGTGGCTGGTAGGCGCGAGCCTGGTTGCAACCATCGCTGTCTTCGTTCGCCACGCTGCGCGTGACGACCAGGGCTACATGGTTCCGGCCGAAGAAGTGGCGCGCATCGAAGGCGAGCGTATGAAAGCGCTGGCCAAAGCAGGTGCTCTGCCTGCCGGCGCACGTGTCGAATCGTTTGAGCGGGTGTAATCAATGTCCAGTCAAGTAATCCACGGCGCTGCTCATGGTCACGACCATGGGCACGACGATCACCACCACGACTCGGGCCAGATGACCGTACTCGGTTTCTGGCTGTACCTGATGACCGACTGCATCCTGTTTGCGTCGCTCTTCGCTACCTACGCGGTGCTGTCCGGCAGTTTTGCCGGCGGCCCGTCGGGTCATGACATTTTCCAGCTCGACTTCGTAGCTGTTGAAACTGCCTTCCTGCTGCTGTCCTCGATCACCTTCGGCTTCGCCATGCTGAAGCTGTTCGATGGCAAGAAAGCAGGTGTACTGGGCTGGTTGGCCGTGACCTTCCTGTTCGGTGCCGGCTTCATCGCGATGGAAATCTACGAGTTCCATCACCTGATCGCTGAGGGCTTCGGCCCGCAGCGCAGTGGCTTCCTGTCGGCGTTCTTCGCGCTGGTCGGTACCCACGGTCTGCACGTGACTGCAGGTCTGATCTGGATGGCAATCCTGATGTATCAGATCAGCACCAAGGGCATTACCCCGACTGCCAAGACCCGCATGAGCTGCCTGAGCCTGTTCTGGCACTTCCTGGACGTGGTCTGGATCTGCGTATTCACCGTCGTCTACCTGCTGGGGGTTCTGTAATGGCTAACGCACACGACACTCATCACGAAGGTAATCACGGCAGCGTGAAGTCCTACATGATCGGCTTTGTACTGTCGATCATCCTGACCGCTATCCCGTTCGGCCTGGTGATGTACCCAAGCCTGCCGAAGAACCTGACCGTTCTGATCGTGGTCGCCATGGCTGTCATTCAGGTTGTAGTGCACCTCGTGTACTTCCTGCACATGGACCGCTCGAAAGAGCAGCGTTCCAACGTGTCGACGTTCCTGTTTACCACCATGGTAATTGCACTGCTGGTCGGCCTGTCGCTGTGGATCATGTTCAACATCCACATCGAAATGATGGCCAAGTGAGGTAAGACTGCATGTCCGTTAAGCACTTTATCCAAATCACCAAACCGGGGATCATTTTCGGTAACGTGCTTTCCGTGGCAGGCGGATTCTTCCTTGCCGCGAAGGGCCATGTAGACTTCGCCCTGTTCCTGGCGGTGGTGGTAGGTACTTCCCTGGTGGTGGCGTCCGGTTGCGTGTTCAACAACTGCATCGACCGCGACATCGACATCAAGATGGAACGTACCAAGAACCGCGTCATGGTCCAGGGCGGCATGTCGCTGCCCCTCGCGCTGATTTACGCCACCCTGCTTGGGGTGGCGGGTTTCAGCCTGCTGTATGTCCAGGCCAACCCACTGTCGGCGTTCTGTGCGCTGATCGGCTTCGTCGTCTACGTCGGTTTCTACAGCCTCTGGCTGAAGCGTAAATCGGTGCACGGCACCTTGGTCGGCAGCCTTTCGGGTGCCATGCCTCCGGTGATCGGCTACTGCGCCGTCAGCAACAGCTTCGACCTGGCTGCAGTGACCCTGCTGGTGATGTTCAGCCTGTGGCAGATGCCGCACAGCTTCGCGATCGCCATCTTCCGCTTCAAGGACTACAGCGCTGCCAACATTCCGGTTCTGCCGGTGGCACGCGGTATTCTTGCTGCCAAGAAGCAGATCGTGCTGTACGTGCTGGCCTTCGTGCTCGCCACCCTGATGCTCACCCTCGGCGGTTACGCCGGCCTCAGCTACCTGGCCGTGGCAGCTGCCATGGGCCTGTACTGGCTGTACATGGCCTGGGGTGGCTACAAGGCCGAGGACGACAGCAAGTGGGCCCGCAAGGTGTTTGGCTTCTCTATCCTCACTGTCACTGCCCTGAGCGTGATGATGTCGGTGGACAGCCAGACTGCTGCGGACGTGCTGATGACCTACGCACGCTGATACCGCTGCCTGTTACACGAAAACCCCGGCCATGTGCCGGGGTTTTTTTATGGGTGTTCTGGGCAAGTCCCAATGCCTGTGTATATTCCTGTGGGAGCGGGCTCTCCCCGCGAAGAGGCCGGCCCTGAAAACACAAAATTCTAATTTTCAAAAAATACATCTGAAAAATTCTAATAAAACAGGAAATTGCCCTTTACAGATATCCTGTTTCGGCACTATCTTCTGATCCAGGCCGCCACATCGGCCAACGTCGCTCGGACGGTTCCGGGCGCTTACGTACTCAGAGGAAGCCATGGCCAACCCAGGTTCGCCGCGCCGCTTTGCGCGCATCGATCGTCTCCCCCCTTACGTCTTCAACATCACCGCCGAGCTCAAGATGGCCGCCCGCCGTCGTGGCGAAGACATTATCGACCTGAGCATGGGCAACCCCGATGGCGCGACCCCGCCGCACATCGTCGAGAAGCTGGTGCAGGTCGCCCAGCGTGAAGACACGCACGGCTACTCCACCTCCCGCGGCATCCCACGCCTGCGCCGGGCCATTTCCAACTGGTACAAGGAGCGCTACGAGGTCGACATCGACCCGGAAAGCGAAGCCATTGTCACCATCGGTTCCAAGGAAGGCCTGGCTCACCTGATGCTCGCCACCCTCGACCAGGGCGACACGGTGCTGGTGCCCAACCCCAGCTACCCGATCCACATCTACGGTGCGGTGATTGCCGGCGCCCAGGTGCGTTCGGTGCCGCTGGTGCCGGGTGTGGACTTCTTCAATGAGCTCGAGCGGGCGATACGCGAATCGATACCCAAGCCGAAGATGATGATTCTCGGCTTCCCGTCCAACCCGACCGCGCAGTGCGTGGAGCTGGACTTCTTCGAGCGCGTGGTGGCCTTGGCCAAGCAGTATGACGTGCTGGTGGTGCATGACCTGGCGTACGCCGACATCGTCTACGACGGCTGGAAAGCCCCGTCGATCATGCAGGTGCCGGGGGCCAAGGACATCGCGGTGGAGTTCTTCACGCTGTCCAAGAGCTACAACATGGCCGGCTGGCGTATCGGCTTCATGGTCGGCAACCCCGAGCTGGTCAACGCCCTGGCGCGCATCAAGAGCTACCACGACTACGGCACCTTCACGCCTTTGCAGGTGGCAGCCATCGCTGCGCTGGAAGGCGACCAACAGTGCGTGCGCGATATCGCCGAGCAGTACCGCCAGCGCCGCAACCTGTTGGTGAAGGGGTTGCACGAGTTGGGCTGGATGGTCGAGAACCCCAAGGCTTCGATGTACGTGTGGGCGAAGATTCCGCCGGAGTATGCGCACCTCGGGTCGCTGGAGTTTGCCAAGAAGCTGTTGGCTGAGGCCAAGGTGTGTGTGTCGCCGGGCATCGGTTTTGGTGACTATGGTGACGATCACGTGCGCTTTGCCCTGATTGAGAACCAGGACCGTATCCGCCAGGCGATTCGCGGCATCCGCCAGATGTTCAGGGCGGATGGTTTGACCCGCAAGTAAACAGCGAGGGGCCGCGTGGCGGCCCCTCGTTATATCAGCTGGGCTGGCCTTCCGACTGCCTGCCGAGTATTCGCGCCACTACCTTCAGCACTCATTTTCCTGTTCAGGTATCCAAATGAGTGTATTCACAGCGTATTTCTGCGGCACTGGTTCCCACCGCTTCGATGCTGCCAACCCCAATTTCTGGAACGGCGAGCTGGTCTCGACATTGGCCAGCAACGATCAGGGGCGCGAGTTCGCCCACTGGATTGCGGTTGACGGGCCAGGTAGCGGCAACCTTCAGGATGACGAATTGTTCGTTAAACCAGGTGGCTACTTTAACTGGAGTGGTCAGTTGTTTGGCCGTGGTTGGGAAGAAAACGTGAGCCATGTGCTGAACGTGATCAAGGGTGAGAGCAATTGGCAGCGCACCAAACTCACTGAGGATGCGTACACAAGGCTGAAAGACGCAGGCGTGCCGATCCCGGACGCATCCGCCACGGCTTCCTGGTTCTGGCGGACCTATGACTACGGCGATCGCCACCCGACCCCGCAGGCGCTGCAGGAACAGATCATCAATATATTCCGCGAACCGCGCTTGCCCACCCAGGTCAACCTAGTGGGTTGGAGCCGTGGCGGCATCAGTTGCCATATGCTGGCCAATGCGATGGCTGAGGATCCGGACTTGAAGGATATTCCGGTCAACATCTTTGCCATCGACCCCGTGCCCGGTGTAGGCAACGTGCAAACCGAGCGGGTGAGCCTGGCGGGCAATGTCCGCGAATATGTCGGATTCTATTCGCGTGACGAACGCTCCAAGGGCTTCGCCTGCGTGATCCCTGCCGTCGACCCCGGCACGCGCATGTGCATCTACCCAATGCCAGGCCGGCATGCCACCTTGGTGGGTAATGCCTCGGCTGACGGGGCGAGCGACGGCAAGGTGCTGGTCGAACCCGGGTTAATCGTGCGGCATTTCGCCGAAGTCTGCCTGACCCGTTGGGGTGCCGAACTGGACAAGTGCCTGGCGCTGGATGACAACCAACTGATGCAGCATCACTTGGCTATGGCGGCCGCCGATGAGCACTACCAGGCCATGCGCAGCCAGTCGTATACCGTCATCACCGAAGGCCAAAAAGACGACCGGCTGGTGCACTGTGGCGAAACCCGCACGCGCTTCAGCCAGGTGCGCAGTGACCGTTATGACCCTCGCGAAGGCTTGGGCCTGCAGCACTGGGATGCCAACACTTACAAGGCCCTGCGCTAGGCCGGGCAGGCGGGCAGCCGCTGTGCTGTTCGCCCATTTTTCTGACTGTGGAGTTTGCCGGATCAGTGGCAATTTTTTTTGCATTCCCCCTCTATCCAGCCGGCCCCGGTTGGAATGAAAATGGCGCCGCGGGCCCAGCCCCGATAACAACAACCTTCCCTCCGTGGCCTCATGTCCGAATATAACCCTTGCCTTGACTGCGGCGCCTGCTGCGGGTACTTCCGTGTGTCCTTCTTCTGGGGCGAATGCCAGTCTGCCGGGGGCATTGTGCCTGACGACCTGGTGGTGCAGATCAACCCCACGCGGGTCGCGATGATCGGCACCGATGCCAAGCCTTGCCGCTGTGTCAGCCTTGCCGGCGAGATCGGCAAAGAGGTGGCGTGCACCATCTACGCCAACCGCTCGAGCCCTTGCCGAGAGTTCGAAGCGTCGTGGGAGGGTGGGGTGCACAACCCGAGCTGCGACGATGCACGCGCGGCCTATGGCTTGCCGCCTTTGACTCCGCCTGGGGCCAACGAGCCGCATTGGCCGGATGATGATGGGGCTGAGGTGGCCTGACCTTTTTGGGTCGCCTGTGCCGGCCCTTTCGCGGGGCAAGCCCGCTCCCACAGAACCGTTGCAAGACCTGTGGGCGAAGCAAGTCACCGATCCTGTGGGAGCGGGCTTGCCCCGCGAAAGGGCCATCAGCTGTAAGAAGATTCTGAACTTGAAACCAAATGCTTCAGGTTGGCAAGCGCGTGGAATTATCCTACGGCTTGTGTCGGACGCCGTCTGATAGTCAGGCAAGTACCTCAGGGTTAACGTCTCGCCGTCGCTGCTATTGGCGATCGGGTGTGAGAAGCCCGCTGTTTTGAGGTGGCTTGCCAGTTATGGCAGCCGTGCGCGTGCAGACTTCGGTCTGGCCGTGGTGCCTCGGGACACGGTCTTCTCACCTCGCGTACGGCTGCCACCCAATCTGTGAGAAGGATGAGTGGTTGCTTCTGAAAATTTTTCGAGGTGACTATGAAGAAGCTCGTCCCAGACCCACCCACTTTCCCAATCCCTTATATCTCGATAATCGCCGACCTCTCCCATGCAGAGGCAAGGTCCCAGGCAGCCAAACTCATGGGCAGCCTTTCCCAAACCATCGAGCTTTACCTCAAAGCCGAAGACAGCCTGCAACGCAGCGCCCTCCTCGAAAACATGTCCGCCCTGACCGAATTGCTTCATGCGCTGTTCGCCCACATAAAGGCGCAGGAGGCAGTGGAATGAGCAATCACCTGAAAAGCCATACCACCGCTGGCGTGGAGACGTTTCTCGAATTGTTCCGCATCGAACCGGGCATCCGCCTTGATCACGCGTTCGACGAATTGTCTGTGTTGCTGGGGTGCATACGCCACCTCAGCGAAGAGGCCGAGATGGAGGGCAACAAGGTTGCAGGCAGCGCTGCACGGATACTCAGTGCCATGGCCAAGGCGCTGATCAACGACATGGAAATGGGGTTGAACCGGGGCGGTTGAGCCATTTTTAAACGCCTTACGGGGTGGCGAGTAACGGCTGATAGGCGCATGGCGAAAGGGCTGCAGCGTCCTTGAAATCGAGCGCCGCCCGCGCGGCGCTCGATTTGCGCCCCACCGCAAAACCCGAGCCATGCACCCAGTAGCCCTGACACAAGCCCAGCCCTAACCCCCAAAAAATCCCAAACACACGATAAAACCCAACGCATCCCCCAGCCGCCTCGCTTGACGTTAAACTGTCATCTCCCCAGCAATGGACAGGAGATCCGGCGTGACCCCACCCCGCAGTTTCCCCAGTGACCTCTGCCTCGACAGCCCCCGCCTGCAATTGCGCCCGATGCGCCATGGCGATGCCGCGCAATGGCTGGCGATCATGGCCGACCCCGAGGTCATGCGTTATTGGCACCACGCACCCTGGCAAGACCTCGCCGAGGCCGAAAGCGCCTTGGCTGCCGACCGTGAAGCCTATGCCAATGGCGACCAGCTCAAGCTCGGCATGTACCGCCGTGACAACGGCGAACTCATCGGCATGGTCCAACTGTTCAACATCGATGACGTATCCCGCCGTGGCGAAATCGGCTATTGCCTGGCCAGCGCCGTACAGGGCAGGGGGTACATGGACGAGGCATTGACCTGCTTCATCGACTACCTCGCTCACACCCTGCACATGCGCCGCCTGGAGGGCGAGATCGACCCGCGCAACCAAGGCTCGGCACGCACGCTCGAACGCCAGGGCTTCGTGCTCGAAGGCACCCTGCGGGCACGCTGGTGCGTGGCCGGCGAGCTGTCCGACTCGGGCATCTATGGCCTGCTGCTGGAACCACCGGTTGTTTAGTGTTATGGCTAACCTCGACTTTCATCGTCTGCTGTACATCACGCTACCGGTGGTGACCCTGCGCGGCACTTACTAAACGCCTGGAAGCGGGGCAGGGCCTGGGTTATGGTCGCAGCCTGTCCCGTTTTCCCCAGGTGTGCCCCTTTGCCCGTTTTCTACCTGAGCATCAGCCTGTTCCTGTACCTGCTCGCGCTGTTTTTCGATGGCGTGCTGATGAGTGGCGACCGCCACATGCCCGCCCTGCAGATGTTGCTGTACGGGCCATGGGGCATGCCCTTCGGGTTGTATCAATGGTTTGCCAATCCGCTGCTGGCCGTGGCGATTCTTGCCCATCGACGATTCCGTCGGTTGGCCTTGGCATGCGGTGTGGCGGCGTTGTATCTGGCTGCCAGCAGTTTCGGAATTGACCGATTGCCAGACAGCCAAAGCTACGCGTTTCATGACCGCACCGGTTTTGGTGCGGGCTTTTATCTGTGGCTCACCGCGATGGGGGTGTTCTGCGCGGGCCAGGCCTGGCATTGCTGGAAGGCCCGCAGCGCCGACGACATGCCCGGCTGGCGTTGGCTCGATGTGGCGTTGATAGCGGCGCTGGGTGTCGCGTTGTATGCCGCAACGCAGATGCCGTCGTTGCGTTTCGAGCCCAACAAGGTGCTGATGCCGCCGGAACAGCCACAGACATTTTGATATCCACAGGGGGAAATAGTCATGAATAAGTATCACCTGACGGGCCTGGCGCTGGCGTGTGTGCTGCCGCTGGCCATGGCCGAAGAAAATTCGCCGAGCTATGGCCAATGCATGGACAAGGCGTCCAGCACAGTGGCCATGAGCAGTTGCATCCAGGCCGAGACCCAGTTGCAGGACCAGCGCTTGAACCGGGTGTACAAACAGTTGATGGGCAAACTGGAGGCAGGGCAGCAGAAACGCCTGCGCGAGGTACAGCGCAAGTGGATCGCCTACCGTGATGACAACTGCACGTTCCACGTACAGGCCAGTGGCGGGACCCTGGCGCAGCTGGAAGGCGGCGTGTGCGTGATGGACATGACCCGGGACCGGGCGGCCGAGCTTGAGCGAGTACTCAGCCCGGGGCAGTGAGATGGGCGCACGTTTGTGTAGGAGCGGCCTTGCGTCGCGAAAGGGCCGCACAGCGGCCCCAGATTTCGGCGTCATAGGGCCGCTGTGCGGCCCTTTCGCGACGCAAGGCCGCTCCTACAGACGACGGTGGTGCAAGGTGTTTGGCAACTGGCTAAGCGGCCTCAGTGTTGCTGCCTTTGCGCGCGGGCCTTGAGGTATTCGCGCACCTCCACGGCATCCCCCGCAAACTCGATACGCTCAGCCTTGGCATCGCGCTGATAGGCATACATCGGGTCGTAATACTCCTTCAGCAACCCTTCGATCCAGCCCCGGTGCAGCTCCACCGCGCCGCTGCGCTGTTGCTCATCCAGGGCTTGTTGCAAGATGGCGGACAAGCGTTGGCAGCGTTCACCACCCAGGCGCTTGTGGATATTGGCCATGCTCGACAGCATGCGTTCGGCAAACAGTCGGCGGCCCTCTTCGTCGCCGTGCACATCGACGAACTCTGCGCTCAGGTTGACCACGTAATCGCGCAGGATACGTTCAACACGCTGCTCGAAACTGTCCTCCAGCCATACCAACGGGTACTGCTGCATGCCTTGGTACAAAGCCAGCGGCACGGTGCAGCTGCCGACGATACGGCCTTCATCTTCGAGCACGAACTGCTCGATGCCACGCGCGCGCTTTTTCAGCACATCGATGGCCAGCTTGTTTTCGAAGCCGATTTGCGCGGGCTGCGCGGTGGCACGCTTGCCGAAGCTGGAACCACGGTGGTTGGCATGGCCTTCAAGGTCCAGCCCATTGCTCAACTGGTGCAGTACCTCCGTCTTGCCGGTGCCGGTGAGGCCGCCGATCAAAACGAAATCGCACTGCGCCACTGCCTGCTCAGTGGTGTCCAGCAGAAAGGTGCGCATCGCTTTGTAGCCGCCCTTGACCCGCGGGTAGTCGATACCCGCTTCATCGCGCAGCCACTGTTGAACGATCAACGAACGCAGGCCACCGCGGAAACAGTACAGGTAGCCCTCGGGATGCGCCTTGGCGAAGCTGGCCCAGGCGTGCAGGCGGTCGCGCTTGGTCGCGCCACTGACCAGTTGGTGGCCAAGCGTGATGGCGGCGGCCTGGCCTTGCTGTTTGTAGCAGGTGCCGACCTTCTGCCGCTCCTGGTCGTTCATCAGTGGCAGGTTGACGACGCCCGGGAAGGCACCCTTGGCGAATTCGATGGGCGCGCGCATGTCCATCATCGGCACGTCGTTCAAAAATAGCGGGCGGAAATCCGTGCAGTCGGGACGCATCAGATCACCTCGACCGCGTTGCTCTGTCGCTCACCCAGCGTGCCGATGGGCGACAGTTGCAGGCCCAGTTCGGCTGCCACGGCCAGAAACTGCGCGTCACCCTCAGGGCTGACCGCCACCAGCAGGCCGCCGCTGGTCTGCGGGTCGCACAGCAGGTGCTTTTGCTCATCGCTCAGGGCGCCGATCTTGTGGCCGTAGCTTTCGTAATTGCGCAACGTGCCGCCCGGGATGCAGCCCTCAGCCAGGTAATGCTCGACACTTGGCAGGCGCGGTACGGCGGCGTAGTCCAGGTGCGCGGTGAGGCCGCTGCCGTCGGCCAGCTCCACCAGGTGGCCCAACAGGCCGAAGCCGGTGACGTCGGTCATCGCCCTCACACCTTCAAGCTTGCCGAAGCGGCTCCCGGGGGTGTTGAGGGTGCACATCCAGTCGCGTGCCAGGCCTTGGTCCTGCTCGCGCAGCTTGGCCTTTTTCTCGGCGGTGGTGAGGATGCCGATGCCCAGCGGTTTGGTCAGGTACAGGCGGCAACCGGCGGTGGCGGTGTCGTTGCGCTTGAGATGGCGCTTGCTGACCACGCCGGTGACGGCGAGGCCGAAGATCGGCTCCGGGGCGTCGATGGAGTGGCCGCCGGCCAGCGGGATGCCAGCTTCGGCGCAGACCGCGCGCCCGCCGCGGATCACTTCGCGGGCGACTTCCGGCGGCAGCACGTTGACCGGCCAGCCGAGGATGGCGATGGCCATCAAGGGGTCGCCGCCCATGGCGTAGATGTCGCTGATAGCGTTGGTGGCGGCGATACGGCCGAAGTCATACGGGTCATCGACGATCGGCATGAAGAAGTCGGTGGTCGAGACCACGCCGCGCTCTTCGTCCAGGGCGTACACGGCTGCGTCGTCGCGCGAAGCATTGCCGACCCAGAGGTTCGGGTCCAGGGCCTTGACGCCGCTTTCGGCAAGGATCACGTCCAGTACCTTGGGGGAGATCTTGCAGCCACAACCGGCACCATGGCTGTACTGGGTCAGGCGGATTGGCTCGCTCATACGTACCTCAGCAGATCAAATTGTTGCGCGATTGTAGCAAAGCTGGCCATTGCGCCATGGGCACTTATACTTTTCACGGTCGGCACGGCTGCCGACCCTTTAGCTGCCAATGACCCGGAGATTGCCCATGCTCAAACGCCCTCTGGCGCTCGCCGCCGGCCTCGTGCTGTCTTGTTGTGCCGTTGTCGCCCAGGCTGCTGAAACCCTTCGGGTCAGTGCCATCCCCGACGAAGCGCCCACCGAGCTGCAGCGTAAATTTAAGCCGTTGGGGGAGTACCTGGCCAAGCAGCTGGGCATGGAGGTGAAGTTCGTGCCGGTCGCCGACTACCCGGCGGTGGTCGAGTCGCTGGTCTCCGACCGCCTCGACCTGGCGTGGCTGGGAGGGTTCACCTTTGTTCAGGTGCACTTGAAAGACCCGAACGCCACGCCGCTGGTGCAGCGTGAGCAGGACGCGCAATTCACGTCCAAGTTCATCACCGCCAACCCCAATGTGAAGAGCCTGGCCGACCTCAAGGGCAAGTCGTTCGCCTTTGGCTCCATCTCGTCCACCTCGGGCAGCCTGATGCCGCGTTACTTCATGCTCAAAGAGAACAACATCAAGCCTGAGGACTACTTCAGCCGTGTGGCCTACTCCGGCGCCCACGACGCCACCGCAGCCTGGGTGCAGGCCGGCAAGGTCGATGGCGGGGTGCTCAATGCCAGCGTCTGGCAGAAGTTGGTGGACGCCGGCAAGGTCGATACCAGCAAGGTGAGGGTGTTCGCCACTACCCCGACCTACTACGACTACAACTGGACCGTGCGCGGCAACATGGCGCCGGCACTCAAGGCGAAGATCAAACAGGCGTTCCTCGACCTGGACCCGGCCAACCCCGAGCACAAGGCGATCCTCGACCTGCAGGCTGCCAGCCGCTTTATCGAGACCAAGCCTGAGAACTACCAGGGCACCGAACAAGCCGCGCGTGAGGCCGGCCTGCTCAAGTGACGTCCGCTCCGATGGCAATTGATCTGCACGATGCCAGCCTGCACCATGGCCAGGTCCGCGCGCTCGACGCGATAAACCTGCGCGTGGAGCAGGGCGAGCGGGTCGCGATTATCGGCCCCTCTGGCGCTGGCAAGTCCAGCCTGCTGCACCTGATGGCCACTGCTATCCAGCCCAGTACCGGGCGCCTGGCGCTGTTCGGTGAACAGCCCTGGCAGTTGTCTGGCAGGGCGCGTCAGCGCTTGCGGGCACGGGTTGGCTTGGTGCATCAGGCACCGCCCTTGCCGCCGCGCCAGCGGGTTGTGACCGCAGTGCTGGCGGGGCGATTGGGGCAGTGGGGTATCGTGCGTGGCTTGTTCAACCTGCTGTACCCGACCGATGTGCCAGGCGTGCGCCAGGCATTGGCCGAGCTGGGGCTGGCTGACAAACTGTTCGTCCAGTGCGGGCAACTGTCTGGCGGCCAACTGCAACGGGTGGGCATTGCACGGGTGCTGTATCAACGCCCGGACTTGCTGCTGACCGATGAGCCCGTTTCGGCGATGGACCCGGTGCTGGCCGACCACAGCCTGGCATTGCTCAACCGCCACGCCCAGGCCAACGGTGTAACGCTGGTGGCCAGCCTGCATGCGGTCGAGCTGGCGCTGGCGCACTTTCCACGGGTGATCGGCATTCGTGAAGGGCAGGTGGTGTTCGACAGCCCGGCCGAGGCGGTCAGCCCGCAGATGCTCGATGCACTCTATGCCAACGAACACTTGGCTTCGCCTCCCTTGCAGGAGCCTGCAGCAGTGCTGACGGTACAGATCCCGCGATGCTGAAGGCCCATGCCCGCGACCCGGCTGGCCTGCCACGGCTGCTGCTGAGCTTGCTTGCTGTGGCGGTGTTATGGCCGGGCTTGCAGTTGAGCGAGTTGAACCCCGGCGTGCTGTGGCAGGCCGAGAACCGTCAGCAGATCGCCAGCTTCACCCAAGCCTTCTGGCCGCCGGCGCACGATGCCGCCTTTTTGCAGTTGCTGTACGAAGCCACCTTGCAGACCCTCGCCGTGGCCACGGCCGGCATGACCCTGGCGCTGGTGCTGGCGGTACCTGCCAGCCTGCTGGCCAGCCGTGCCTTGTCGTTGCGCGCGGCCTCCCGTGGCGGGCGGGCCGGATGGTGGTCGCGGGTGCTGCGGCTGCCGGTACGCGGGCTGTTGATCTTTCTGCGCAGCGTGCCAGAAATCGTCTGGGCCTTGCTGTTCGTGCGTGCCGTGGGGCTTGGGCCAACGGCGGGGGTGCTGGCCATCGCCATTACCTACAGCGGCATGCTCGGCAAGGTCTACGCCGAAATCTTCGAGTCGGTCGACCAACGCCCGGCCCATGCCCTATTGCAGGCCGGCAGTGGTCGGCTGATGGCCTTTTTCTACGGCATCTTGCCCAATGCGGTGTCGGAAGTGGTGTCGTACACGGTGTACCGCTGGGAATGCGCGGTGCGTGCTTCGGTGGTGATGGGGTTTGTCGGCGCTGGCGGGTTGGGGCAGCAGATCGACCTGTCGATGCGCATGTTTGCTGGCGCGGAGGTGGCAAGCATGCTGCTGACGTTTCTGTTGCTGGTATCGCTGGCTGACCTGCTCAGCCGCTTTCTGCGAGGAAGGCTGGCATGAACCGGGCGATCAACCTGCTGGTGCTCGGCGTGATCATCGCGGCGGTGGTGGCCTCGTTCGCCTACCTGGAGCTGGACCTGCAGGCGCTGGTCGGTGATGGCGGGCTAGGGCAGATGGGCGAGTACGCGGGGCGCTTCCTGCACCCGGACGTGACCGTCGAGCATTTGCGCGCGGTCTGGCATGGCGCCTTGGAGACCTTGGCGATGTCCGGCCTGGGGACTTTGCTGGCGGTGGTGCTGGGGATGCTGCTGGCGTTACCGGCGGCGGGCCGCTTCGGCTGGCTGCTGCAGGCAGCGGCGCGGGTGCTGCTCAATGCCTTGCGGGCCATCCCGGAATTAGTCTGGGCGGCGCTCACCGTGCTGGCCGCAGGGCTTGGCCCGAATGCTGGGACCCTGGCCTTGGCGTTACACACCGCCGGCGTGCTCGGCCGCTTGTTTGCCGAGGCACTGGAAAACGCGCCGGCAGAGCCTGCAGCAGCCATTCGCTTGCAGGGTGGCAGCCAGGTGGCGGCATTCTGCTTTGGTACCTTGCCTAACCTGTGGCCGCAGTTGCTGGCTTACAGCCTGTACCGCTGGGAGAACAACATCCGCATGGCCAGCGTGTTGGGGTTTGTTGGGGCAGGTGGGTTGGGGCAGATGCTCTACACTACCTTGAGCCTGTTCCAGGAGGCGCAAGCCAGCACGGTGATCATCGCCATGCTGGTGCTGGTGTTGCTGGTGGATGCCTTGAGTGATGTGCTGCGCCAGCGCTATGTGCGCGCCTGACTGGGGCTGCCGGGCAGCCCGCGCAAGCATCAGGTGGTCAGTTCGCCATGCTGCGCTTCCCGTTGCATCGACTCCAGGTTGCGCTCGATCGTCTCGCAAATGGTGTCCATCTGGATCTGGTGCTCGCTGAAGCGGAAGGGGCTTTGCAGGTCGGTGCCGATCCGCTCGATGGCCAGCAACATGAACCCCACCACCGTCGACGCCAGCGGTGTGAACCACTCCAGCGACTCGACCAGCCCCACCGGCACGATCAGGCAGAACAGCGTGATGAACAGCCGCGGAAAATACACATAAGGGTAGGGCAGCGGCGTATTGGCGATCCGTTCCATGCCGCCCTGGGCATTGGACAGGTCCACCAAGGTCGACTCCAGCCGCGCCAGGCGAATGCTGTCCAGGCGCCCGGCCTGGTATTCCCGCGCCAGCAAGGCTGCCGAGCCACTGAGGATGTCGTTGGCGAAGTTGTTGGAGCGGTTGCGCCGCTCGAACTCCGCCTGCGGGATGAACGCTATCAGTTCATCCGGGCAGCGGTCGCCCTTGAGGTGCGCAGCCAGGCAGTTCACATAGGCGATATGCCGGCGCAGCAAAGTGGCCTTGATCGGGTTCAGCCCGTCATCCGGGTCATCGATCAGCGTCAGCGTCTGCCGGGCAAAACTGCGCGAACTGTTGACCAGCGCACCCCACAACGTGCGCGCCTCCCACCAGCGGTTGTAGGCGCTGCTGTTGCGAAAGCTCACCAGCACCACCAGCGCCGAACCCAGCAAGGTCAACGGAATCAACGGCAGGGTGAACTTGCTGTTGAAGAACAGCATGAAATCGATGGTGACCAGCACATCCCAGATCAGCAGCCAGAACAGCGACCAGCCGATGTAACCAATGGTCTTCACCACCAAGCGGTACTTGCGGGCGATGATCTCTTTCACACGGGGTACCTCGAAACGCGGGGGATGCAGGATCGGACGTCGAGGGATGGGTATGGTTCGGCAGCTGATGTTGCAAGACATTTTTTTGGACGTGTTTGAAAGAAAAAACTGACTGAGGTATCAGACGCTCCTGAGTTCTCTTCGCAAAGGTGAAACGGCAAGGTAGACCGCTTCCCTATCTCGCATGAATGCGGTGTAAGTGAGCTTCGCATCGACGTTTCTGCAGGTTATCGAGTCTATTTCACGCGGAAGGGAGCCAAAGTGATTTTTCTGCTGGTGGGCGGAGACAAATCTTCCCAGACCGCCGATGTCCTCAAAGCGAGAAAGCTGGTGGAGGAAATGAAATGAGCGAAAAATTGATCCCTTTTGATATCGCCGACTTGCTTGACAGTGATGCAACAATCAGCGAATACCTCAGCCAGGTGCTATCCGATGGCGATACAGATGAGATTATCCGGGCCATCGGTCATATCGCTCGGGCACGGGGAATGACACAAATCGCTGCACAGAGTGGGTTAGGTCGAGAAAGTCTCTATAAAGCACTTAGCCCAGGCGCTAAGCCCCGCTTTGATACAGTGCTTAAAGTCATACGTGCCCTAGGCGTGGAGCTTTTTGTTCAGCCCCATACGTCGTCGCATTAGATTTCGCAGGCTAGGCCAGTACCTGCCTCATCTGCACCAACGCCACTCGCTTCCCATCCGGCGCCTGGCGTTCTTCGATGCCGAACGGCACAAAACCGAGCTGTGGATAAAGCAGCAACCCCGCCGTGTTGTGATTGAAGCACGACACCCAAATCTCTCGCGCCGCAAACTGTTCGCGGGCCAGCTCGATCATGGCGGTTACCAGGTAGCTCGCCACCCCATGGCCGCGGGCAGCTGGCGCCACCACCACGTTGCCCAGGGCGCACACGCCGCCGTGCTCGGCTTTGTAGAAGTTGGCGAAGCCCAGCACCATGCCGCTGCCTTCCACCACCGTAGAGCCGTTGCGCTGGGCGATGGCGTCGGTCAATTGCGCGGGTGTCAGGGGGTAGGTGGCTTTGGGGAACATGTAGAACAGTTCGTCCGGGCCCTGGGGGAAGCAGCAGATGGCGGGGATGTCGCTGGGCTGAACAGGGCGGTGGCTGAGGTGCATGGCAGGTCCTTTTGCAGTGCGTTGGCTGGCCGTTTGCGGCCAAGCCCCGCTCACAGGCTAGCACTGCCTCAGTGGCAGATCACCGCCGACTGCTCACGGCTTGGCCACCACCGCCACAATCCCCTTGATCGCCGCAGGCGCATGAGGCTTGGCCTTGCGTGCTAGCAAGTACTGGAAGCGCCGCCATTCCTTGTCGATCTCGCTGTACGACATGAACACGCTGACACGCTCTTTATCGGCGAGGTCCGGGCGAGTGCGCGCATCGATCTCGTTCTTAGGGATGAACGCAATGTTGATACCCACCACCTGCCCATCATCGGCGAACACTGGCCCGCCCGACATGCCCTTGACCATCGGGCCGTCGTGCAGCGAGTAGAAGACACTGCCCGGCGTACCTTCAAGGCGCACCAGCGACGGCAACGCATGGCCCTTGCCCTGCACGGGAATCATCAGGCTGTTGAAGCCGACCGCCGTCACCGACTCACCCGGTACGTATTGCCGCCAATGCGGCACCTCGCTGGCCTTGTGCTTGAAGAACACTACATCGCCGAGGCCCTCATGGACCACGTTACGCAGGAAGGGGGTGTGTTTGGCGGTCACTGCGTAGTCTTCGTTCCACTGGATGGCGCTGGCCATCAGCAACAGCGGCAGCGGCGCACCTGAGGTGACCACGAAAGCCTGGCTGTAGACGGGATCGGAGACGTAGGACGTTGGCACTCCATTGCACCCACTCAGCAGCATCAGTGCTGCCAGACAGGGCACGGTTGTTTTCATGTGTCACACAGTCGTGGAGAAATGGGGGCGCAAATATGGCTAAGAGCCATCATGCTGGCAATACTTTGTGCATATATCCGACGAGTGACATCTTAAGTAGGGGGGAGGGTAATGGCCAATAGATTCCCGACATGGCTGCAGGGCTGACAGTCAGGCGTGCGGCGTCAATTTGGTGGGTGGGTTGGAGGCCGTTGTTTTGGTGCTTTTTTCAGTTGAGGTGAGCTGCGATGAGCTCAATTGAGCTGCATTGAGCTGCATTGAGCTGCATCCGCAGTGCCATGATCTCGTTGGCTGAACTGGATAGTCTGGCGTTGCATAACTGCGCCCGGTACCAGCTGGGCATGAGGCAGGTGCAAGCTTGGATCGAGGCGGGGCGGCCACGTTGAGCGGGCATTGCCACCCATTGCTCGAGTCTGTTTTCAGATCAAAATTGAAAGGAGTCAATAAATGCTGAAACTAAATTCCCTTGTACCCGAGCTTATCGTTTCCGACCTTACGCGAAGCCTTGCCTTCTACTGCGACATCCTTGGCTTCAGGGTCGAGTATGAGCGTCCAGAAGACCATTTTGCCTTCCTGTCCTTCGGCGGCAGTCAGCTGATGCTGGAGCAGGACTGGCACAGTGAATCGCCATGGCGGGTAGGCCCACTTGAGCCGCCCTATGGGCGAGGTATTAACCTGTCTATCGAATGCCCAGACGCTTCAGCGCTGGTTACGGCACTGGAGGCGGGCGGGTATCCGCTTAGAAACCCAGTTGAAGAGCGTTGGTACCGCAGCGGTGAGTTTCTGTTCGGGCAGCGCAATTTTCTGGTGCTTGATCCTGATGGCTACTTGCTGCGGTTTGCAGAAGCTATTGGCAGCAAACCCTGCTGATTACTCTAGGCACTGTACAGTTGGCCCGATACACCTGTGAGCGAGACGTGGAGAACGGCGCGTGCTTGCCGCGACCTTGAGTAGTGGATTTGAGATCGAGCGCCGCCCGCGCGGCGCTCGTTCTTGAGAGCGCTGCAGATCTGAAGGCATGCACCTGTTAGCCACAGTGCAATGCCATGGCGCGTACCTGATGCCGCCCCCAGCCAAAATCCAGGCGAAAAAAAAACCGACCATAAGGTCGGTTTTTTCCGGATTTTGGTGCCCCGAGGGAGACTCGAACTCCCACTCCTTTCGAAAACGGATTTTGAATCCGCCGCGTCTACCAATTCCGCCATCAGGGCAGTGGCGCGCAGTATAGAGAGGTGCTTCTGGTCGGTCAATCGGGTTTCATGGTCAATTTTCACACATTGGGCTAAACTTCCCGGCCCTGCCGAACCGAACATCATCATGCGCGTCGCCGATTTTTCCTTCGAACTCCCCGATTCCCTGATCGCCCGCCACCCTTTGGCCGAGCGCCATGGCAGCCGTCTGCTGGTCCTCGATGGGCCGAGTGGCGCCTTGGTACATCAGCAATTCACCGACCTGCTCGACTATCTGCGCCCCGGCGACCTGATGGTGTTCAACAACACCCGGGTGATCCCGGCGCGGTTGTTCGGGCAGAAAGCCTCCGGCGGCAAGCTGGAAGTGCTGGTCGAACGTGTGCTCGACAGCCACCGGGTGCTGGCGCACGTACGCTCCAGCAAGGCACCCAAGGTCGGTGCGCAGATTCTCATCGATGGCGGTGGCGAGGCCGAAATGGTCGCGCGCCACGACACGCTGTTCGAGTTGCGCTTCACCGAAGAGGTGCTGCCACTGCTTGAACGCGTCGGGCACATGCCGCTGCCACCCTACATCGACCGCCCCGACGAAGGCGCCGACCGTGAGCGTTACCAGACCGTCTACGCCGAGCGTGCCGGTGCTGTAGCCGCACCCACGGCCGGCCTGCACTTCGACGAAGCGCTGCTGGAAAAGATCGCCGCCAAGGGCGTGGAGCGGGCCTTCGTGACCCTGCACGTCGGCGCGGGCACCTTCCAGCCGGTGCGGGTCGACAAGATCGAAGACCACCACATGCATAAAGAGTGGCTCGAAGTGAGCCAGGATGTGGTGGATGCTGTCCAAGCCTGCCGTGCCCGTGGCGGGCGCGTGGTTGCCGTGGGCACCACCAGCGTGCGTTCGCTGGAAAGCGCTGCGCGCGATGGCGTGCTCAAGGCCTTCAGCGGCGATACCGATATTTTCATCTACCCAGGCCGCCCGTTCCATGTGGTCGACGCCCTGGTCACCAACTTCCACCTGCCGGAGTCCACGCTGCTGATGCTGGTCTCGGCCTTCGCCGGCTACCCCGAAACCATGGCCGCCTATGCGGCGGCGGTTCAAGAAGGGTACCGCTTCTTCAGTTACGGTGATGCCATGTTCATCACCCGCAATCCGGCGCCACGCGGGCCCGAGGATCAAGCATGAGTCGCACCTGTCGAATGTCCTTCGAACTGCTGGCCACCGACGGCAAGGCCCGTCGTGGTCGCATCACCTTCCCTCGTGGCACCGTGGAAACCCCGGCGTTCATGCCGGTCGGCACCTATGGCACGGTCAAAGGCATGCTGCCGCGTGACATCGAGGCCATCGGCGCCGAGATGATCCTTGGCAACACCTTCCACCTGTGGCTGCGCCCGGGTACCGAGGTGATCAAGAAGCACAACGGCCTGCACGACTTCATGCAATGGAAAGGCCCGATCCTCACTGACTCCGGTGGCTTCCAGGTATTCAGCCTGGGCGCGATGCGCAAGATCAAAGAGGAAGGCGTGACCTTCGCCTCGCCTGTGGACGGCTCCAAGGTGTTCATGGGCCCTGAAGAGTCCATGCAGGTTCAGCGTGACCTGGGCTCGGACGTGGTGATGATCTTCGACGAGTGCACGCCATACCCGGCCGAGCACGATGTGGCGCGCACCTCCATGGAGCTGTCGCTGCGTTGGGCCCAGCGTTCGAAAAACGCCCACGCCGACAACACCGCGGCGCTGTTCGGCATCGTCCAGGGCGGCATGTACCAGGACCTGCGCATGCGCTCGCTGGAAGGCCTGGAGAACATCGGTTTCGACGGCCTGGCCATCGGCGGCCTGTCGGTGGGTGAGCCCAAGCACGAAATGATCAAGGTGCTGGATTACCTGCCAGATCAGATGCCCGCTGACAAACCTCGTTACCTTATGGGGGTAGGCAAACCGGAAGATCTCGTTGAGGGTGTGCGCCGCGGCGTCGACATGTTCGACTGCGTGATGCCGACGCGTAACGCGCGCAACGGCCATCTGTTCGTCGATACAGGGGTGATCAAGATCCGCAACGCGTTCCATCGCCACGATGAATCGCCGCTGGACCCGACCTGTGATTGCTACACCTGCACCAACTTCTCCCGCGCGTATCTCCACCACTTGGATAAATGCGGCGAAATGTTGAGCAGCATGCTGAATACCATCCACAACTTGCGCCATTACCAGCGCTTGATGGCCGGTTTACGCGAGGCTATTCAACAGGGTAAATTGGCCGCCTTTGTCGACGCCTTCTACGCCAAACGCGGGCTGCCTGTGCCGCCTTTGGGCTAACTGTCAGCACTAAAATATTAAAATTCAGTAATGGAGTGCCTCATGAGCTTTCTGATTCCCGCCGCTTACGCGGACGCAGCTGCACCAGCCGCCGGCCCAGCCGGTACCGGTTTTGAATGGATCTTCCTGGTCGGCTTCCTGGTCATCTTCTACCTGATGATCTGGCGTCCACAGGCCAAGCGCGCCAAAGAGCAGAAGAACCTGCTGGGCAACTTGCAGAAAGGTGACGAAGTTGTCACCAACGGCGGCATCGCCGGCAAAATCGTCAAAGTTACCGATGACTTCGTGGTGCTGGAAGTGTCCGACACCGTCGAGCTGAAGTTCCAGAAGGGCGCCATCGCCGCGACCCTGCCAAAAGGTACGCTCAAGGCTATCTGAGTTACCGGTTTTATTTTTCCAGTCGGGGCGCGCAACGCGCCCCGCGTCTTGAACGGGCGGCGTGATGCTGAACAAATACCCTCTGTGGAAATACGCACTGATCTTGCTAGTACTGGCGATCGGTTTTATTTATTCCGCTCCCAACCTCTACCCGGATGACCCGGCGGTGCAAGTCAGTGGTGCCAGTTCGGCGCTGCAGGTAAGCCAGGCCGACCTCGATCGCGTCACCAAGGCGCTGACCGATGCCGGTATCACCGTCAAGGGCGGCAGCCTGGGTGAGAAGGGCAGTGCGCTGATTCGCCTGACCAATCAGGAAGACCAGCTTCCAGCCAAGGATGTAGTGCGCAAGGCACTGGGCGATGATTACGTCGTGGCCCTGAACCTGGCACAAACCACTCCGCAATGGCTGCGCAACCTGGGTGCAAGCCCGATGAAACTGGGCCTGGACCTGTCCGGTGGTGTGCACTTCCTGTTGGAAGTGGACATGGACAAGGCCATGAGCGCCCGCATGAAGGTCTATGAAGGCGAGGTCAAAACCCTCCTGCGCAAAGAGCGCATCCGCTACCGCAGCCTGCCTCAGCAGGATGGCGGCATCATGCTGGGCTTCTCTGACGATGCAACCCGCGAGCAGGCACGTGCCCTGATCCGCAAGAATTTCAGTGATTTCGACCTGACCGCCACCGAGCGTAATGACCTCGCTGTGCTGCGTCTGGCGCTGACTCAGGCGAAAGTCGCCGAGATCCGTGAATACTCGATCAAGCAGAACCTGACCACCGTCCGCAACCGTGTCAACGAGCTGGGCGTGGCCGAGCCGCTGGTTCAGCGCCAAGGCGCCAACCGTATCGTGGTCGAGCTGCCAGGCGTGCAGGACACTGCCGAAGCCAAGCGTATCCTCGGCAAGACGGCCAACCTGGAGTTCCGCTTCGGTGCCGAGCCGGGTGCGTCCAAGGCGACCACCGAGGTCTTCGAATTCCGTGAGGGCGGCCGTTCCGCCCCGGTCGAGCGTGGCCTGATCATCACCGGTGACCAGGTCACCGACGCCCAGGCCAGCTTCGACGAGCATGGCCGTCCGCAAGTGAACATCCGCCTGGATGGCCACGGCGGCGAGCTGATGAGCCGCGCCACGCGCAGCAACGTCGGCCGCAGCATGGCGGTGATCTTCATCGAGCAGAAGCCCGTCACTCGCTACGTCAAGCAGACGGTCGACGGCGTCGAGAAGGAAGTGCCGGTACAGAGCTTCCAGGAAGAGAAAAAGATCATCAGCCTGGCGACCATCCAGTCGCCACTGGGCAGCCAGTTCCGTATCACCGGCCTGAATGGCCAGGGCGAATCGTCCGAGCTGGCGCTGCTGCTGCGTGCCGGTGGTCTGGCCGCGCCGATGTACTTCGCTGAAGAACGTACCATTGGCCCAAGCCTGGGTGCGGACAACATCACCAAGGGTATCGATGCTTCGCTGTGGGGCATGCTGTTCGTCTCGCTGTTCATCATCGCCATCTACCGCGGCTTCGGCGTGATCGCCACCGTCGCCCTGGCGGGCAACATGGTGCTGCTGCTGGCGCTGATGTCGCTGCTGGGTGCAACCCTGACCCTGCCGGGTATTGCCGGTATCGTGTTGACCATGGGTATGGCGGTAGACGCCAACGTGCTGATCTTCTCGCGTATCCGTGAGGAGCTCAAAGCCGGCATGTCGGTGCAGCGCGCCATTCACGAAGGTTTCAACCGCGCCTATACCGCGATCATCGACGCCAACCTGACCAGCCTGCTGGTCGGCGGCATCCTGTTCGCCATGGGTACCGGCCCGGTCAAGGGCTTTGCGGTCACCATGTCCCTCGGGATTTTCACCTCGATGTTCACCGCCGTCATGGTGACCCGCGCTATGGTCAACCTGACCTGTGGCGGGCGTGACATCAAGAAGCTGTGGGTTTGAGGGAGCTGCGATGAAAACCATCAACTTCATGGGCGTGCGCAATGTCGCGTTCGCCATCACTGTGCTCCTTACCGTCCTGGCGTTGTTCAGCTGGTGGCAGAAGGGCCTGAACTTCGGCTTGGATTTCACCGGCGGTACGCTGATCGAGCTGACCTACGAGCGCCCGGCCGACCTCAAGGCGGTACGTGCCGAGCTGGTCGAGTCCGGTTTCCACGAGGCTGTGGTGCAGAGCTTCGGCGCTACCACCGACCTGCTGGTGCGTATGCCGGGCGATGACCCGCAGCTGGGCAGCAAGGTTGCCGAGGCGCTGCAGAAGGCCGGCGGCGACAACCCGGCCACGCTCAAGCGCGTCGAGTTCGTTGGCCCGCAGGTGGGTGAAGAGCTGCGTGACCAGGGTGGCATGGGCATGCTCCTGGCCCTGGGCGGCATCCTTATCTACCTGGCCTTCCGCTTCCAGTGGAAATTCGCCGTGGGTGCGATTGTCTCGCTGATCCACGACGTGGTGGTGACGCTGGGTATTCTGTCGTTCTTCCAGATTACCTTCGACCTGACGGTATTGGCGGCGGTGCTGGCGATCATCGGTTACTCGCTCAACGACACCATCGTCGTATTCGACCGGGTGCGTGAGAACTTCCGCGTGATGCGCAAGGCGTCGCTGATCGAGAACATCAACGTCTCGACCACCCAGACCCTGCTCCGTACCATCGCCACCTCGGTGTCGACCTTGCTGGCCATCGCTGCGCTGCTGTTCTTTGGTGGTGACAACCTGTTCGGCTTCTCGCTGGCGCTGTTCATTGGCGTCATGGCCGGTACCTACTCGTCGATCTACATCGCCAACGTGGTACTGATCTGGCTGAACTTGAACAGCGAAGACCTGATTCCGCCAGCCAAGGCTGAGGGTGTGGACGAGCGTCCGTAAGGGCTTTTCCTACGCCGTTTGGCGAATCAAGAGGCGCGAGTATTGAACTCGCGCCTTTTTTTTTGCTCCAAGGCAGGGAGAAGGCGGGCCAAGTCCCGCGGGTATGATCAGGAGGTTCACGTGAATAAATCAATGCTGGTGGGTGCGGTGCTGGGTGCTGTCGGTGTAACTGCCGGAGGTGCTGTGGCGACCTACAGCTTGGTGAACAAAGGGCCTGAGTACGCCCAGGTCACCGACGTGCAGCCAATCAAGCAGCAAGTGAAGACGCCGCGTGAAGTCTGCAAGGACGTCACCGTGACGCGTCAGGCGCCGGTCAAGGACCAGCACCAGATCGCAGGTACGGTGGTGGGTGCCCTGGCCGGCGGCCTGCTGGGTAACCAGATCGGCGGCGGTACCGGCAAGAAGATCGCCACCGTGGCCGGTGCGGTCGGTGGTGGTTATGCCGGTAACAAGGTGCAGGAAGGCATGCAAGAGCGTGATACCTACACCACGACGCAAACCCGCTGCAACACAGTCCACGACATCAGCGACAAGGTCGTTGGGTATAACGTGAAGTACACCATTGGTGATCAGGTAGGGCAGGTGAAGATGGACCACGAGCCTGGCTCGACCATTCCCGTGGACAAGAATGGCAAGCTGATCCTCAGCGAGAATCAGGCCGGGCAGTGATCGCCATCTGCTGAAACCCGTTGTATCTGAAATCCCTTGTAGGAGCAGCCTTGTGCTGCGAAGAGTCCAGTGAAAACACCCTAGATCTACTGTGTTTTCACCGGCCTCTTCGCAGCACAAGGCTGCTCCTACATCACTGGGTGAGCGGTTAGCAGCTTGCGAAGCCGTACGCGGTCCGGCTTGCCGGTGGGGGTCAGCGGTATTCGCTCGAGTACTGTGACGCTGGCATTGATCCCCAGTCGGTCCAGCCCCCCGCTCAGCTCATTCAACCGCTCCTGGGCGTCAGCGATGTTGGCTTGAACCACCACCTGGGCGCGTCGACGATCCTGCTCGTCAATCAGCATCACCACCCGTTCGAATTTCATGGCCTGTGCAATCTGCGCTTCGAGGGCCGGTGCGAACTGGGTGCCTTGTTTCGTCAGCAGGGCATCGGTCGAACGCCCCATGGGCATCAGGCTTCCGTCGGGCAGGCGCCGGGCGATATCGCCGGTGGCGTAGGCTTGGTCCTCGCAGGGCATGGGGGGAGGTGGGAAGTACCCCGAGCCGCGGTGTGCGGAGCGCGCGATGATTTCGCCGACCTCCGGTTGCGCAGGGTCCAACGCTTTCAATGTGACCTCGACATCACCCACCGGGCGCATGCCGCAACCCACTTGCAGCCCAGGCGCGAAGTTGGCCAGGACCATGCCAAATTCCGTCGAACCATAGATCCGCTTCAGGTGCACACCTAAGTGGCGTTCGCACTCCAGCACCACATGGTCATCCAGGTAGGCCCCACCACAGAATGGTTTGCTCAGTGCCGGCAGGCGAATGCCGCGGCTTTGCGCGGCCTGGGCCAGCGCCAGGTACTGTGACGGCAACGCGCTCATCACGCTGATGCGTTGTTCGTGCAGGGTTTGCAGGGTGTTCTCGACCTGGGTGGCATCGCCCAGGTACAGCGTGGCGCCGGTCAGCAAGGCCGGGAACACATGCAGGTCCACCGCATGCCCGCCATCGAGAGTGTGAATGCTGAGGTAGCGGGCGCTGGCATCGAGGCCGGCGCTATCGACCCAGTGCATGATTTCCCGGTACAGCCTGTCCTGGCGCCACAGTGCCAGTTTGGGTGCCCCGGTGCTGCCGGACGTTTCCTGCATGCGCATTAAGCCGGCGCAGTCACGCCAGGCGGGTGTCTTGAGGTTGACGGGTGTCGGCGAGTGCAGGGTAAAGCCAGGGATGCCCAGGCCCGCCGGCACGATGCCGGCTTCGGTCACCAGCAGGGCGGCACCGACCTGGCCTAGACGCATGGCGCGTTGGTGGATGCTGCTGGCCACGCTTACAGGGCAATGAATCAGCCCCAGGCTGGCCATGGCGAACAACAGCGCGACATAACCGCTACTGTTGCCCAGTTGGGTGGCAACCACGTCGCCTTCGCGCAGGCCTGCGGCGTGCAGCCTGGCGCGCAATTGATCGATGTCATGCAGCAGTTCGCCGTAGCTGCGGGTCTTGCCATGGCTATCGACGATCGCCGGGTGGTCGCGATGGCGTGCAACCATGCTAAAGAACTGTTGCTGGAACATGCAGGGGTCTCCTTGGGGGGCAGCCGAACTACAGCTTCAGGTGTCTTCCCTTGCCGTCCATGTGCAAAGCGGTGCAGCCTGCCGGATGCAGGCTGGTGCCACGCTAGTTAATAGGCTGCGCGCGCCGCCTGGTACCTCCCAGAACAGGGAGGTTGTGGTGCGACTGGCAGTTTTATTACTGTCTTCGACCGCCTGTGTCGGGTGGGTAACTCGTCGGCGGGCACTATTCGCACGTTGATTTCAAAGTGCCACGTAATTATCTTATCGACCCACCTGAATGAGGGAGTCGATATTCCCTCGCGTGTCGTCTCGCCATGAGACCACCGTCAAACGGTGCCTACGAGGAAGGGAATGGCCCTACTGGTAATGGATGAGCTGCTGAAACTCGGCGAAATGGAGCGCTTTGAGGACTGGCTGGCTCACCTGAAACTCCTGACCCGCAAGCTGGGTTACTCGAACTTTCTGATCGGCCTCAAACCTGCCCCCACGGACGCTTGTCAGCAGGTGCTGATCTACAGTGATTACCCCGATGCCTGGCGTACGCGTTACGACGCCGAATCTTACGCGGCAGTCGACCCCGTCGTTCAGCACTGCCTGAGCGCCAACCGGCCACTGCTGTGGAACCGCGAGAACTATCGGGGGCCCTCAGAATCGGAATTCTTCGAAGAAGCCGCAGCGCACGGGTTGCAGCAAGGGCTGGCGCTGCCGCTGCATGGCCCGCGGGGCGAGGCGGGCATGCTGTGCCTCAAGCCGGATGAGAGCGGCGAGCAGGCGACTGCTGCGATGATCCAGTCCTTGCCCATGGCAACCCTGCTGCGCGATTACGCGATGGAAGGGATGCTCCGGGCGCGCATTGAATGCTCGGAACCTGTGCACCTGACCACCCGGGAGAAAGAGGTGCTGCAGTGGAGCGCGGCGGGCAAGACTACCTGGGAAATCTCGATGATCTTGTCGTGCACGACCTCGGCCATCGACTTCCACTTCAAGAACATCCGCCGCAAGTTCCAGGTCAGCTCACGCCAGATGGCGGTGCTCAAGGCCATCCAGCAGAAGTCGATCACGCCCTGAGTATCACTGTGGGCGTTGGGCCAGGTCGCTCTCCTCGAGACGGCCGCTGAGGTACAGGCGCAGCAGAATGTACACCGGCGCAGGCACTTGGCTGGTGCATTCGATGCGGCTGGCACAGGCCTGGCTGATGCCAAAGCGCGACCAGAACTCGGTCTGGCTCTGCTTGAGGCCCAGGCGCAGGCTGATGGCTTGATGGGCGACCTCGCGTACGGCGGAGGTATTGAGTAGCTTCATCCGGAATCCATCCTGCAAAAGCCGAAAAATTAACAAGCCCGAGTAACTTCGGCCACCTCCCAAATTAGGTAGGATTTTATTTATTCAGCGTGAATATACCGTGGGCGGCAACTCCAACCCCTGCCGGTATTTGCCCCTATGCTTATCTCCATTGATCGCCGCACTAACATCGACCCACAAGCGCTGAATGCGATGCACAAACTTCGGGCGCGTATTTTCAAGGTTAAAAAGATGTGGGACATCCCACTGATCAACGACATGGAAATCGACGGGTATGATGCGCTCGACCCCTATTACATGATCATCAACCGCGAGGACGAGGCGGGTTATGTGTGTGGCTGCTGGCGCATACTGCCGACGACCGGCCCTAACATGCTGGCGCACACCTTCCCAGAGCTGCTGCATGGGCACCCAGCGCCGTGCTCCGACGCGATCTGGGAGCTGAGCCGCTTCGCCATCGAGCTGCCGGACGGCAACCGGTTCGGCTTCTCCCAAGGCACCACGCAAGCGATTCATGCCATCGTCAACTATGCCATCAGTTGTGAGGTGAAGCAGTTCGTCACGGTGACCACGGTGGGCGTGGAGAAGATGTTGATTCGCCTGGGCTTGGATATCAGTCGTTTCGGTCCGGCATTGCAAATTGGCGTTGAACGCGCGGTGGCACTGCGCATTGAATTGAATGATAAAACCACGGCGGCCTTGGAAGCGGCAATCAATAGCAACTGCCATTGAATAGACGCCGGGTGTATTCACGCTGACTTGCCATCAAGTTGTATGACCTTCGCCATGCACAGCACACTTATAGCGCCCATAAAAAAAGCACCCCGAGGGGTGCTTTTCTAATACAGCCAGCGCTTAGCGCTTCATGCTCTCTGGCAGGTGCGGCTGAATAGCCGTCAGTACTGCTTTGAAGCACTTGATGTTGCCGGCGACGATGTGGCCTTTGTCGAGGAAGTCGTGGCCACCGTTGAAGTCGCTTACCAGGCCGCCTGCTTCTTGAATCAGCAGTACGCCTGCAGCCATGTCCCACTCGGCCAGGCCCGACTCCCAGAAGGCATCGAAGCGGCCGGCGGCGACGTAGGCCAAGTCCAGGCTGGCGGAACCTGCGCGGCGGATGCCGGCGGTCTGGCCAGTCAGGGCGCGGAACATGCCCAGGTAGTTGTCCAGGTCGGCCATTTGGTTGTCACGGAACGGGAAGCCGGTACCCAGCAGGGCGCCTTCCAGGCTGGTGCGCGAGCTGACGCGCAGGCGACGGCCATTGAGCTGGGCGCCACGGCCACGGCTGGCGGTGAATTCTTCCTGGCGAACCGGGTCGAGTACCACGGCGTGCTCGAGGCGACCACGGTATTTGCAGGCGATGCTGACGGCGAAGTGAGGGATGCCGCGCAGGAAGTTGGTGGTGCCGTCCAGCGGATCGATGATCCACAGGTAGTCCTTGCCTTCTTCGCCGGTGCCCGCGTGCATGCCGGTCTCTTCACCCTGGATGGAGTGGTTCGGGTAGGCTTTGCGCAGGGCGTCGACGATTTTCTGCTCGGCGGCGCGATCGACTTCGGAAACGTAGTCCTTGGCCTCTTTCTCATCGACCTTGATGCTATCCAGGCGTTCGATGGAGCGGAAAATCAGTTCACTGGCGCTGCGAGCGGCGCGCAGGGCGATATTCAGCATAGGCTGCATGGGCGGGTCACCTGGAGATGTTAAAGAAGAAAGCCGATCATTCTAGCAGAAATCTTTGACGGCAGAAGTGTCACATTTGCTTTCATGGCGTTACGTCCGTCGGTTCTGTAAGATCGAAGGCCCTGATATCAGCCTCTGAGAGCACAACACCGTGCTGCAAAATATTCGTGTTGTTCTGGTCAATACCAGCCACCCCGGCAACATCGGCGGCGCTGCACGTGCCATGAAAAACATGGGCTTGTCGCGCCTGGTGCTGGTGCAGCCGAAAGAGTTCCCTGCGGCCGAAGCCAGTGCACGTGCCTCCGGTGCCGACGATGTGTTGAGCAATGCCCAGGTCGTCGACAGCCTTGAGCAGGCGCTGGTCGGCTGTAACCTGGTCATGGGCACCAGTGCCCGCGAGCGCAGTATCCCCTGGCCGCTGATCGGCCCTCGCGAATGCGGGGCCAAGGCCGTGGAGCATGCGCTGGGCGGCGAGGAGATCGCCTTGGTGTTCGGGCGTGAACACGCCGGCCTGACCAACGAAGAACTGCAGCGATGTCACTTCCACGTGCACATTCCCTCGAACCCCGACTTCAGCTCGCTGAATCTGGCCGCCGCTGTTCAGGTGCTCTCTTATGAGGTGCGCATGGCTTGGCTGGCGGCCGAGGATGCACCGGCCAAAGTCGAGAAGGTCGACGCCAGCGAGCTGGCGACCATGGACGAAATGGAGCTGTTCTATGACCACCTGGAAAAGACCTTGGTGGACATCGGCTTCCTTGATCCCGAGAAGCCCAAGCACCTGATGGCGCGCCTGCGCCGGCTGTATGGGCGAAGCTCGGTCGAGCGTCCGGAAATGAGCATTTTGCGCGGCATCCTCACCGAGACCCAGAAAGTGGCTCGGGGCGAACCGCATAAAAGGAAGGGATGACAGATGTTCGAACGTCTGCGTGAAGATATTCAAAGCGTATTCCACCGTGACCCCGCCGCGCGCAATGCCTTCGAGGTACTGACCTGCTACCCGGGCATGCACGCCATCTGGCTGCACCGGCTGGGTAATGCGCTGTGGAAACGTGATTTCAAATGGCTGGCCCGGCTGGTGTCGAACTTCGGCCGCTGGATGACCGGGATCGAGATCCACCCCGGCGCCACCATCGGCCGCCGCTTCTTCATTGACCACGGCATGGGCATTGTCATCGGCGAGACTGCTGAGATTGGCGACGATGTCACCCTTTACCAGGGCGTGACCCTGGGTGGCACCAGCTGGAACAAAGGCAAGCGCCACCCAACCCTGGAAAACGGTGTGGTGGTAGGAGCGGGGGCCAAGGTACTGGGGCCGTTCACTGTCGGCGCCGGGGCCAAGATCGGCTCCAATGCGGTGGTGACCAAGGCTGTGCCGGCAGGGGCGACTGCCGTCGGTATCCCGGGGCGTATTATCGTCAAGAGCGAAGAGACCGAAGTCGAAGCCCGGCGCAAAGCCATGGCCGAGAAGATCGGCTTCGATGCCTACGGCGTCAGTGGCGACATGCCTGACCCGGTCGCGCGTGCCATCGGCCAGATGCTCGACCACCTGCAAGCGGTCGATGAACGCCTGGAGGGCATGTGCGGTGCCCTGACCAAGATGGGTAGCGACTACTGCGCCAAGGAGTTGCCAGCGCTGCCGGAAGATGACTTCACCGAAGTTGCCCAGGTCGCCCAGCGCGACACTCAGTCGCATTGATCGCGCCGCGCTGAAATCATAGTGACATACGGGGCGTGTGCGCACGCCCCTCGTCTGCTACAATCGCGGCCGCCTCCCGATGCAAAACCCGACTAAAGCAGTAGGTCTTATAGTTGACTTAAATGCTCGGGAATCGCATACTCGCTCACATCCTGTAACTCCCGTGGTACCCAATAGCCATGCGACTGACTACCAAAGGCCGATACGCCGTGACAGCCATGCTTGACCTGGCGTTGCACGCGCAGCATGGGCCGGTGTCTTTGGCCGACATTTCCGAGCGCCAGGGCATTTCCCTCTCTTATCTGGAGCAGCTGTTCGCCAAGCTGCGCCGCAGCAGCCTGGTATCCAGTGTGCGCGGTCCAGGCGGTGGCTATCAGCTGTCGCGGGGCATGGAAACCATCCAGGTGGCCCAGGTCATCGACGCGGTCAACGAATCGGTCGATGCCACCCGTTGCCAAGGCCTTGGGGATTGCCATGCCGGTGACACCTGCCTGACCCACCACTTGTGGTGCGATCTCAGCCAGCAGATCCATGAATTCCTCAGCGGCATCAGCCTGGCCGACCTCGTCAAGCGCCGTGAGGTGCAGGAAGTCGCCCAGCGCCAGGACCTGCGTCGTGTCGCAGGCCGATCCGCCCAGTTGGACAAGATTGAGACGTCCGCCGTCGACTGACCGTTATGACAGCGACGAGCGACGCCACCGCCTGATAGGAGATATCCATGAAGTTGCCGATCTACCTCGATTACTCCGCGACCACCCCGGTCGATCCCCGCGTCGCCCAGAAGATGGCTGACTGCCTGCTGGTCGACGGGAACTTCGGTAACCCGGCTTCGCGCTCCCACGTATTCGGCTGGAAAGCCGAAGAAGCGGTCGAGAACGGTCGTCGCCAGGTCGCCGAGCTGATCAACGCCGATCCGCGCGAAATCGTCTGGACCAGCGGTGCCACCGAGTCCGACAACCTCGCACTCAAAGGTGTCGCGCACTTCTATCAGACCAAGGGCAAGCACATCATCACCTCCAAGATCGAGCACAAGGCGGTCCTGGATACCGCTCGCCAGCTCGAGCGTGAAGGTTTCGAAGTCACCTACCTTGAGCCAGGCGAAGACGGCATCGTCACCCCGGCCATGGTCGAAGCCGTGCTGCGCGATGACACCATTCTGGTCTCGCTGATGCACGTCAACAACGAAGTCGGCTCGATCAACGACATCGCCGCCATCGGTGAGCTGACCCGCGCCCGCGGCGTGCTGTTCCACGTCGATGCCGCCCAGTCGGCCGGCAAGGTCGAAATCGACCTGCAAAAGCTGAAAGTCGACCTGATGTCGTTCTCGGCGCACAAGGTCTATGGCCCTAAAGGTATCGGCGCGCTGTACGTCAGCCGCAAGCCGCGTGTGCGTCTGGAAGCGATCATCCACGGTGGTGGCCATGAGCGCGGCATGCGTTCGGGCACCTTGCCGACTCACCAGATCGTCGGCATGGGCGAAGCCTTCGCCATTGCCAAGCAGGAAATGGCCAGCGAGAACGCTCGCATCAAGGCCCTGAGCGACCGCTTCTTCAAGCAGGTCTCGGACCTTGAAGAGCTGTACGTCAACGGCAGCCAGACTGCCCGCGTACCGCACAACCTGAACCTGAGCTTCAACTATGTCGAAGGCGAGTCGCTGCTGATGTCCCTGAAAGACATCGCCGTATCGTCCGGTTCGGCCTGTACCTCCGCTTCGCTCGAGCCGTCGTATGTACTGCGCGCTCTGGGCCGTAACGACGAGCTGGCGCACAGCTCGATCCGCTTCTCCTTCGGCCGCTTCACCACCGAAGAAGAAGTCGACTACGCCGCGCAGAAAGTCTGCGAGGCCGTTAACAAACTGCGTGAGCTGTCGCCGCTGTGGGACATGTACAAAGACGGCGTTGACATCTCCAAGATCGAGTGGGCCGCCCACTAAGCAGTCGCCGGCAAGAGCGGCTCCCTGATGAGGAAGGAATTGCACCATGGCATACAGTGAAAAGGTCATCGACCACTACGAAAACCCGCGCAACGTCGGCAAGATGAATGCCGAAGACCCGGACGTCGGTACCGGCATGGTCGGCGCGCCGGCCTGCGGTGACGTGATGCGCCTGCAGATCAAGGTCAACGAGCAGGGCGTCATCGAAGACGCTAAGTTCAAGACCTACGGCTGCGGTTCGGCTATCGCTTCCAGCTCCCTCGCCACCGAGTGGATGAAGGGCAAGACCCTGGACGAAGCCGAAACCATCAAGAACACCCAGCTGGCTGAAGAACTGGCGTTGCCGCCGGTCAAGATCCACTGCTCGGTACTCGCCGAGGATGCCATCAAGGCAGCCGTTCGCGATTACAAGCAGAAGAAAGGCTTGATCTAAGTCGCCTGTTGCGAGGTAAGGAGTTCTGATGGCTATCAGCATGACAGAAGCCGCCGCCAACCACGTGCGGCGTTCCCTGGAAGGGCGCGGCAAGGGTGAAGGCATTCGCCTGGCCGTACGCACCACCGGCTGCTCGGGCCTGGCCTATGTGCTGGAGTTCGTCGACGAAGTGGCGGGCGAAGACCAGGTATTCGAGAACCACGGCGTGAAGGTCATCATCGACCCGAAAAGCCTGGTGTACCTCGATGGCACCGAGCTCGACTTCGTCAAAGAAGGGTTGAACGAAGGCTTCAAGTTCAACAACCCCAACGTGCGCGGTGAGTGTGGCTGCGGCGAAAGCTTCAACGTCTGAGGCTGGCTGTGGGTACTCCTTGTCATTACGCTCTGTTTGATCTCCAGCCGTGCTTCCGGCTGGACCTCGACAAGCTGGCCACTCGCTACCGCGAGCTGGCCCGCGAGGTCCATCCTGACCGTTTTGCCGACGCTTCCGAGCGCGAGCAGCGGGTAGCCCTGGAGAAGTCCGCGGCCCTCAACGACGCCTACCAGACGCTGCGCAGTGCGCCGCGCCGAGCCCGCTACTTGCTGGCAATCGGTGGCCACGAAGTGCCCCAGGAAGTCACGGTCCATGACCCCGACTTCCTGCTGCAGCAGATGCAGTGGCGCGAAGAGCTCGAAGAGCTGCAGGACGAAGCCGACCTCGATGGTGTTGCTGTGTTCAAGAAGCGCCTGAAGGGTGCGCAGGACACGCTGAACGAGGATTTCGCCGCCTGCTGGGATGTGCCTGCCGAGCGCGAGAAGGCCGAACGCCTGATGCGCCGCATGCAGTTCCTCGACAAGCTCGCCCAAGAAGTGCGCCAACTGGAAGAGCGCCTCGACGATTAACCCGGCGTTGCCCGTGATGACGCCTAAGGTATTCAGATAAGCATGGCCCTACTGCAGATCGCCGAACCCGGTCAAAGCCCTCAGCCGCACCAGCGCCGCCTGGCGGTGGGTATCGACCTGGGTACCACCAATTCTCTGGTCGCTGCCGTTCGCAGCGGTCGCAGCGAGCCCCTGCCGGATGTGCAGGGTAATGTCATTTTGCCGTCTGCGGTGCGCTACCTCGAAGGGCGCAGCGAAGTCGGGCAGGCTGCGCGCGATGCCGCTTCCAGCGACCCTTTGAACACCGTGCTGTCGGTAAAGCGCCTGATGGGGCGCGGCCTGGCCGACGTCAAGCAGTTGGGCGAGCAGCTGCCGTACCGCTTCATTGGCGGTGAGTCGCACATGCCGTTCATCGATACCGTCCAAGGGCCGAAAAGCCCGGTGGAGGTGTCGGCCGACATCCTCAAGGTGCTGCGCGAGCGCGCCGAGCAAACCCTCGGTGGCGACTTGGTGGGGGCGGTGATCACCGTGCCAGCCTATTTCGACGACGCCCAGCGCCAAGCGACCAAGGATGCCGCGCGCCTGGCCGGCCTCAATGTGTTGCGCCTGCTCAACGAGCCGACCGCAGCGGCCGTGGCCTATGGCCTGGACCAAAACGCCGAAGGCGTGGTGGCCATCTATGACCTGGGTGGCGGCACGTTCGATATCTCCATCCTGCGCCTGACGGCCGGCGTCTTCGAAGTGCTGGCCACCGGCGGCGATACCGCCCTGGGCGGCGATGATTTCGACCACGCGATTGCCGGTTGGATCATTGAACAGGCTGGGCTGTCTTCCGACCTCGACCCGGGTACTCAGCGCCAGTTGCTGCAGGCCGCCTGCGCCGCCAAGGAAGCCCTGACCGACGCCGACGTGGTCAGCGTCAGCCACGGTGCCTGGCAGGGTGAGCTCAGCCGGGCCGCCTTCGATGCCATGATCGAGCCGCTGATCGCTCGCAGCCTCAAAGCCTGCCGCCGCGCCGTGCGCGACAGCGGTGTCGAGCTGGAAGAGGTGGGTGCAGTGGTCATGGTCGGTGGTTCGACCCGCGTTCCACGCGTGCGTGACGCTGTTGGCACACTGTTCGGCCGTACCCCATTGACCTCGATCGACCCTGACCAGGTGGTGGCCATCGGTGCTGCCATTCAGGCCGACACCCTGGCTGGCAACCGCCGTGAAGGTGGCGAGTTGCTGCTGCTCGACGTCATCCCACTGTCCCTGGGCCTTGAGACCATGGGCGGGTTGATGGAGAAGGTGATCCCGCGCAACACCACCATTCCGGTGGCGCGTGCGCAAGAGTTCACCACCTATAAAGATGGCCAGTCGGCCATGATGATTCACGTCCTGCAAGGCGAGCGCGAGCTGATCAGCGACTGCCGCTCGCTGGCGCGCTTCGAGCTGCGCGGCATCCCGGCCATGGTCGCCGGTGCGGCGAAAATCCGCGTGACCTTCCAGGTCGATGCCGATGGCCTGCTCAGCGTCGCTGCCCGCGAACTGGGCTCGGGCGTCGAAGCCAGCATTCAGGTCAAGCCGTCCTACGGCCTGACCGACGGCGAGATCGCCCGCATGCTCAAGGATTCGTTCGAGCACGCAGGCAGCGACAAGCAGGCCCGTCAGCTGCGTGAACACCAGGTTGACGGTGAGCGCCTGCTCGAAGCAGTACAGGGCGCCCTGGACGCCGATGGCGAGCGCCTGCTCAGCAGCGAAGAGCGCGAAGCCATCGAATTCCAGATGCAAGAACTACGTGATTTGCTGACCGGCACCGATGGCCCCGCCATCGAGCAACAGACCAAGCGTCTGTCGCAGGTGACCGATGCATTTGCCGCCCGTCGCCTTGATTCGACGGTCAAAGCCGCACTGGCCGGGCGCAACCTGAATGAGATCGAGGAGTAACCGATGCCGCTGGTGACATTCCTGCCGCACGAGAAGTTTTGCCCGGAAGGGCTGACCGTGGAGGTCGAGCCTGGGACCAACATCCTGGAGCTGGCCCACGAGCATCACATCGAAATGGAAAGCGCTTGCGGTGGGGTCAAGGCCTGCACCACCTGTCACTGTATTGTTCGCAAAGGTTTCGATTCGCTGGAAGAAGCGGACGAGCTGGAAGAGGACATGCTGGACAAGGCCTGGGGCCTGGAAGCCCAGTCGCGCCTCGGCTGCCAGGTGGTCGTCGCCGACCAGGACCTGACCATCGAGATCCCCAAGTATTCGCTTAACCACGCTGCTGAAGCGCCCCACTGAGGATTTTTGCATGAGTCTGAAATGGGTTGATGTACTTGAGATCGCCATCCAGCTTGCAGAAAGCAAGCCGGACGTCGATCCTCGTTATGTGAATTTCGTCGATCTGCACCGCTGGGTGCTGGCATTGCCAGAGTTCAGCGACGATCCGTCACGCGGCGGTGAGAAAGTGCTCGAGGCCATCCAGGCGGCCTGGATTGATGAAGCCGACTAAGCGCGTCGCTGCAGGTTAGGCAATCCCCTGAAACCCGCGTATAATTCGCGGGTTTAATTTTTCGCAACACTCATATTTCTGGAGTTTTCCATGGCTGTTCAACGTACTTTCTCGATCATCAAGCCTGACGCCGTTGCCAAAAACGTCATCGGCAAGATCACCACTCGCTTCGAAGAAGCTGGCCTGAAAATCGTTGCCTCGAAAATCAAGCAACTGTCCAAAGCCGAAGCCGAAGGCTTCTACGCTGAGCACAGCGAGCGCGGCTTCTTCGGCGATCTGGTTGCCTTCATGACTTCCGGCCCGGTTGTTGTTCAGGTTCTGGAAGGCGAAAACGCCATCGCTCTGAACCGTGAGCTGATGGGCGCTACCAACCCTAAAGAAGCTGCTGCCGGCACCATCCGTGCTGACTTCGCCGAGTCGATCGACGCCAACGCCGTTCACGGTTCGGACTCCGAAGCTGCTGCTGCTCGCGAAATCGCTTACTTCTTCGCTGCTACCGAGGTAACCACTCGCTAAGCGAAAGCTTACGGGTGAGGGTGAATCCATGACGACATCTACTGGCAAAATCAACCTGTTGGGCCTGACCCAGCCGGAAATGGAACAATTCTTCGACTCTATAGGGGAGAAGCGCTTCCGTGCCGGCCAGGTGATGAAATGGATTCACCATTTTGGCGTCGATGATTTCGCCGCCATGACGAACGTCGGCAAGGCCTTGCGCGAAAAGCTCGAGGCTGTTGCCGAAATTCGCCCACCGGAAGTGGTCAGTGAAGACATTTCCGCCGACGGCACCCGTAAATGGGTGATCCGCGTTGCCTCTGGCAGCTGCGTCGAGACCGTCTACATTCCTACCGACGACCGCGGCACGCTGTGCGTATCGTCGCAAGCCGGCTGCGCCCTGGACTGCAGTTTCTGCTCCACCGGCAAGCAAGGCTTCAACAGCAACCTCACCGCCGCCGAAGTGATTGGCCAGGTGTGGCTTGCCAACAAATCTTTCGGGACCGTCCCGGCCAAAGTCGACCGCGCGATTACCAACGTGGTCATGATGGGCATGGGCGAGCCTTTGCTGAACTTCGACAATGTCATCGCCGCCATGAAGATCATGATGGATGATCTGGGCTATGGCATTTCCAAGCGTCGCGTCACCTTGTCCACCTCGGGCGTGGTGCCGATGATTGACGAACTGGCCAAGCACATCGACGTGTCGCTGGCCCTGTCGCTGCACGCGCCGAACGACGAGCTGCGTAACCAGCTGGTGCCGATCAACAAGAAGTACCCGCTGAAGGTGCTGCTGGAATCGTGCATGGGCTACATGGCCACCCTGGGTGGCAAGCGCGTGTTGACGGTCGAGTACACCCTGCTCAAGGACGTCAACGACCAGCCTGAACATGCCGCGCAGATGATCGAACTGCTGCGCGACGTGCCGTGCAAGATCAACCTGATCCCGTTCAACCCGTTCCCGCATTCCGGTTACGAGCGGCCGAGCAACAACGCCATCCGCCGCTTCCAGGACCTGCTCCACCACGGTGGTTTCAACGTCACCACCCGTACCACCCGTGGCGAAGACATCGACGCCGCCTGTGGTCAGTTGGTCGGCCAGGTCAACGACCGCACCCGCCGCAGTGAGCGCTACATCGCTGTGCGCCAGCTCTCTGCCGACGCCGAGCTGCAAGACAGCGCCGCGCGCCACTGACCGAGAACTCGCCATGACCCTGCGCGCCGCGCTGTCGATCCTTGCGCTTTTGCTGCTGGCCGGCTGCGTGTCGGGCGGCGCGGGTGACCCGCTGGCCAGCCGCCAAGGGCGGCAAGAGGCGGGCAGGGCGTATGTGCAGTTGGGGCTTGGTTATTTGCAAGAAGGCTTGACCGAACAGGCCAAGGCCCCGCTGGGCAAGGCGCTTGCCCTGGACGCCAGCGATGCCGGCGCGCATGCGGCGCTGGCGCTGGTGTTTCAGGCTGAAGGTGAGCCGGCCCTGGCCGAGCAGCACTTTCAAAAAGCTCTGCAGGCACGCCCTGGCGACACGCGAATTCGCAACAACTACGGCAGTTTCCTTTATGCTCAGGGGCGATTTGCCGAGGCCAAGCAGATGTTTCGCCTGGCCAGTGCCGATACCCTGTATCCTGAACGCTCACGCGTGTACGAGAACCTTGGCTTGACCGCCCTGAAGCTCGAGCGTCGAGACCAGGCGCACGCCTATCTGCTCAAAGCGTTGCAACTCAACCCACGGCAACCCAAGGCGTTGCTGGAAATGGCTGAGTTGTCCTACGAAAACAGGCATTATGTGCCGTCCCTGGACTACTACGATCGTTTCAGCCAGTTGAGCGACCACGACGCCCGTAGCCTCCTGCTGGGCAGCCGCCTTGCCCGGGTGTTCGACGAGCAGGGCACATTGGCCAATTTGGGCCAGCAATTACAACGACTTTATCCCGGTACGCCGGAATATCAGCAATACCTGTCGGAGCAACGATGAACGCCGCGCATCCCGAAGTAGCCGTAGCGCCTGGCCAGAACCCCGGTGAGCTTTTGCGTCAGGCCCGTGAGAAGCGGGACTGGTCACAAGCCGAGGTGGCCCGCAAGCTCAACCTCACTGTCAGTTCGTTGAACCACGTTGAAACCGGCGCCTTCGACAAGTTGCCCGGGCACACGTTCGCCCGTGGCTATATCCGCGCCTACGCCAAACTGATGGACCTGGACCAAGCCACGCTGGTCGAGGCCTTCGACCGTTACACTGGCACCCACGCCAAAGGCAGCGAAGTGCATTCGCTGGGCCGCATCGAAGAGCCTGTACGCCTCTCGCACAACATCCTGCGCGGCGTCAGCCTGTTGCTGCTGGTGGCGGTAGTCGGTGGCGGCTTCGTCTGGTGGCAGGACCAAGGCAGCCTGCCTGGCAAGGACTTGGCCAAGATCGCCCTGGAGCACGTCGAAGTCGAGAGCGCCGACGGCACCACACAGATTCACCCGCTGGACGAGCCTGAAGACCAGGCCGTGAGCGCCGGCCAGCAACCCGAGAGCGCCCCGTTGCCGCTGGAGCAGCCCGCAGGTGAACAGTCGGCCGCCGCTGCCGAGCAAGCACCCGCCAGCGCTGCGCAGCCCCCTGCAACAACCGTAACACCAGCCCCCGCTCAGCAGCCCCAAGCGGCCACCGCAGCCACTGCGCCAACGCCTGCGCCTGCTCCGGCAGCGCCGGCTGCAACCGCGCCCGTGGCTGCCGCGCCCGCTGCCACTGTGCCCGCCGCGCCCGTCGCAGTGCCGGCCGGTAGCGCCAGTGTCTCGATTCAGTTCAGCGCCAATTGCTGGACCCAAGTCAACGATGGCAATGGCAAGGTGCTGTTCAGCGGCGTCAAGCGCAAGGGCGACAACCTCGAGCTGACCGGCAAGCCGCCGTTCGCGGTACGCCTGGGCTTTGCCCGTGGCGCGCAGGTCAGCTACAACGGCCAGGCCGTCGATGTTGCTCCGTTTACAAGTGGCGAGACTGCTCGCCTGAAGTTGGGACAGTAAGTCATGCACGGCGAATCTCCGATCAAACGTCGCGAATCCCGCAAAATCTGGGTCGGCAATGTGCCGGTGGGTGGTGATGCGCCCATCGCGGTACAAAGCATGACCAACACCGACACCAACGATGTCGATGCCACCGTCGGGCAGATCCAGCGCCTGGTGGATGCCGGTGTCGACATCGTGCGTGTCTCGGTGCCAGACATGGACGCCGCCGAGGCGTTCGGCCGCATCAAGCAACGGGTCAGCGTGCCGCTGGTTGCCGACATTCACTTCGACTACAAGATCGCCTTGCGTGTGGCCGAGCTGGGCGTCGACTGCCTGCGCATCAACCCGGGCAACATCGGCCGTGAAGACCGTGTGCGTGCCGTGGTCGATGCGGCCCGCGACCGCGGTATCCCGATCCGTATCGGCGTCAACGCAGGCTCCCTGGAAAAGGACCTGCAGAAGAAGTACGGCGAACCGACCCCAGCCGCGCTGGTCGAGTCGGCGCTGCGCCATGTCGAGCACCTGGACCGCCTGGACTTCCAGGACTTCAAAGTCAGCGTCAAGGCCTCCGACGTGTTCATGGCCGTCGAAGCCTACCGCCTGTTGGCCAAGCAGATCATCCAGCCCCTGCACCTGGGCATCACCGAAGCCGGTGGCCTGCGCTCGGGGACAGTGAAATCCGCCGTCGGCCTCGGTATGCTGCTGGCCGAAGGCATCGGCGATACCATTCGTATCTCGCTGGCTGCTGACCCGGTCGAGGAAGTGAAAGTCGGTTACGACATCCTCAAGTCGCTGCACCTGCGTTCGCGTGGCATCAACTTCATCGCCTGCCCAAGCTGCTCGCGGCAGAACTTCGATGTGGTCAAGACCATGAACGAGCTGGAAGGGCGCCTGGAAGACCTGTTGGTGCCGCTGGACGTCGCGGTGATCGGTTGCGTGGTCAACGGCCCCGGCGAAGCCAAGGAAGCCCACGTAGGGCTGACCGGCGGCACGCCGAACCTGATCTACATCGACGGCAAGCCGGCGCAGAAGCTGACCAATGACAACCTGGTCGATGAGCTCGAAAAGCTCATCCGCCAGAAAGCGGCCGAAAAGGTCGAAGCCGACGCGGCGCTGATCGCCCGTGGCTGACACACAGAATTCGTAAGGACTTTTCGTGAGCAAATCGCTGCAAGCCATCCGTGGCATGAACGACATCCTGCCTGAACAGTCGCCACTGTGGCGCTACTTCGAAGGCACCGTGGCCGGCCTGCTGGACACCTACGGGTACAGCCAGATCCGCACACCGATCGTCGAGTTCACCGAGCTGTTCAAGCGCTCCATCGGTGAAGTGACCGACATCGTCGAAAAAGAGATGTACACCTTCGAGGACCGCAACGGCGATTCGCTCACCTTGCGCCCCGAAGGCACCGCCGCCTGTGTGCGTGCCGTGCTTGAACATGGCATCACCGGCAACGGCCAGGTGCAGAAACTTTGGTACATCGGCCAGATGTTCCGCCACGAGCGCCCGCAAAAAGGCCGCTACCGCCAGTTCCACCAGATCGGCGTGGAAGTGTTCAACCTTGACGGGCCGGACATCGACGCCGAACTGATCATGCTGACCTGGCGCCTGTGGGGCCTGCTGGGCATCCAGGACGCCGTTAAGCTCGAGCTCAACAGCCTGGGTACCAGCGAAGCCCGTGCCCGCTACCGTGATGCGCTGGTCGAGTTCCTCTCGGCACGCCTCGAGCAGCTGGACGAAGACAGCCAGCGTCGCCTGAAGAGCAACCCGCTGCGCATCCTCGACAGCAAGGACCAGAACACCCAGGCGGTGCTGGTTGGCGCGCCGAAGCTCGAAGATTACCTGGACGAAGAATCCCGCGTGCACTTCGAGGGCCTCAAGGCCCGTCTGGAGGCTGCCGGTATCCCGTTCGTGATCAACACCAAGCTGGTGCGTGGCCTGGACTACTACAGCAAGACCGTGTTCGAGTGGGTCACCGACAAGCTCGGCGCCCAGGGCACTGTCTGCGCCGGTGGCCGCTACGACGGCCTGGTCGAGCAGATGGGCGGCAAGCCGACCACCGGCGTTGGTTTCGCCATGGGTATCGAGCGCTTGATTCTGCTGCTGGAGACCCTGGGTAAGGTACCCGAGTCGATCAGCCGTCAGGTCGACGTCTACCTCTGCGCCTTCGGCGAACAGGCCGAGCTGGCTGGCCTGCGCTTGTCCGAACGCCTGCGTGATCGTCTGCCGGGCCTGCGCCTGGTGGTCAACGCCGGGGGTGGCAGCTTCAAGAGCCAGTTCAAGAAAGCCGACAAGAGCGGCGCGCTGTTCGCCCTGATTCTTGGCGACGACGAGCTGGCCCAGCAAGCGATCGGCTTCAAGCCCCTGCGTGGTCAGGGCGAACAACAGAACATTGCCTGGGATGCTCTGGCTGAGCACCTGGAAACCGCGGTCGCACAGGCGTAACGCGGTCCAACAAGCGAATAGGCGAAAAGGAGTATTGGGGTGTCGAGTACCGATGATGATGACCTGGCAGGGGTCAAGGACTGGTGGAACCGCAACGGCAAGCCGCTGCTGACGGGCGCGTTGCTGGCCGGTGTGGTGGTACTGGGCTGGAATACCTGGCACAAGTACCAGAACAACCAGTCGCAAGGTGCCTCGCAGCTGTACCAGGCTTTGCTTGAAACCAGCCTGACGCCGAGTGGCCAGCCTGACGCAACCAAGGTCGCGGAACTGGCCGGCAAGCTCAAGAGCGAGTTCGGTGGTACCGCCTACGCCCAGTACGGCAGCCTGTTCGTGGCCAAGGTCGCGGTCGAGAGCGGCAAGCTCGACGACGCTGCTGCCGAGCTCAAAGCTGTGTTGGACAAGCCAGCCGATGCCACCCTGGGCGAGATTTCGCGCCAGCGCCTGGCCCGTGTACTGGCTGCCCAGGACAAGGCCGAAGAGGCACTCAAGCTGCTCGACGGCGATGCCGACAAGGCGTTCCTGGCCAGCCGCGAAGAATTGAAGGGTGACCTGCTGGTGCAGCTGGGTCGCGCCGACGATGCTCACAGCGCTTATGAGAAAGCCAAGGCCTCGCTGTCGGATGAAGCAGCGGTCGGTGGCCTGCAACTGAAGCTGGATGACTTGGCCAAAGGGGACGCGTGACGTGATCGGTTGGAAACAAGCAGCAGTGCTGACCCTGGCCGTACTGGCCGCGGGTTGCAGCAGCAACAGCAAGAAGGAACTGCCCCCGGCCGAGCTGACCAAGTTCACCGAGGAAGTGGTACTGAAAAAGCAGTGGAGCCGCTCGATCGGTGACGGCCAGGGCGAGACGTACAACACCCTGGTACCGGCCATCGAAAACGACCGTATCTACGCCTCCGACGTCAACGGCGAAGTCTTCGCCCTCGACCGTATCACCGGCGACGTGGTGTGGAAAAAAGACCTGGACCTGCAAGTGTCGGGCGCTGTCGGCGTGGGTTACGGGCTGGTCATGCTCGGCACCCTCAAAGGCGAGGTCATCGCGCTGGACTCCAGCACCGGTGAAGAGCGCTGGCGTTCGCGCGTGACCAGTGAAGTGCTGGCACCGCCCGCCAACAACGGCGACGTGGTGGTGGTGCAGACCCAGGACGACCGCCTGATCGGCCTCGATGCCGCGACCGGCGACCGCCGCTGGATCTACGAAAACACCCCGGCCGTACTGACCCTGCGCGGCACCGGTGCACCGATCGCGACCAACCGCCTGGCGGTTGCCGGCCTGTCCACCGGTAAAGTGATCGCGGTGGATATCAACAACGGCGTGCCAGTGTGGGAGAGCCGTGTGGCCATCCCGCAGGGGCGTTCCGAGTTGGACCGCGTGGTAGATATCGACGGCGGCTTGCTGCTGTCCGGTGGTACTCTGTACGTCAGCACCTACCAGGGCCGCGTAGCGGGCCTGGACCTGGAAAGCGGCCGCGTGCTGTGGCAGCGTGATGCGTCCAGCTATGTGGGTGTCGCCCAGGGTTACGGTAACGTCTATGTCAGCGAAGCCTCGGGTACCGTTGAAAGCGTCGACGAGCGCTCTTCCAGCGCCCTGTGGACCAACGATTCCATGGCTCGCCGTCAGCTGTCGGCACCGGAAGTGTTCTCCAGCTACGTGGCTGTCGGGGACTTCGAGGGTTACCTGCACCTGCTCAGCCAGGTCGATGGTCGCTTCGTCGGCCGTGAACGAATCGACAGCGATGGCCTGCGCGCCCGGCCCCTGGTGGTCGGCGACACCATCTACGTCTTCGGCAACAGCGGCAAGCTCGAGGCACTGACCGTCCGCTGAAGCTAAGCTCAAGACCGCCAACGGTCTTGAGCCGCGGTGTAGGAAACGCCGCACAAACTCCGGCCGCTGCCTTGCAGCGGCCTTTGCATTTTCAAGAATTCAAGAGTGGAGAGCCGCATGGTTCCCGTAATCGCCCTGGTGGGACGGCCGAACGTCGGCAAATCCACCATGTTCAACCGCCTGACCAAGACCCGCGATGCCATCGTCGGTGACCTGTCGGGCCTGACCCGTGACCGCCAGTATGGTGATGCCTCCTGGCAGGGTCGTTCTTTCATCCTGATCGACACCGGCGGTATCACCGGTGACGAAGTGGGCATGGACGAGAAAATGGCCGAGCAGTCGCTCATGGCCATCGAAGAAGCCGACTATGTGCTGTTCCTGGTCGATGCCCGTGCGGGCATGACCGCAGCCGACCAGATGATTGCCGAGCACCTGCGCAAGCGCAACAAGTCGGCGATTCTGGTTGCCAACAAGATCGACAACATCGACCCCGACGTTGCGCGTGCCGAGTTCTCGCCGATGGGCATGGGCAACGCCATTCCGGTGGCGGGCTCCCAGGGCCGTGGTATCAACGCCCTGATGGAAGCCGTGCTCGGCCACCTGCCGCGTGATGCCGAGGACGAAGCCCTCGACCAGGACGTCGCCGAAGGCGAGGAAGCCGCGCGCATTCCTGGCCCAAGCGAAAAAGATGGCATCAAGATCGCCATCATCGGCCGCCCGAACGTCGGCAAGTCGACCTTGGTCAACCGCATGCTCGGCGAAGAGCGCGTGGTGGTCTACGACGAGCCGGGCACCACCCGAGACAGTATCTACATCCCGTTCGAGCGCGATGGCGACAAGTACACCTTCATCGACACCGCCGGGGTGCGCAAGCGCGGCAAGATCCACGAGGAAGTCGAGAAGTTCTCGGTGGTCAAGACACTGCAGGCGATCAAAGACGCCAACGTGGTCATCTTCGTCATGGATGCCCGCGAAGGTGTGGTTGACCACGACCTGAACCTGCTGGGCTTTGCCCTCGAAGCCGGCCGCGCCATCGTCATCGCCCTGAACAAATGGGATGGCATGGAGCCGGGTGAGCGCGCCTACGTGAAGACCGAGCTGGAACGCCGGCTGTTCTTCGTCGATTTCGCCGACATCCACTTCATTTCCGCGCTGCACGGCACGGGCGTGGGCAACCTGTACAAGTCGGTACAGGCCGCGTTCACGTCGGCGGTCACCCGTTGGCCAACCAGCCGCCTGACGCAAATCCTCGAAGACGCGGTCAGCGAGCACCAGCCGCCGTTGGTCAATGGCCGCCGCATCAAGCTGCGTTATGCCCACCTGGGCGGTGCCAACCCGCCGCTGATCGTGATCCACGGCAACCAGACCGAGAGCATTCCCAAGTCGTACTCGCGTTACCTGGAAAACACCTACCGCCGCGTGCTGAAACTGGTCGGTACGCCGATCCGCATCGAGTACAAGGGCGGTGAGAACCCGTACGAGGGCAAGAAAAACACCCTCACCGATCGCCAGGTCAACAAGAAGCGCCGCTTGATGTCGCACCACAAGAAGGCCGAGAAGAAGCGCCGCGATAAGCGCTGATCAACTCCATGTGGGAGCGGGCTTGCCCCGCGAAGCAGGCAACGCGATGGATGGCACGGGCTTTGCCCGTGTTCGCGGGGCAAGCCCGCTCCCACAGGGTCTCTTGATCCAACGCAATCCCCTATTGTTTCAACCTTTTTCCTGACCGCTCGATCCGCTATGCTCGGACTCCACCCCGTGCCGGATAAACCCCAGGAAAGAGGGCTTCATGATCCGCAGCAAACTGCCGAATGTCGGCACGACCATCTTCACCACCATGTCCCAGCTCGCCGTACAGACCGGTGCGCTCAACCTTTCCCAAGGCTTCCCCGACTTCAACGGCCCGCAGGCGTTGCTCGATGCAGTGGGCCGGCATGTGGCCGCCGGGCATAACCAGTACGCGCCAATGACTGGCCTGCCGGCCCTGCGCCAGCAGGTAGCGGCCAAGGTCGCACGGTTGTATGGCGCACAGGTGGATGCCGATCACGAAGTGACCATCACCCCAGGTGCCACCGAGGCAATCTTTTGCGCCATTCAGGCGGTGATCCAGGCCGGTGACGAAGTCATCGTCTTCGACCCGTGCTATGACAGCTACGAGCCGTCGGTGGAGCTGGCCGGTGGCCGTTGTGTGCATGTGCAACTGAGCGACGGCGACTTCCGCATCGACTGGCAGCGGTTCAGCGATGCCCTCAGCCCGCGTACCCGCATGGTCATTCTCAACTCGCCGCACAACCCCAGCGGCGCACTGATCACCCGTGAAGACCTGGACCAGCTGGCGCAGCTAATCGCTGATCGCGATATCTACCTAGTCAGCGACGAAGTCTACGAGCACCTGGTGTATGACGGCGTACGCCACGCCAGCGTGCTGGCCCATGCCGAGCTCTATAGCCGTGCCTTCGTGGTCAGTTCGTTCGGCAAGACCTACCATGTGACCGGTTGGAAAACTGGCTACGTGATCGCGCCACCGGCCCTGAGTGCCGAGCTGCGCAAGGTGCACCAGTACGTCAATTTCTGCGGCGTCACGCCGTTGCAGTGCGCGCTGGCCGACTTCATGGCCGAGCACCCCGAGCACCTCGATGAACTGCCAGGCTTCTACCAGGCCAAGCGCGACCTGTTCTGCGATTTGCTCGAAGGTTCGCGCTTCAGTTTCCGCCGCACGGCCGGCACCTATTTCCAGCTGGTGGACTATTCGCAGATCCGCCCGGACCTGAACGATGTCGAGATGTCGTTGTGGCTGACCCGTGAGCACGGCGTGGCGACCATTCCGGTGTCGGTGTTCTACCAGCAACCCATCCCCGAGCAACGCCTGGTGCGCCTGTGCTTTGCCAAACGTGAGGAGACGCTGCGTCAGGCGGCGGAAAAGCTATGCGCGATCTGAGTACACTGCCCGACCTGAAAATCGCCTTGGTGCAGACCACCCTGGCCTGGCACGACCGCGAGGCCAATTATGCGCACTTCGAGGAACTGCTGAAGCAAGTGGGTGAGGTGGACCTGGTGATCCTGCCAGAGATGTTCACCACCGGCTTCTCGATGCAGTCCGAAAGCCTGGCCGAGCCCGAGAACGGCCCGACCTACAAATGGCTCAAGGCCCAGGCGAAGAAGTACGACGCGGTGATCACCGGCAGCGTGATCATCCAGGCCGCCGATGGCAGCCACCGCAACCGCCTGCTGTGGGCGCGCCCGGACGGTGAGATCTTGCACTACGACAAGCGCCATCTGTTCCGCATGGCGGGTGAGCACAAGCATTACACCCCCGGCGAGCGTCAGGTGCAGTTCGAGATCAAGGGCTGGCGGGTACGCCCGTTGATCTGCTACGACCTGCGCTTCCCGGTGTGGAGCCGTGATGCCCAGGACACCGACCTGCTGCTGTACACCGCCAACTGGCCGGCGGCGCGCCGCCAGCACTGGAATCGACTGCTGCCGGCGCGGGGCATCGAGAACCTGTGCTTTGTCGCGGCGGTGAACCGCGTGGGCACCGATGGCAAAGGCTTCGCCTATTCCGGTGACAGCCAAGTGCTGGACTTCCAGGGCGAGAGCCTGCTCAGTGCTGGCGAAGCGGACGGGGTGTTCACGGTGGTGTTGAGAGCGGCGGAGCTGGCGGCGTACCGGGCCAAGTTCCCGGCGAACCTGGATGCCGATACCTTCGAGCTGCACTAAGGCAGTACTGGCCCAGTTGTAGGAGCGGCCTTGCGTCGCGAAAGGGCCGCAAAGCGGCCCCGGGGTTTCGGCGTTACAGCATAAATTGCTGGGGCTGCTTTGCAGCCCTTTCGCGACGCAAGGCCGCTCCTACAGGCCCTCAGTGGCTAGCACGGGCCAGTATCAGTACACATCCCGCCGATACCGCCCATCCTCGATCAGTTGCTGTACAACGGCTTCTCCAAGCATGCCCTTGAGCGCCGCATCAACGCCGGCCGCCATGCCCTGTAAGCTGCCGCAGACATACACACAGGCGCCATCCGCCACCCAGCGTTTGAACGCATCAGCCTGCTGCAGCAACACATCCTGCACATACACCTTCTCGGCCTGATCCCGCGAAAACGCCAGGTCCAGGCGCGCCAGGTCGCCGCTGTCGAGCCAGCCCTGCAGTTCGTTGCCGCACAGCAGGTCATGCGCGCGGTTACGTTCACCGAACAGCAGCCAATTGCGTTGTTCGCCCGCGTTAACCCGCGCGCGCAGCAGGCTGCGCAGGCCAGCCAGGCCAGTACCGTTGCCGATCAGAATCATCGGCACCGGTGACTCGGGCAGGTGGAAGCCACTGTTGCGGCGCAGGCGCATGCTCAGCAGGCCATTCACCGGCAGGTACTCGGTCAGCCAACCAGACCCCAGCCCGAAATTGCCATCCGGGTGACGTTCCTGGCGCACGATCAATTCCAATACACCGTCACTGGCGATCGACGCGATGGAGTATTCACGCGTGCCGATCGGTACCAGCGCATCGACCAGCGCCTGTGCGTGCAAGCCCACCAACTGATCGCGCCGGCTGGGCAACTGACGGCTGGCCAGCGCCTGGCCCAAGGTTTCGCTCAGGCCGTCGAGCTGTACGGTTGCGTTGGCATCCAGGCCCAGGCCGTCGAGGAAGGCGTCGACCCGCAGCTGAGCATTGCGCGGCAGGATTTCCACCAGGTCGCCGGCTTGCCAGCTGGCAGGCTCCTCAGGGCGCAGGCCGATCAGGTAGACCGGCAAGCCCTGGCTGCCCGGGTTCATCAACTCACGTTGCACCAGCGTCCAGTTGCCGAAACTCGGCGGCTGCCAGGCCGTGACCGGCTGGGCCCCCGTCAGCTGCGCCAGTGCCTGTTGCCATTGTTGCAGCGCCGCCTGGTCGGCGTTGTCCACCTCCACCGGGCTGAACGCCGTGCTGGCGCCGCGTTCACCCAACCAAGCCTGCAGGCGACGGGCAAAGCCGCAGAAGTGCGGGTATTGGCGGTCGCCTAGGGCGAGCACAGCATAGTGCAGGTTGTTCAGCGCCCAGGGTTGGCCAAGCACCTTGCGCTCGAACGCGCGGGCGCTATCTGGCGCTTCGCCATCGCCGAAGGTACTGACCACGAATAAGGCGCGACGGGCCTGGCGCAAGTCATCCTCGCCCAGTTCGGCCAAGGCGCGGACTTGCACCGGCAGGCCAGCCGCCTGCAATTGCCCGGCACTTTGCCAGGCCAGCTGTTCGGCGAAGCCGCTCTGGCTGGCAAAGCCGATCAGCCAGCTGTCGCTGCCAGCCTGGGTGCTGTCGACGCCGCCTCGGGCAGCGCGAACCTGGCGTTTCTTGCGGCGGCGGTCAAGGTACAGCAGCCAGCCGGTGACAAAGAACAGCGGCATGGTCAGGCTGGCGAGGGTGACGATGATCCGGCCCGGCAAGCCGAAGTATTCGCCTACGTGCAGGGCGTAAACGCTCTGCAGCAACTGCGCCTTGAAGGATTTGTCGGTGTAGCGGTCGTGGCTTTTCACCTGGCCGGTGGCCGGGTCGAGGACCAGCGTGTTGAAGGCGCGCGGGTGCGCGGCATCGTCCACTAGGTAGAAGAGGTTGGCCGGCTGGCCACCTGCCGGTGGCAGGCGAAGGTTGTACATGGCCAGGCCCGGGCCTGCGGCCTCCTTGAGGTTGGCCCAGATGGCGTCGTAGTCGACCACCAGCGGCGGTGCGTTCTTGGCGACCTTCTGTGGCCCGTGGCGGCCTCGGCCTTCGCCGCGTTTTTGCTGCTGGCCCGCTGCCGGCGTATCGGCCAGCAGTTTGTTCAGGCCTTCGCGGTACCATTCATAGGACCAGAACAGGCCGGTGAGGGCGAACAGCAGGTAGAACAGCAGGCACCAGGTACCGGCCACGGCGTGCAGGTCCCAGTTGAAGGCGCGGCCTTTCTTGGCCCACTCGAAGGTCAGCCAGACCCGCCAGTTGAGCGCCTTGCGCGGCCAGCGCAGGTACAGGCCAGAGAGGCAGAAGAAGATCAGCATCAGGGTGCAGGCACCGGTGATCTGCCGGCCGCTGTCGCCCATGGCCAGGAACCGGTGCAGGTTGAGCATCAGGTTGAAGAAGTCCTGCCCGGCCACTTCACCCTTGAGCTCGCCGGTGTACGGGTCGGCATAACGCAGCTCACCACGGCGCTGGCCTGGCGGCGGTGTGAAGAAGATCCGCGCAGCGTTGCCTTCGTGCAGGTCCACCCACAGCATCGCGACCTTGTCGCCTCGTGCGGCCTCGACTCGCTGCACCAGTTCGGCGGGCGGTAATACGCCCTCGGGGCGTACTTCGACCTTCAGCACATCGGCATTGAAGGCCCGAAGCAGTTCTTCCTGAAACGACCAGATCGCCCCGGTGATGCCCATCAAGGCCAGCACCAGGCCAGCGGTGATGCCAAAGAACCAGTGCAATTGGAACAGCGTCTTCTTCACCACATCGATCACCTTGTCTTGCCGTTTCAGTTCAGGCGGCGTGCATTATGCCTTGGTACGCAAAAGCCCCGCTCACTGGAATGAACGGGGCTCCGGGGTGTTGCTTTAGAAGTGAACGCTGGTGGTCAGCAACGCTGTCCGCCCGGCCGCCTGGTTGGCGAAGTGGGTGGAGAACGCCTTGTCGTAGTACACCTCGTTGGTCAGGTTCTGCACGTTCAGCTGCAGGTCGACGTTCTTGGTCAGCTTGTAGGCGGCCATGGCGTCGTAGCGCACGTAGCTGTCGACCATGGTGGTGTTGGCCACACTGCCGTACACGTCATCCACATAGAACGCGCCACCCCCGACGGTCAGCTTCGGCGTGATCGAATACGTGGTCCACAGGCTGGCGCTGTTGTTCGGCGTGTTCGGCAGCTGGTTGCCATCGTTGGCCTTGCCCAGCGCGCCGCCATCGATCTGGCGCGCCTGCATGTAGGTGTAGCCGGCAAAGACCTGCCACTTGTCAGTGAGCTTGCCGCTGGCCGACAGCTCAATACCCTGCACGCGGGTTTCGCCGACGTTTTCGTAGGTGGTGGTGTCCACCTGAACGCGGGCGTTTTCCTTCTCGGTACGGAACAGCGCGGCGGCCAGGGACAGGCGCTGGTCGAGCAGGTCCCACTTGGTGCCGATTTCGTAGTTGGTGGTTTCTTCCGGCTCCATGTCGCTGCTCAGCAGGTTGCCGGCACGGTCGCTGGTGTTGCCCAATGGGTTGCCTTCGGTGCCCTCGCCGAGCATCGCGCCGGGTGGCGTCGCGGAGGTGGCGTAGGAGACATAGATGCTGCCGTTTTCGGCCGGCTTCCAGACCAGGCCCAGTTGGCCGGTGATGAACTCGCTGGTATCACGGCCCTTGGAGGCCACGCCCTTGGCGTTGACCACGGTGGCGCCAGCGGCATCGTAGGTGCGGTACTGAGTGTCGAAGTGGTCGTAGCGCAGGCCCATGTTCAGCAGCCAGTCAGGCGTCAGCTCCAAGGTGTCGAAGACGTACAGGGCGCGGGTGTTGCTCTTGGTGTCGGTGCCGGCGTAGTTGCGCGAGATCGCGCCATTCCACGGATCATCCGGGTTCGGATTGCTCAACGAGGTGCAGTTGTAGCCACTGTTTGCGCCGATCAGGCTTGGGTTGCACGTCGAGGCGGTGGAGCCCCCCGTGTTGGTATCAACGGTGTACGACGAACGCTTGCTCTCTTCCCGGCTCAGCTCGATACCGGTGGAGAAGCTGTTTTTCATCCCACCCACATAGAACTCACCAAACAGGTCGGTCTGGTTGGTGGTGGTGGCGGTGTTGCCAACGCGGCTGTTGGCGCGGCGCCAGACGCTGCCGTTGTTGACGTTGCCCTTGCTGTCGTCGGGCTGGGTCAGGATGTAATCCTGCATGCTGTTGCCGTGACGCAGGGTGTTCTTGATGGTCAGCGCGTCGGTCAGGTCGTGCTCGATCGCGAAGGTGGCGATGTCGACGCGGCTCTTGCGGAAGTCGCGGCCGGTCAGGCCATAGAAGTTATCACTGTCCCCGCCATCGTACGGTTTGCTCGGGTGCGCCGAGGTACGGGCGCCGCTACCACCGGTAGGAATGGTGTACGGGATGCCGGAGTCCGGCAGGTCGTCGCTTTCCAGGTGGTAGTAGTCGAGGTTGACGCGGGTCGGGGTGCCCAAGCCGAAAGCCAGGGACGGGGCGATGCCCCAGCGGTCGTAGTTGACCTTGTCGCGGCCGGCGACGTTGCTCTCGTGGGTCATCAGGTTGAGACGACCGGCCACTGTGTCGCTGAACTGGTAGTTACCATCGAAGGTGTAGCGTTGGGTCTGGTCACTGCCCCAGGTCCAGGCGCCATCCAGCGAGTTGCCCAGGTGCGCGCGCTTGCTCACCAGGTTGATGGTGCCGCCCGCGGCGCCACGGCCGCCGATGGCCGAGTTCGGGCCCTTGGCCACTTCCACCGACTCGATGGCGAAGATCTCGCGGGTTTGCGCGCCGGTATCGCGCACGCCGTCCAGGTAGGTGTCGCCCTGGGCGTCGAAGCCGCGGATGAACGGCCGGTCACCTTGCGGGTTGCCGCCTTCACCGGCACCAAAGGTGATGCCAGGTACCGTGCGCAGGGCGTCCTGCAGGCTGAGGGCGTTGGTGTCCTTGATGACCTGCTGCGGGATCACCGTGACCGAGCGTGGGGTGTCTACCAGCGGCGCGGTGTACTTCTGCGATGAGGCTTTCTCGACCTTGTAGTCGGTGCTGGCCTGTTCGGCCTTGCCGTTGACGCTGGTGGCATCCAGGGTGACGGCGTTGTTGGCGGCAGGCTCGGCAGCGTAGGCGGTCGAGGCAGTGATGGCGACGCCGATGGCGGTCACGATCAGGCGTGGTGAACTCACAGCAGATGGCACGTAGTGACGCATTGGTAAGGACCTTCCCCAAGGTGATAAGGCGGCGGATCTTAATGTAAGCAATTGTGACTAACAATTGAGAGTCGTTACCATTCGTGAAGAATTTACAATCTTTACAGTTTGCCTTTACGGTTTTCAGTGGCTGAAACGTCTTAAGCGGCGAATGGGGCTTGTGGTATGTAAAAGGGAATCAATATCATTGACGCCTTTACATTTGCCCAGGTGCCGCCGCCATGCTGCTTCACATTCCCGGCCTGTTCGATGCCGACGAACTCACGCGTATCCGCGAGGCGCTGGAGCAGGCTGATTGGGCCGATGGTAAGGTCACTGCCGGGTATCAATCGGCCAAGGCCAAGCACAACCTGCAGTTGCCTGAAGGCCACCCGCTGGCCAAGGAGCTGGGCAGCGCGCTGATCGACCGCCTCTGGAACACCCCGCGCTTCATGTCGGCAGCGCTGCCGCACAAGGTGTTTCCACCGCTGATCAACTGCTACCGCGAAGGCGGCAACTTCGGCTTCCACATCGACAATGCGCTGCGCCAGCCCAAGGGCAGCCCGGAGCGCGTGCGTACCGACCTGTCCTCGACGCTGTTCCTCAGCGACCCGGACAGCTACGACGGCGGCGAACTGGTGATTCAGGACACTTACGGCGTGCAGCAGGTCAAGTTGGCAGCTGGCGACCTGGTGCTGTACCCCGGCACCAGCCTGCACAAGGTCAACCCGGTGACCCGCGGCCAGCGTTATGCGGCGTTTTTCTGGACGCAGAGCCTGGTACGCGAGGACAGCCAGCGTGCGCTGCTGTTCGAGATGGACAATGCCATCCAGCAACTCACTGCCGATGTGCCCGATCACCCATCGCTGCTGCAGTTGACGGGGACTTACCACAACCTGCTGCGCCGCTGGGCTGAGGTCTGAACCGTGTCATACCCGTTGCGTCGTGAAGAAGTGGTGGATGTTGCAGGCCTCAAGGCCATGCTCGAAGACAGCCCCGGCAAGGCGGCCCAGGCGATCCTGGCGGCAGCGGGGGAGGGGGTGGTCGAGGCGCAGTTGCTGCTGGGTCAGATTCTGCTGGATGGGCGCGGTATTGAGCAGGATGTAGACCTGGCCCGGCGCTGGTTCGCCATTGCCACGCAGGGAGGCAGTGTCATGGCCTGCAATATGCTGGGGCGTTGCCTGGAGCATGGCTGGGGCGGTGAAGTCAGCCTTACGCAGGCGGCCATTCACTATGCCCGGGCGGCAGACGCCGGGCTGGACTGGGGCCTTTACAATTTGGGCAACCTGCTGGCCACCGGGCGCGGGGTGCCGGCCAATCAGGCCCAGGCCTTGGTCTGTTACGAGAAGGCCGCACAGTTGGGGCATGCCAAGTCGATGAACCTGTACGGGCGTTACCTGGAACAGGGCATTGCCACGGCGGCAAGCCCGGCGCGGGCGGTGCGCTGGTATCGGCGTTCGGCCGAGGCGGGGGACTTTCGCGGGATGTTCAGTTTGGCGATGGTGCTGGTTGAGCGGGGGCAACTGGCTGAAGCCGGGCCTTGGCTGGAGCGGGCGCGGGTTGAGGGGAATGTGAATTTCTTGCGCAGTGCGGTAGCGACATTGCGCGGGGCAGGGCCGTTGCTGGCGGGGTATGCAGCAGGGTATGCCGAGGAACTCGAACAGCGCGGGGAATGATGTCTAGACGGCTGGCCTCTTCGCGGGGCAAGCCCGCTCCCACAAGTTATCTGTTGCCTGTGGCACATCAGGGTCCTGTGGGAGCGGGCTTGCCCCGCGAAGAGGCCGGCACAAGCCAGCACACATGAAAACGGGGCCTTGCGGCCCCGTTGTTCATTACAGGTAGTAGGCCTTCAGCGGCGGGAAGCCGTTGAATTCCACCGCGCTGTAGCTGGTGGTGTAGGCACCGGTCGACAGCCAGTACAGGCGGTCACCGATCGCCAGGTTCAGCGGCAGGCCGTACTTGTAGTGCTCGTACATGATGTCGGCGCTGTCGCACGTCGGGCCGGCGATGACCACTTCTTCCATCTCGCCTTTCTTCTCGGTCCAGATCGGGAACTTGATGGACTCGTCCATGGTTTCGATCAGGCCCGAGAACTTGCCCACGTCGGTGTACACCCAGCGCTCGACCGCGGTGCGCGACTTGCGCGCCACCAGCACCACTTCGCTGACCAGGATGCCGGCGTTGGCGATCAGCGAACGGCCTGGCTCGAGGATGATTTCCGGCAGGTCGTCACCGAAGTCTTCCTTCAGGAAGCGGATGATTTCTTCGGCGTAGGTTTCGAGGCTGTTGGTACGGGTGATGTAGTTGGCCGGGAAGCCGCCACCCATGTTGATCAGCTTCAGTTCGATGCCGTCTTCTTCTTTCAGGCGCTCGAAGATCACCTTGACCTTGGCGATGGCAGCGTCCCAGACGCTGATGTCGCGCTGCTGCGAGCCCACGTGGAAGGAGATGCCGTAGGGCACCAGGCCCAGGTCGCGGGCGAGGATCAGCAGGTCCATGGCCATGTCGGTCTGGCAGCCGAATTTGCGCGACAGCGGCCAGTCGGCAGTGGTCGAGCCTTCAGTGAGGATACGCACGTAAACCTTGGAGCCCGGTGCGGCCTTGGCGATGTTGCGCAGGTCGGCTTCCGAGTCGGTGGCATACAGGCGCACGCCCTTCTCGTAGAAGTAGCGGATGTCCTTGGATTTCTTGATGGTGTTGCCGTAGCTGATGCGGTCGGCGCTGACGCCACGGTCCATCACTTTGTCCAGCTCGTAGATCGAGGCGATGTCGAAGCTCGAACCTTTTTCTTTGAGCAGGTCGATGATCTCGACCGCCGGGTTGGCCTTGACCGCGTAGTAGACCTTGGCGAATTCGAAACCGGCGCGCAGGTCGTCATAGGCCTGGCTGATCATCTGGGTATCGATGAGTACGAACGGGGTTTCCTGCTTGTCGGCGAACGCCTTCATTTTCTGGAAGGTGTCACGCGCGAAATAGTCTTCGACCTGGATCGACATGCTCAGGGACTCCATGGGCAAACTGAAAAGATAAGTGGCTGCAAACTGAACGTCCTCCGTATCCCCACTTTGGTTCGCCTACTCAGTACTTGAGCCGGATGGATCGTTTCCAGCATGGACGTTCGGCGCGCACTTTAGGGCGTGAAGAATGCAAGATCAACAGGCAATCCGGGCGTGTTCGTCGCGGATCGACGACCTGCCATTTGAATAACCGACTCATGTGACCGGCAGATGTTCCCCTCGATGTTTGAAGCGTTAAATATTGTGGAAGGACCCTCCCGGCCTCTTCGCGGGCAAGCCCGCTCCCACAGGGTTTGCAGGGCTTGTGTGGGAGCGGGCTTGCCCGCGAACAGGCGCAAGGTGTTCATATTTATGGCCACGCTCTTCAGGCACTTCCGTCCATGAAATCCGCAAAAATTTTTTGTTACCGACTGGCGGATTTTCCGGTTTTGATGAGAAACATTACTATTCGCACCCTAGTCTGCCTCCCTGACGACCCCCACCGTGTCCGCACACAAAGGCTTCCTCGACCACTACCATGAGCTGATCGGCACCTGGACGCGCAAGCTGCGCAGTCGCCAGCAGGCCGAGGACCTCACGCACGATGCCTTCGTCAGGGTTCTGGAGAACCCCCGCGAGCAGGTCGAGCAGCCACGCGCTTACCTGCACCAGACGGCGCGCAACATTGCGGTGGATGGTTTTCGCCGCGAGGATCGGCGCCAGGCGCTGGAAGTGTTCGATGAAAGCAGCACAAGCAGCAGCGGCGACCCCGAAGCCTACGTGCACGCCCTGGAGCTGGCCGACAGCGTCGAACGGGCGCTGGCCGAATTGCCCCTCAACTGCCGCTGTGTGTTCATCTGGCAGAAGCTCGAAGGCCTGACCCAGGCCGAGATCGCTCAGCGCATGGGCTTGAGCAAGAACATGGTCGAAAAGTATATGATCCGCACGCTCCGACACCTGCGTGAACACCTGGATGTGTCGGGATGATGAGTCAGGAGACCTCGATGAAACAGCACGGCACCGACACCGTCCGCAAGCAGGCGGCCGAATGGTTCGCCCGCGTGCAGGACGCGCCGCGGGATGCCGAGCTGCAGGCGCGCTTGCACACCTGGTTGGCAGCGGACCCGCGCCATCGCGATGAATTCGAGCAGCTTGCCAGCCTGTGGCGCGCCGCCGACTTCATTCCGCGCCAGCGCCTCGAGGCGCTGTGCCAAGCAGAGCCCGTGCATCAACTGCCACGGCGGCGCCTGGTACGCCAGGCACTGGCGGCCGGGGTGGCAGTGGTTGCCCTGGGGCTGGGTTGGAGTGGCTGGCAGTACCAGCGCCTCAACCATCAGGGCCAGTTGCAGACCGCCTTTGCCGAACGTCGGCAGGTCGAGTTGCCGGATGGGTCGCAGCTGACGCTGAACGGCGGCACGCAACTGCAGGTTGATTTCAGCGCCGGGCGCCGGCACATCCAGCTGAATGCCGGCGAAGCCATGTTCATCGTGGCCCACGACAGCAGCCGGCCGTTTGTGGTCGATACCGCCCAAGGCAGCGTGACCGTCATCGGCACCCGCTTCGATGTGCGCCTGGACCCGGCCGCCACCCGCGTGGCGGTGGAGCAGGGTTCGGTGCGTGTGCAGGGCAAGGATGCCTCGCAGGCGCAACTGACGGCCGGCCTGGGCGCGCACATAGATGCACAAGGCAAGGTGACGCCTCCCTTCGCGGTCAATGCCGCCGCGCTCACCGCCTGGCGCCAGGGCAAGCTGGTGTTCGACAACGCCACCCTGGCCGAGGTGGTGGCCGAAGTGTCGCGCTACCGCACTGAGCCGCTGCGCGTTGCCCCCGGCAAGGTGGCGCAGTTGCGCCTGTCCAGCACCTTCAGCAGCGACGACACCGATGCCTTGCTGCGCGCCTTGCCGAGCATTCTGCCGGTGGCCATCAAAGCCCATGAAGACGGTTCTCGCGAAATAATCGCGAAATAGATTCAGGTTTTTTTCAGCCCGTTCGTCTTCCTCGCCAGCTGCAACTGCCAAGCATTTCCATTTGCATGCGGTTGGCGTTTATCCCGAACTTCAGGATGTCTCGACGACGTGAACAACAACAAGCCTTTCCCACGCGTGCGCGCCCTGGCGCTGGCCCTTGCGGTCAGTGCCGTGGCCGTCAACAGCCAGGCCGAGCAGGCCGACACTGCCATTCAGATCCAGGCGCAACCGCTGGCTTCGGCGCTGAGCCAGCTGGGCCAACAAACCAACCTGCAGCTGTTCTACAGCCCGGAGCTTGTGGCTGGTAAGCAGGCCCCGGCAGTGTCCGGCAACCTGGCGCCGGTGCAGGCGCTGCAACAGTTGCTGCAAGGCAGCGGGCTGACGTTCGAGGTGTCGCAGGACACCGTGGTGGTCAAGCCACTGCCCACCACGCTCGACCTGGGCAGCGGTAGCCTGGAGCTGGCGCCCACTGACATCAAGGTTGTCGGCGACTGGCTGGGCGATGCTGACCAGGCCGTGGTCCAGAACCACCCAGGCGCGCGCACCGTGGTGCGGCGTGAGGCCATGGTGGAGAAGGGCGCGATGAACGTGCGCGACGTGCTGCGCGGTATCCCTGGCGTACAGGTGCAGGACTCCAACGGCACCGGTGGCAGCGACCTGTCCCTGAACGTTGGCGTGCGCGGCCTGACTTCGCGTTTGTCGCCACGCTCGACCGTGTTGATCGATGGCATCCCGGCTGCCTTCGCCCCTTATGGCCAGCCGCAGTTGTCGATGGCGCCGATCTCTTCGGGCAACCTCGACAGCATCGACGTGGTGCGCGGTGCCGGCTCTGTGCGCTATGGCCCGCAGAACGTCGGAGGGGTGATCAACTTCGTCACCCGGGCAATCCCGGAGCAGGCCTCGGCACAACTTTCCACCACCCTTGAAACCTCGCAGCACGGCGGCTGGAAGCACACCGAATCGGCCTTCGTCGGCGGCACCGCCGACAACGGCATCGGCGTTGCGCTGTTGTACACCGGGGTGAACGGCAACGGCTACCGCGAGAGCAACAACGGCAACGACATCGACGACGTCATCCTCAAGACCCACTGGGCGCCGACCGACGTCGACGAGTTCTGGCTCAACTTCCACTACTACGATGGCCGTGCCGACATGCCCGGTGGCTTGACCCAAGCTCAGTACGACAGCAACCCGTACCAGTCGCTGCGTGACTACGACTACTTTGCCGGCCGGCGCAAAGACGTGTCGTTCAAGTGGCAGCGCCAGCTCGACGACGCCACCCAGTTCGAAGTGCTGACCTACTACACCGACAGTTTTCGCGGCAGTGCCATCGCCTCGCGTGACATGAAGACCCTGTCCTCGTACCCACGCAACTACCACACCTTCGCCATCGAGCCGCGGGTGTCGCGGATCTTCTTCGCCGGCCCGACCACCCAGGAAGTCAGTGTTGGCTATCGCTACCTGAAAGAAGCCATGCGCGAGCAGTCGACCCGCCTGGCGCTGATCGACAACGTACCGACGTCGACCCCGACCGCCGATGGCCACGTGTTCCAGGACCGCAGCGGCGGCACCGAAGCCAGCGCCTACTACATCGATGACAAGATCGACGTCGGCAACTGGACCATCACCCCGGGCGTGCGCTTTGAGCACATCAACACCGACTGGCGCGACCGCCCGGTGCTGGACGCCAACAACCGCCCGGTGGCGGAGAAAAAGCGCAGCATCACCAGCAACGAGCCGCTGCCGGCGCTGAGTGTGATGTACCACCTCTCCGATGCCTGGAAGGTGTTCGCCAACTACGAGACCTCGTTCGGCAGCCTGCAGTACTTCCAGCTGGGCCAAGGCGGCACCGGCAACAGCACGGCCAATGGCCTAGAGCCGGAAAAGGCCAGGACCTACGAGGTTGGTACGCGTTATGACAATGGCGGCTTCGCCGGTGAGCTGACAGCGTTCTATATCGACTTCGATGACGAGCTGCAGTACATCAGCAACGATGTCGGCTGGACCAACCTGGGTGCGACCAAGCACCAAGGGATCGAGGCGTCGGTGCGCTATGACCTGGCCGGGCTGGATGCACGGCTGGAGGGGTTGTCGGTCAATGGCGGCTATACCTATACCCGCGCGACATACGAGGGGGAGATTCCTGGCTTCAAGGGCCGTGACCTGCCGTTCTACTCACGCCAGGTGGCCACTGCCGGCGTGCGTTACGCGGTCAACCACTGGACCTGGAACCTGGACGCCTACGCTCAATCCAAACAGCGCGCGCCGGGTACCGGTATCAATGCCGATGGCAGCTTCAATGGCGACTACATCACCGAACCGAGTGCCGATGGGCAGTACGGCGACATTCCGGGCTACGTGACCTGGCATGCCCGCGGTGGGTACGACTTCGGGCCGAAGTTGTCCAACCTGACGCTGGCGGCGGGGGTGAAGAACCTGTTCGACAAGCAGTATTTCACCCGCTCCAGCGATAACAATGCGGGCATTTATGTGGGTGAGCCGCGGACGTTCTATGTGCAGGCCAGTGTAGGGTTCTGATAGTGCGTCGCCTGCTTCGCGGGACAAGCCCGCTCCCACAGGACTTTTGCAAGCCTTGAGGCTGGTGCTTAACCTGTGGGAGCGGGCTTGCCCCGCGAATGGGGCGCAAAGCGCCCCCGGCTTTTATGAAAGCACTGCCTCAGCCGGCGACACGATCGAAGTCTTCGCCCCCCGCGAACGCCCCGAGCTCAAGTAAGCCGCAATCGACTCCTGCGTCACCTCGCCCAAAAACACCTGCTCGGCATCCAGCACCGGCAACCACGCTCGGTTGAACTCGTACATCCGCGACAGCAGGATGCGCAAGTGCTCATCGTGCGACGCCGTGGCGTTGAATTGGCGCAGGAAGTCGCCACAGGTCCCTTGCTGGCGGTGCATGTCGCGCCGGCGCACATAGCCCATCGCCTTGTTCTGCGCATCGGTCACTACCACATAGCGGCGGTCGTGCTCGTCCAGCAGCTCCAGCGCATCGCTCACCGGCGTCTCCGGGCTTACCGACGGTGCGTTGTCTGCCGCATCCTCGGCCCGCACCAGCAACAGGCGTTTCAATGTGCTGTCCTGGCCGACGAAGTTGCTGACAAAATCATCCACCGGGTGCGCCAGCAGGGTGTCCGGGTGGTCCAGCTGCAACAGCTTGCCGGCACGGAAGATGGCAATCTTGTCGCCCAGCTTGATCGCTTCGTCGATGTCATGGCTGACCATGATCACGGTCTTGTTCAGCGCCCGCTGCATCTCGAAGAACTCGTTCTGGATCATCTCGCGGTTGATCGGGTCGACCGCGCCGAACGGCTCGTCCATCAACAACACCGGGGCCTCGGCCGCCAGGGCGCGGATCACGCCAATACGCTGCTGCTGGCCGCCGGACAGCTCGCGTGGGTAGCGCTGCAGGTACTGCTTGGGTTCGAGCTTGATCATGTGCATCAGCTCGCGGGCGCGGTCGTGGCACTTCTGCTTGTCCCAACCGAGCAGGCGCGGGACCACGGTGATGTTCTCTTCGATGGTCATGTTGGGGAACAGGCCGATCTGCTGGATCACGTAGCCAATGCGCCGGCGCAGGGTCACTTCGTCCAGCGCGCTGGTGTCTTCGCCATTGATGAACACTTGGCCCGAGGTGGGCGTGATCAGGCGGTTGATCATCTTCAGCGTGGTGCTCTTGCCGCAGCCCGAAGGGCCGAGGAACACGCAGATTTCGCCCTCGTTGACGGTGAGGTTGACCGCGTCGACGGCTTTGACGTCCTTGCCGTTGACGTTGAAGGTTTTGCTGAGGTTCTTGAGTTCGATCATGAGCGCAGTCCTTCTGGAGTCAGGGCACGTTGCAGGGTTTGCAGCAGCAGGTCGGCGATGATCGCCAGCAGGCTGACCAATACGGCGCCGACCAGCAGCATCGACATGTCGCTGCGGCTGATGGAGGTGAGGATGAGGACGCCCAGGCCGCCAGCACCGATGGTCGCGGCAATGGTCATCACGCCGATGTTCATCACTACGGCGGTGCGTACGCCGGCCAGGATTACCGGCACCGCGATGGGCAGCTCGACCATGCGCAGGCGCTGGCCGAAGGTCATGCCGATGCCGCGCGCGGCTTCACGGATGCCGGGCTCGACGTTGGTCAGCGCCAGGTAGGTGTTGCGCAGAATCGGCAGCAGTGAATAAAGGAACACGGCGGTAATCGCCGGCAGCGGGCCGAGGCCCTGGCCGAACTTGGAATAGAACGGCAGCAGCAGGCCGAACAGGGCGATCGAGGGGATGGTCAGCAGCACTGTGGCACTGGCTTGCAGGGGGCCGGCGACGGCCGGGAAGCGAGTCATCAGGATGCCCAGTGGCACGCCGACGAGGATGGCCAGGCTGACGGCAATGCCGACCAACATGATGTGCTGCCAGGTCAATTGCAGGACCTGGGCCCAATCGAGGTGGGCGAAGGTGTCGAGCAGGCTCATGGCTGTACCTCCTTCAAGGGGTGTTCACGCAGGAAGGCTGCGGCCACGGCGGTCGGGTTCTGGTGTTCGACGTCGACCTTGGCGTTGAGCTGACGCATGGTTTCGTCGTCGAGCTGCTCGGCCAGCGGTTTGAGCAGGGCGGCCAATTGCGGGTTGGCGTCGAGCACGGCTTTGCGTACGACAGGCGCAGCGGTGTAGTCAGGGAAGTAGTGCTTGTCGTCTTCGAGCAACTTGAGGTCGAACGCGTTCAGGCGCCCGTCGGTGGTGTAGACCAGCCCGGCGAACACCTGGTTGTTGTGCATGGCGGTGTAAACCAGCCCCGCGTCCATCTGGCGGATGTTGGCCCTGCCGACTTGCAGGTCGTACATGGCTTTGAGGCCGACCAGGCCGTCCGGGCGATTGGCGAACTCGGTGTCCAGGGCTACCAGGTGGTTGCGTTTGCTTTCGTCACGTAGCACCTGGTTGAGGTCGCTGATCGTATTCACCTGCGGGTAGGCCTCGGCGACCTGTTTCGGTAGGCCAAGGGCATAGGTGTTGCTGAATTTCGACGGGGTCAGCCAGATCAGGTCTTTTTTCGCATCAAGCGCCTTGACCTTGGCGTAGGTGGCTTCGGCGTTTGGCATGCGTTCATCGATGTGGTTGTACGACACCAACGACACACCGGTGTACTCCCACATCAGGTCGAGCTGACCGGTTTCCTGCGCCTGGCGTGCAATGCTGCTGCCAAGGCCGGTGGTCACGCGCACATCGAAGCCGTTGGCGCGCAGGTATTGGGCGGTGATTTCGGCAAGCACGGTCTGTTCGGTGAACACCCGCGCGCCGATACGCACCAGCGGTTTGTCCGCTGCTTGGGCAACACCTGCAAACAGCAGGGCTGCGCCGAGCAGCAAGGCGATTCTCTTCTTCATACGTTCCCTCGTCTTATTGGGCCAGGCCACGTTCCAGCCAGCGCTTGCTGGAGAAGCTCACCAGGGCGTCGAGCAGCAAGGCCAGCAGCGCCGTACATGCGGCGCCCAGCAGCAGCTGCGGCTGGTTGTTCAGGGCAATGCCAGGGAAAATCAGGCTGCCCAGGCTGTTGGCGCCAATCAGGAATGCCAGGGGTGCGGTGCCCACGTTCAGCGCCAGGGCCACACGCACACCGCCGACGATGATTGGCACGGCATTGGGCAGTTCCACCTGCCACAGTTGCTGGCGCGGGGTCATGCCGATGCCGGTGGCGGCTTCCTTGAGCGAGGCGGGGACGTTTTTCAGGCCTTCGTAAGTGTTGCGCACGATGGGCAGGAGGGAGGCGAGGAACAGCGCGAAGATCGCAGGCCCGGCGCCGATGCCCAGGATACTGAGCGCGATGGCCAGAACGGCCAGCGGGGGAATGGTATTGCCAACGTTGAAGAACTGCATGAAGCGCTCGGCTTTGTCGACCCGGTGCGGTCGACTAAGCGCAATGCCAGCGGGGATGCCCACGGCCAACGCCGCCGCCATCGAAGCCAGCACCAGTATCAGGTGCGCTTGCAGGTAGAACCCAAGATCGTCGCGGTAACGCGCGATCGTGTCGATGCCGATCCAGTGGATCAGCAGGGCCAGGATGACGAGCACGGTGGCGCATCCCAACAGCCCTTTTCCGTAGCGTGTAGCCACAGGCGGACTCCTTGTGTTGTCGGCGAGCACACTCTTTTTTTGGCCGGCCATACCTGGCAGCGAGTGGTGTGTTCGCGAGTAGCAGCGTGAAGCAACCGAAGGCTGCGATCAGGCCATGAGCCGAACCCCGTCGGGCCCGAAAAAGCTGATGAAACCAGTCCCCAACCGAAGCGGGTTGCAGGGGAGTGGACGTCTCCGAGGGCGTAAAGGTTCCCATCTGAGGCGGCATTTGGCCAGTGTTAATCACTGGGAGAGGTGTTTTTTCATACGAGAAAACAACGTTATTCCTACGTAAAGGCGTTGGTTTACCTGCTATCAATCCAATTGTGCTGATGGACAAAATTCCCCTCTCGGTTCTTTCAATATTTACTTGAGGGAATATTCCTCTGGAGGTATTTTGTTGGCGTGGACGATCAGATTTTGTGAGGAGTTCATCAGCGATTTCGATGCGTTGGATGACAGCGTTCAGGAGCGAATGCTGGGTCACCTGCGGTTGCTGCAATCATCAGGGCCAGCGCTTGGGCGACCTCATGTCGATACATTGAATGGATCCCGATATCCGAACATGAAAGAGTTGAGATTCACTGGGCGCAATGCGGTCTGGCGGGTCGCATTTGCTTTCGATCCTGACCGCCAGGCAGTCATCCTGGTGGCCGGTGACAAGTGCGGTGTTGGGGAGCACAGGTTTTATCAGGGGTTGATCAAGCAAGCAGACGCTCGCTTTGAGAATCACCTGTCGAGAGGAGAGAAAGATGTCCAAGACACTTGATGAGGTCATCAACGGATTGTCCCCTGAACGCAGGGAGCGGGTGGAGCAGCTGGGGCGTCAATTGATTCGCGAAGAAATGACGCTTCAGGCATTGCGTAAACAGCTCGAATTCACTCAAGAAGGTTTGGCAGAGCGTCTGGACATTCGTCAGGCCAACATATCCAAGGTGGAGAAGCGCAGTGACATGTTGATTTCGACCCTGCGTAGTTATGTGGAGGCATTGGGTGGCACCCTGGAGCTCGTCGTTCATATGCCTGGCCGTCCACCTGTAACGCTTGACGGCTTTTGTGAGGATCAGGCAAAGCGCGCCTGATTGACCGTCATTGACCAACGGCGGGGATCAAATTTTGGTCCCCGCCCAACTTCAGGTATGATATCGCCCCTTTTTGAATCCCCCAGTCAGGCGATTTCCCATGACCAACCAGGCCGCCGAAGTCGCGAAGCGCCGCACTTTCGCCATCATTTCCCACCCCGACGCCGGTAAGACCACCATCACCGAGAAGCTCCTGCTGATGGGCAAGGCCATTGCCGTCGCGGGTACCGTGAAGTCGCGCAAGTCCGACCGCCACGCCACCTCCGACTGGATGGAAATGGAGAAGCAGCGCGGCATCTCCATCACCACCTCGGTGATGCAGTTCCCATACCGCGAGCACATGATCAACCTGCTCGACACCCCCGGCCACGAAGACTTCTCGGAAGACACCTACCGCACCCTGACCGCGGTGGACTCGGCGCTGATGGTGCTCGACGGCGGTAAAGGTGTAGAGCCGCGGACCATCGCTCTGATGGACGTCTGCCGCCTGCGCGACACGCCCATCGTCAGCTTCATCAACAAACTCGACCGTGACATCCGCGACCCGATCGAACTGCTCGACGAGATCGAAGCCGTTCTGAAGATCAAGGCCGCGCCGATCACCTGGCCGATCGGTTGCTACCGCGATTTCAAGGGCGTGTACCACCTGGCCGGCGACTACATCATCGTCTACACCCCGGGCCACGGCCATGAGCGTACTGAGGTCAAGATCATCGAGAAGCTCGATTCCGATGAAGCCCGTGCGCACCTGGGTGACGAATATGATCGCTTCCTTGAGCAGCTTGAGCTGGTTCAGGGCGCTTGCCATGAATTCGATCAGGACGAGTTCATCAATGGCCAGCTGACACCGGTGTTCTTCGGTACCGCACTGGGCAATTTCGGTGTCGACCATGTGCTCGACGCTGTTGTCGACTGGGCGCCGCGCCCGCTGGCCCGTGTGGCCCACGAGCGTACCGTGGAGCCGGTGGAAGAGAAGTTCACAGGCTTCGTGTTCAAGATCCAGGCGAACATGGACCCGAAACACCGCGACCGTATCGCCTTCATGCGCATCTGCTCGGGCAAGTACGAGAAGGGCATGAAAATGCGCCACGTGCGCACCGGCAAGGACCTGCGCATCGGTGACGCGCTGACCTTCTTCTCTTCCGAGCGCGAGCAGCTGGAAGAAGCCTTTGCTGGCGACATCATCGGCCTGCACAACCACGGCACCATCCAGATCGGCGACACCTTCACCGAAGGCGAGGCGCTGGGCTTCACCGGTATTCCGCACTTCGCTCCAGAGCTTTTCCGCCGTGTGCGCCTGAAAGACCCGCTCAAATCCAAGCAGTTGCGTCAGGGCCTGCAGCAATTGGCCGAAGAGGGCGCGACCCAGGTGTTCTTCCCCGAGCGCAGCAACGACATCATCCTCGGTGCCGTCGGTGTGCTGCAGTTCGACGTGGTCGCCAGCCGCCTGAAGGAAGAGTACAAGGTCGAGTGCGCCTACGAGCCGATCACTGTGTGGTCCGCGCGCTGGATCAGCTGTGACGACAAGAAGAAGCTCGAGGAATTCCAGACCAAGGCCATGGAGAACCTGGCCATCGACGGTGGCGGTCACCTGACCTACCTGGCGCCGACCCGGGTCAACCTGTCGCTGATGGAAGAGCGCTGGCCGGACGTCAAGTTCCGCGCTACCCGCGAACACCACTGATTTCGAGAGCCTGCTAACTGACCCTGTGGGGGCGGGTTTACCCGCGAGTGAACCCGCTCCCACAGTGACCGTGTTACGGCCGCATTCAGTTGCCTGCCTTGATACTGGTCCAGATCCGCGTCCGGATGCGGTCGATCTTGGCCGGCATCGCCTCCAGTGCATACAGTTTGCCCATCAGCTCGTCGCTGGGGTAAATCATCGTATTGCCCTTCATCGCCGGGTCCACCAGCCCGTCGGCTTTGAGGTTGCCGTTGGCGTACTGCACATGGTTGCTGATGTTGGCCATCACGTCTGGCTGCAACAAGTAATTCATGTAGGCATACCCGGCCTTCTCATCCGGTGCATCGGCTGGCATGGCGACCATGTCGAACCACATTGGCGCACCTTCCTTCGGGATTGAATACCCCACCTTCACACCATTGTTCGCTTCATCCGCACGGTTTTTCGCCTGCAGCACGTCACCCGAGAAGCCCACCACCACGCAGATATCGCCATTCGCCAGGTCGCCGGTGTATTTGGAAGAATGGAAGTAGCTGATGTACGGCCGTACCTTCATCAGCAGGTCCTTGGCCTTCTCGTAGTCCTTCGGATCCTGGCTGTGATGCGCCAAGCCCAGGTAGTGAAGGGCGATTGGCAGCAGCTCGGGGCCGTTGTCCAGCACCGCGACACCGCAGCTTTTCAGCTTGCTCATGTACTCAGGCTTGAAGATCAGGTCCCACGAGTCCACTGGCGCGTTTTCGCCAAGTATCGCCTTGACCTTGTCGATGTTATAGCCAATACCGGTACTGCCCCACAGGTACGGAAAACCGTACTGGTTGCCCGGGTCATTGACCTCAAGCGCCTTGAGCAGTACGGGGTTGAGGTTGTGCCAGTTGGGCAACTGCGACTTGTCCAGCGGCTTCAAGGCCTTGCCCTGGATCTGCCGGGCCATGAAGTGGTTGGAGGGGAACACCACGTCGTAGCCGGAGTTGCCGGTCATCAACTTGCCGTCGAGGGTTTCGTTGCTGTCGTACACGTCGTAGGTCGGCACGATGCCCGTGGCTTGCTGGAAGTTTTTCAGGGTGTCAGGGGCAACGTAGCTGGACCAGTTGTAGATTTTCACCGTGTCGGCGGCGCTGGCCACGCTGGCGGCCAGCATCAGGGGTGCGAGAAGGAAGGTGCGCATGTCGGGTTTACCTTGCTTTGTCTGTTGTTATCGAAGGCAGGCGATCAGCGGATCAGAAAATCAGAACGTAGGTCTTGCGCACGGTTTCCTGAATGTCCCAGGTGCCTGTGCTGTTGGCCGGTAGCATCAGTGCGTCTCCGGCTTCTATGGAGAGGGGCTCGCCACCGTCGGGGGTGAAGGTGCAGCGGCCCTTGATGAAGTGGCAGAACTCCTGTTGCACGATCTGCCGCCGCCAGCGCCCCGGGGTGCACTCCCAGATGCCGGTTTCGACGCCATCGCTGCGTTCCACGCAGGTGACCGAGGTGACCGCGACGGGGTCGCCGAGCGGGACTGCTACGGGGTTGGAACTGTCCAGGACGGCGCTGTCGGTGTGTTTGAACTGAGTGATGCTCATGACCGGTGGATCCTGTGTAGGTGAAAGGGAAGTCAGTGCATGAAGCCTTCCATGAAGTCTGCGAGCGAGCTGGCCAGGCGCCGCCTCCAAGGCGCGCTGGCGGGGTTGGCGAGGGTTCGGTCCTCGTGCACGAAGCTTTGGATGATCGCGTTGTAGCCCAGCCAACGGCAGGGCTCGGCAGGCCAGGTGGCCAGGCTCGACAGCGGACGATTGTCGAGCACCCAGGGTTGTGCGGTCAGTGCGTTGTGCTGGTTGAGGATCAGCGCAGCCAGGGTGCGCCCGCCGAGGTTGGTGGCTCCGACGCCTTCGCCGCCATAGCCACCGGCCAGGGCAATACCGCGTTGGCGGTCGCACAGCATGTGCGGGCGGAAGCGCCTGGCCATGCCCAGGTTGCCGCCCCAGGAATGGGTGATGCGCACATGCTTGAGCTGGGGGAACAGCTCGCTGAATAGGTAGCGGCGCAGGTCAACTTCGGCATCGGTCAGGGTGAAGTCTTCGCGTAGCCGGCCACCGAAGCGGTAGCCGCCGCGGGCGCCGAACACCAGGCGATTGTCGGCCGTGCGCTGGCCATAGGTGACCTGGCGGCTGCTTTCGCTGAACGCCTGGCCCTGGCTCAGGCCGATCTGCTCCCAGGTCGACTCCGGCAGTGGCTCGGTAGCCACCAGCAGGCTCTGCACTGGCAACTGATGTTTGCCCAGCGGTGGCAGGCTGGCGGCGTAACCTTCCACAGCGGGTACTGTCCACTGGCAGCGGATGCGTGCCAGCGGGGTACGCACTTCACCCGGCTGCCAGTCGATGGCAGGGGTGTTTTCGTAAATCGGCACGCCGAGGTTTTCTACCGCCAGGGCCAGGCCGCGCGCCAGCTTGGCCGGCTGGATCGTTGCGGTGTGCGGGCTGTAGATCGCACCGTAGGCGTTACTGACCCGCAACTGGGCGTCCAACTGCTCGGGGCGCAGCCAGCGGTAGTCATCCTCGGTCATGCCCTGGCGATAGAGGTCGTCCAGGTAGGCGCGCAGGCTGCGCTCCTGCTCGGGGTAGCGGGCAGCGCAATACAGCACGCCACCTTTGCGGTAGTCGCAGTCGATGGCTTCGCGTTGCAGCACGGCGTGCACTTCATCGGGAATGCCGTGCAACAGGTCGATGCTGGCGCGGCGTTGTTGCGGCGACAGGGTGGCGAGCAGGCGGTCCTCGCCGAGCAGGTTGCCCATCAGCCAGCCGCCATTGCGCCCGGAGGCGCCGAAGCCGGCGATGTTGGCCTCGATCACCGCGATGTTCAGCTGTGGCGCCTGGCGCTTGAGGTAGTACGCGGTCCACAGGCCGGTATAACCGGCGCCGATGATGCACACGTCAACGTCGAGGTCATCGCGCAGTGCCGGGCGCGCGCACAGCGGCTCGTCGAGCTGGTCCATCCACAGGCTGAGCGTGCGCAGGGGTTGCATCGGGGTCGGCTCCACATCGGTCAAGGTCTGTGGGCGATCCTAGTGCTGTCAGCCAGCGGCTGTCTTACGTGCGTGCACGCAGAGAAATTTGCTTGAGGTAGGCCTTGGGCGTGAGTCCGGTGTTTTCGCGGAAGCACTTGTAGAACGCCGACAGCGAATTGAAGCCCGCGCTGAACGCCAGGTCGTCGATCGGAGCCTGGGCATTATCGTCGTCCAGGCTGGCCATCAGGTGCTGCAGGCGCGCCTGGTTGACGTAACGGTAGAAGCTTTGGCCCAGCACCTGGTTGAGCAGGTAGGAGATCTGGTTGCGGCTGTAGCCGCTGGCATCGGCGACCTGTTGCAGGTCCAGTTCCGGGTCGAGGTAGGGGCGTTGACGCTGAAAGTAGTGCTCAAGGTCCTGGGCCATGGTCGACAGCTGGCGCGGCGAAAGCCCGAGGCGGCTGGTGGCCGGTCGCGGGCCGGCGTTGGTCAGGCCATTGCCCTGTTGTCGCACCAGCGTGGCGTATTCGTTGACCCGCCAGATCAGGCCATCCTTGACGGTGATGGCCTCGCTGGACTGGAACGCGACCAGGCCTTCGCCGCCCTGCACGGTGACCTGATACTGGATGAAAGCAGTGCAGCCATCGACGCGGATACGGTCGCTGTGAACGATATCTTCACCCGCCTCACGTGGCAGGCTGGCGCGCACGTAGTCGCGCAGGTCGTTGAAGCCGAGCACGCGGTTCTGGAAGAAGTCGTGGTACCGCACGTCTGGGTGATACAGCGCAATGACGCCGTCGAGGTCGCGGTGCTTCCAGCACAGGTGATAGCGCATCACGGTCTCGGCGGTGATGGGCGTCTGTTCGGGGCCGTCGGCAGGGGGGTTAGAACGCATTCGCAAATAGTGCCGGGGGCAGGGGCGGTAGGCAAGCCAGGGGCGCGGCCAGCGGACATTGCATAAACCCTGAGCCTATACGAGCAATCCGGGTGTTTTGCACGACTCCAGGAAACGCGTTTGAGCTAACCCGTTGATTCGCTTGAAAGTTATTTTTTGACACATGTGGCACGGCCTCTGCACCGATCATCACGCGACTGGTCCCGATGCTCACAATAAAGGCGAAAAACCATGATCCCCTCTGCCGAATATCCCTATGTCGATTCCCAGAATCGTTCAGGCGTGTCCTGGGCGGCCATCTTCGCGGGTGCCGCTGCTGCTGCCGCGCTGTCTTTGATCCTTGTGGTGCTCGGTGCGGGGCTTGGCTTTGCCGCCACTTCGCCCTGGGCAGATGAAGGTGCCAGCGCCCAGACCTTGGGCGTGTCGGCGATCATTTGGTTGTTGTTGACGCAGATTCTCGCTTCAGGCCTGGGCGGCTATATCGCCGGCCGGCTGCGGGTGAAGTGGGCCAATCTGCATGGCGATGAAGTGTATTTCCGCGACACGGCCCATGGCTTCCTCGCCTGGGCAGTGGCCACGCTGGTTGCGGCCATGCTGATCGTTGGCACCGTCGGTGGTTTGGCCGGTGCGGGCGTGCAGGCGGGGGCGACGGCGGTTGGGGCGGCTGCGAGCATGGCGCCCAAGCCTGATGCCAATGGTTACTTCGTCGACAGCCTGTTCCGTAGCGATGGCCCGGCAGCGGTCAGCGACGATGCTGCCAACGGCGTAGCGGCGCGCATCCTGGCCAAGTCTATCGCCCAGGGTGGCGCGATGGCTGAAGGTGACCGCGCGTATCTCGCGCAATTGGTGGCCCAGCGTACCCGCTTGAGCCAGGCGGAAGCCGAAGCACGGGTGGATGAAGTGTACGCCCAAGTGCAGCAGGCCAAGGTGCAGGCAAAACAGGCAGCTGATACGGCGGCCAAAGTGGCAGCCTGGACCGCGCTGTGGACCTTCGTTGCGCTGCTCTGCGGTGCGTTCTTTGCCAGCCTGGCTGCGTTGTTCGGTGGCCGTCAGCGTGATCGCGTGCTGTGGCTGGAAGGGGAAGGCGTGGGCTACACGACCCATCGAAGCATTCAACGTTAAGGAAGGAGAAACAACATGCGCTCATTACTGCTGTGGATGCTTGGGGTACCGATTCCGGTGATCATCTTGATCGCGATATTCATGCACTGAGAATGTGGGGCCGCTTTGCGGCCCATCGCCGGCAAGCCGGCTCCCACAGGTGCGGCGCAGGTTTGAAGCCTGCGCCGTACTTGTGGGAGCCGGCTTGCCGGCGAAGAATGTCACACCGACCTAGAGAAATTGCTCTGCATAATGGCAGGCGACTTGCCGGGTTCCCACTTGCCTGAAGGCCGGCACTTCAACAGCACAGCGCTCCGTCGCATACGGGCAACGCTTGTGGAACGCGCAGCCATCCGGCGGGTTCAACGGGTTGGGTAATTCCCCTGCAATGCGAATCTTAGGCTTCAACGGGTCTGGATGAATCGCCGGCGTTGCCGACAGCAATGCCTGGGTATAAGGGTGCAGCGGCTTCTCGTAGATATCCGCCTTCGGCCCCATCTCCGCCGGCCGCCCCAGGTACATCACCAACACCTGATCCGCCACATGCCGAACCACCGCCAGGTTGTGCGAGATGAATACGTAAGCGGTGTTGAATTCCTTCTGCAGGTCCATGAACAGGTTCAGCACCTGTGCCTGGATCGACACGTCGAGTGCAGAGGTCGGCTCGTCCGCCACCAGCACCTTGGGCTGCAGCATCATGGCCCGGGCCAGGGCGATACGCTGACGCTGCCCCCCCGAGAACATGTGCGGGTAGCGCTGGTAGTGCTCGGGTCGCAGGCCGACCTGCTCCATCATCTTCTGCACTTTCTCGCGCCGTTCGGCCTTGCTCAGCGAGGTGTTGATCAGCAGTGGCTCTGCCAATTGGTCGCCGATCTTCTGGCGCGGGTTCAGCGAGGCATACGGGCTCTGGAAGACCATCTGCACATCGCGGCGCAATTGCTTGCGCTCGGCCTTGCTGGCGCCTGTGACCTCGGTGCCGGCGATCTGCAGCGAGCCGGAGGAGGGCTCTTCGATCAAGGTCAGGGCGCGCGCCAGGGTCGATTTGCCACAGCCGGATTCACCGACCACAGCCAGGGTCTTGCCGGCCTCCAGTTCGAACGATACGCCATTGAGCGCACGCACCAGGGCGTGGCCCTTGAACAGGCCGCGGGACACTTCGTAATGGCGAGTCAACTCGCGGGCAGTAAGTACGACGGCCATCACGCCACCTCCTGGTTCAGCGGGTAGAAGCAACGCACCAGGCTGTGTGCCTGGGGGGCGAGGGGCGGGCGCTGTTGCCGGCAGTTGTCCTGCACGTACGGGCAGCGCGGCGACAGCAGGCAACCTTGCGGCCGGTCGTAACGGCCAGGGACGATGCCGGGGAGGGTGGCCAGGCGCTCGGCGCCCAGGCTGTGCTCGGGGATCGCCGCCAGCAGGGCTTCGCTGTAGGGGTGGGCGGGGACGTCGAACAGCTCGGGCACCTGGCCCACTTCTACCGCTTGCCCGGCGTACATCACACACACGCGCCGGGCGGTTTCAGCCACCACGGCCAGGTCATGGGTAATGAGAATGAGCGCCATGTTGCGCTCTTTCTGCAGGTTGACCAGCAGCTCCATGATCTGCGCCTGGATGGTCACATCGAGGGCGGTGGTGGGTTCGTCGGCGATCAGCAGCTTGGGTTCGCCGGCAATCGCCATGGCGATCGCCACGCGCTGGCTCATGCCGCCAGACAGCTGGTGCGGATACGCGTCCAGGCGGCTTTCCGCGGCCGGGATCTCGACTTTTTTCAACAGTTCCAGGGCCCGCTGGCGCGCAGCCTTGCCCTTCAGGCCCAGGTGCTGGCGCAGCACTTCTTCGATCTGATAGCCCACGGTGAAGCTCGGGTTGAGCGCGGTCATCGGGTCCTGGAAGACCATGGCGATGTCCTTGCCCACCACCTTGCGCCGCTGGCGGCCGCTGAGCTTGAGCATGTCGGTGCCGTTGAACGTCATGGTATCGGCGGTGATGCGCCCGGGGGCGTCGATCAGGCCCATCAGGGCCATCATGGTGACGGATTTGCCCGAGCCGGACTCGCCAACGATGGCCAGGATCTCTCCGGCATCCACGGCCAGGTCCAGGCCGTCCACTACCGGTACTGCATGGGCGTCGCCGAAGCGCACATTGAGGTTGTTGATCTGCAACAGTGACATGGCGTTCTCCTCAGGCGGCGTTCTTGAGTTTCGGGTCCAGCGCATCGCGCAGTCCGTCGCCCATCAGGTTGATTGCCAGCACGCTGAGCAGAATGGTCACCCCCGGCAGGCTCACCACCCACCAGGCCCGCTCGATGTAGTCGCGGGCCGAAGCCAGCATGGTGCCCCACTCGGGGGTGGGCGGTTGCACGCCCAGGCCGAGGAAGCCCAGGGCCGCGGCGTCGAGGATCGCCGAAGAGAAACTCAAGGTAGCCTGCACGATCAACGGCGCCATGCAGTTGGGCAGCACGGTGACGAACATCAGCCGCGGCAAGCTGGCACCGGCCAGGCGGGCGGCGGTGACGTAGTCGCGGTTGAGTTCGCCCATTACCGCGGCGCGGGTCAGCCGCACATAGGCAGGCAGCGAGACAATGGCGATGGCGATCACGGTGTTGATCAGGCCAGGGCCGAGGATGGCGACGATGGCCACGGCCAGCAGCAGCGAGGGCAGGGCCAGCATCACGTCCATCAGGCGCATGATCGAGGGGCCGAGGAAGTGCGGGAAGAAGCCGGCCAGCAGGCCCAGCAGAATCCCTGGGATCAGCGACATCACCACCGACGACAGGCCGATCAGCAATGACAGCCGGGCGCCCTGGATCAAGCGCGACAGCAGGTCGCGGCCCAGTTCGTCGGTGCCGAGGATGAACTGCCAGGTACCGCCTTCGAGCCACACCGGCGGGGTCAGCAGGAAGTCACGGTACTGCTCGCTCGGGTCATGCGGGGCGACCCAAGGGGCGAACAGGGCGCAGAACACCACCAGGCACATGAAGGCCAGGCCCATCACCGCGCCTTTGTTGCGCGAGAAGGCGTGCCAGAATTCCTTGTACGGCGAGGGGTAGAGCAGGCTTTGGTCCACCGGGCTGGCCGGTGCGACGGATTTTGCAATCGGGCTAGTCATGGCGAAGGCCTCAGCGCTGATGACGGATGCGTGGGTTGGCCAGGCCGTAGAGGATGTCCACGACGAAGTTGACCAGAATCACCAGGCAGGCGATCAACAGGATGCCGTTCTGGACCACGGGGTAGTCACGGGCACCGATGGCTTCGATCAGCCATTTGCCGATGCCCGGCCAGGAAAAGATGGTTTCGGTGAGCACGGCGCCGGCCAGCAGTGTGCCGACTTGCAGGCCGAACACGGTGAGCACCGGGATCAGCGCGTTACGCAGGCCGTGCACGAACACCACGCGGGCGGGCGACAGGCCCTTGGCGCGGGCAGTGCGGATGTAGTCTTCGCGCAGTACTTCGAGCATGGACGAGCGGGTCATGCGGGCGATCACCGCCAGCGGAATGGTGCCCAGTACGATGGCCGGCAGGATCAGGTGCATCACCGCATCCTTGAACGCGCCTTCTTCGTCGCTCAGCAGGGTGTCGATCAGCATGAAACCGGTTTTCGGCTCGATGTCGTAGAGCAGGTCGATGCGCCCGGACACCGGCGTCCAGCCCAGGCTGACCGAGAAGAACATGATCAGGATCAGGCCCCACCAGAAAATCGGCATGGAGTAGCCAGCGAGCGAGATGCCCATCACCCCATGATCGAACAGCGAGCCCCGCTTCAGTGCCGCGATCACCCCGGCCAGCAGGCCGACGATGCCGGCGAACAGCAGGGCGGCGAAGGCCAGCTCCAAGGTGGCGGGGAACAGGGTGAGGAATTCGGTCCACACGCTCTCGCGGGTACGCAGCGATTCGCCCAGGTCACCCTGGGCGAGCTTGCCCACATAGTCCAGGTACTGGACCGGCAGTGGCTTGTTCAGGCCCAGGCGCTCCATGGCCTGGGCGTGCATTTCGGGGTCGACCCTGCGCTCGCCCATCATCACTTCCACCGGGTCGCCGGGGATCAGGCGTATGAGCGCGAAGGTGAGCAAGGTGATACCGAAGAAGGTCGGGATCAGCAGGCCCAGGCGCCGGGCAATAAAACTCAACATTGTCGGGGTTACCTCTTCAGGCCAGGCGGCAGTCAGCGCGCCACGGCAGTGCCGCCGGTCCCCGTGTGGGCTGCCGGCGGTCGTTGTTTTTCTACTTCACCCGGGTGGTGGCGAAGTTGTTGTTGGTCAGAGGGTTGATCACGTAACCCTCCACGTTGTCACGCATGGCGGTAAACACCTTCGGGTGGGCCATGTTGATCCAGGGCTGGTCGTCATCGTACACCTTCAATGCCTCGCTATAGAGCCTTGCACGCGCGTCGTTATCGATCACCTCGCGGGCTTGGGTGATCAACGCCTGGAATTTCGAGTTGCACCAGCGCGCGTAGTTCTCGCCATTTTTCGCCGCCTCGCAACTGAGCAGCGGGGTGAGGAAATTGTCTGGGTCGCCGTTGTCGCTGGCCCAGCCGGTGGACACCAGGTCGGCTTCGCCTTTTTTTGCCCGGCGCAGCATCTCGGCCCACTCCATGACGCGGATGTCGAGCTTGATGCCGACCTTGGCCAGGTCTGATTGCAACATCTCGGCGGACAGCCGCGGGTTGGGGTTGGTCGGGCCGCCGCCGTTGCGGGTGAACAGGGTGATGACCGTACCTTCCGGTACACCGGCCTCCTTGAGCAGCGCACGTGCCTTGTCCAGGTCGCGGGGCGGGTTTTTGTTGTCGCGGTTGAAGCCGATCATTGACGGCGGGTAGGGGTTGATAGCGACCAGGGCGTTGCCTTTGCCGAACAGCTGATCGACTTGGGTCTGGCGGTCGAAGGCCATGTCGATGGCTTTGCGCACCCGCACATCGCTGAGGTATTTGTGCTCGGTGTTCATGGCGATGTAGCCGGTAACCAGTGCTTCGGTGTTGGCGATCTTGAGCTTAGGGTCAGCTTTGATCGACGGCACGTCCTCGGGCTTGGGGTATAGCGCTACCTGGCATTCGTTGGCGCGCAGCTTCTGCAGGCGGACGTTGCTGTCGCTGGCGATGGCAAAGATCAGGGCATCGGCCGGTGGCTTGCCACGGAAGTAGTCTGGGTTGGCCTTGTAGCGGACCTGTGCGTCCTTGCTGTAGCGCTGGAAGATGAACGGGCCGGTACCGATCGGCTTGCTGTTGAGGTCGCCTGTCTTCCCTGCCTTCAGCAACTGGTCGCCGTATTCGGCGGAGTAGATCGAGGTGAAGCCCATGGCCATGTCACGCAGAAACGGTGCTTCCGGGCGGGTGAGGGTGATCACCACGGTGTGATCGTCAGTCTTGTCTACCGACTTGAGCAATTTGCCAAAGGCCATGCTTTCGAAATACGGGTAGCCGACGCTGGTCTTGTCGTGCCAGGGGTGTTGAGGGTCGAGCTGGCGGCGCAGGCTCCACAGCACGTCGTCGGCATTGAAGTCGCGGGTGGGCGTGAAGTAGTCGGTGGTGTGGAACTTCACCCCCTGGCGCAGGTGGAAGGTGTACGTCAGGCCATCAGCGGAGATGTCCCAGCGTTCCGCCAGTGCCGGCTGGATGTCGGTCGTCCCGGGGGTGAAATCGACCAGGCGGTTGAACAGGGTTTCGGACGAGGCATCGAACGTCACGGCCGTGGTGTACTGGACGACATCGAAGCCCTCGGGGCTGGCTTCGGTACACACCACCAGCGGCTTGGCCGCAAGCGGCGCGGCGCTGCCCAGGATGAGCGCTGCCAGGGCAGCGCGGAGCGGTAGCGATTTCATGAATACTCCCTGCAAGCTTTGATTCCAGCGTAGCCGCCACGGCCTGTTTTTTTCAGTGGGCGAAGCAGGCCGTGGCGTCATGGGTCAGAGGATGTTGAACGGAATGGTGGTCACCACGCGGAACTCGTCCAGGCTGCCATCGGCCTGGGCCTTGCTGGCGCGGTGTGCGGTGTAGGTGGCGCGGATACTGGTGTCTTTCAGCGGGCCGCTCTGCACCGCGTAGCTGGTGCCGATGCCCCACTCGTAGTGGGTCTCGCCGTCCAGCCCCTTCACGTCATAGGCGGTGCCGCGGTAGTGGGTGCCGTCGATGCCCCAGCCGCGGGCGTTGTACAGGTTGAACTTCAGGCCCGGCACGCCGTAGGGCGCCATGTTCAGCACATAGGAAATCTGCAGGGATTTCTCGTTGGGGCCGTTGAAGTCCGAGAGCAGCGAGTTGGCCAGGTAGATGCCGTTGGTTTCGTGCAGGTAGTCGAAGTACTCGTTGCCGTTGACCTGCTGCCAGGCGGCGGAGAGTGTGTGGGCCTGGTGGGTCAGGCCAAGCGACAGGCTGTAGGTGTCGTTGTCGATCTCACCCATCTTCTTGCTGCCTTCGTCCACGGTCTTGTAGTAGTTCAGACCGGTGCTCAGGCTGAGTACGGCGCTGTCGCCCAGCACGTGGTTGGCGCCGAAGTAGTACTGGTTCCAGAAGTCGTCGACCTTGGTGGCGTACAGGCTGGTGGTCAGGCTCTTGAACGGCTGGTAGTTGACCCCGGTGGTGCTGGCGCGGTCGGTCTCGACGCCAGCGGCGCCATACTCGCTGCGGAACTTGCTGAGGCTTTGCTCGGTGCGCGGCGAGACGCGGTCGAAGGTGCCCAGGTCGAACGAGAGGTTGTCGAATTCGGCACTGTGCAGAAAGGCACCCTGGAAGCTCGAAGGCAGGGCGCGGTTGCCGATGTAAGCGATCATCGGCGTGTCCACCGACTGGCGGCCGACGGTGAGTGTGGTGTTGGACACACGGGCTTTGATGTTGCCCAGGCCCAGTTTGCTCCACTGGCCGATGGGGTCGCCGTCGCTGTGGGTCAGCGTCCGGTTGTTGGGGCCGGCGATGGCCTCGCGGTCTTGTAGCAGGGCAACAGCGTTGTAGCCGGCCGCCTCGACGGCAAAGCCCACGGTGCCTTGGGTAAAGCCCGAGCTGTAGTTGAGGAGGGTGCCTTGCAGCCAGTTCTCGCGGCTGTGGGTGTCGTGGCGGGTGCCGTCGCTTTTGTAGTACTTCCACAGCGGGGCGCGGGCGGCGCGCTCGCGGGCGTACCAGTTGCGGGTCGAGCCGGACAGGCTCTGGCCGTCGACGAAGCCGGTGGCTTGTTCCTGTTCGCTGCCGGTCTTGAGGGTGAGCGGGACGTAGTCCTGGCGCTGAGGGTCGGCTTCGACCACGGAGCAAAAGCTGCCAATGGTTAAGGCCAGTGCGGTTGAGGTGAATAATCTCAAGGTGAAAGCTCCCTTTCCTTTTTCTAGTTATTACCGGCCTTGTGAGCCGGGTTTATTGCTGCGGTGTTGCCAGGGTTGCCTGGGGTTGCCGGGCTAATCAGGGGGAGGTGTGTTGCCAGTGACGGCCTCTTCGCGGGGCAAGCCCGCTCCCACAGGTTCCCCACTACCTGCAGTACCTGTGGGAGCGGGCTTGACCCGCGAAGAGGCCAGTACTGGTTAATGCCTAATCAACACTCACACCGGAAAAATCATTGCGGCCAAAGGGGCTGACCTTGAAGTCGGAAACCTTGACACTGATCGGCTGGTTCACCGTGGAATGCGCCACCGGGGTAATCGGCACCTGTTGCTTGAGCCGTTGCTGGGCCTGGCGGTAGAGGGCGGTGCGTTGTTCGCGGTCGGTCACCTGCTTGGCCCGCTTGACCAGGCTGTCGTACTGCGGGTCGCACCACAGGGAGTAGTTGTTGCTGCCGATGGCATCGCAGTTGTAGAGGGTACCGAGCCAGTTGTCGGGGTCGCCGTTGTCGCCGGTCCAGCCGATCAGGGCGATGTCGTGCTCGCCGCTTTTCATGCGCTTGAGGTACTCGCCCCATTCGTAGCTGACGATGCGCACCTTGAAGCCCAACTTGTTCCAGTCGGCCTGCAGCATCTCGGCCATGAGCTTGGCGTTGGGGTTGTACGGGCGCTGCACCGGCATGGCCCATAGGGTGACTTCGGTGCCGTCCTTGACCCCGGCCTGCTTGAGCAGTTGCTTGGCTTTTGCTGGGTCGAAGGGGGCGTCCTTGAGGCTGTCGTCATAGGACCATTGGGTGGGCGGCATGGCGTTCACCGCCAGTTGCCCGGAGTCCTGATACACCGCCTGCAAGATCGCCTGCTTGTTGACTGCCATGTCCATGGCCTGGCGCACTTCCAGGCGGTCGAAGGGCGGGTGCTGGGTGTTGTAGGCGATGTAGCCGAGGTTGAAGCCGGGCCGTTGCAGCACCTCGAGCGTCTTGTCGGCCTTGAGCGCTGGCAGGTCGGCCGGCCGAGGGTGCAAGGTGACCTGGCATTCGTTGCGGCGCAGCTTCTGGATGCGCACCGAAGGGTCGGTGTTGATCGAGAACACCAGGTTGTCGATCTTCACCTCATCCGGAGCCCAATAGTCCTTGTTGCCCTTGAAGCGGATCTGCGAATCCTTCTGGTAGCGCTGGAACACGAACGGCCCGGTGCCGATGGGCTGCTGGTTGATGTCGCTAGGGCGCCCGCGGGTCATCAATTGCTCGGCGTATTCGGCAGACAGGATGGACGCGAAGCTCATGGCAAGGTTCTGGATGAACGCGGCGTCGACCTTGTTCAGGGTGAACACCACGGTCAGCGGGCCGGCCTTCTCGATGCGGGCGATGTTCTTGTCCAGGCCCATGCTGACGAAGTAGGGGAACTCGGTGGGGTAGGCCAGCCTGAACGGGTGGCCCTTGTCGAGCATGCGGTTGAAGGTGAACAGCACGTCGTCGGCATTGAAGTCGCGGCCTGGGGTGAACGCCTTGTTGGCGTGGAACTTCACGCCCTCGCGCAGGTGGAAGGTGTAGCGCAGGCCATCCTCGGAGATGTCCCATTTGGTTGCCAGGGCCGGGTGCACGGCAGTGCCGCCGCGTTCGAATTCGACCAGGCGGTTGTAGATCGGCTCGGCGGCGTCGTTGTCGGTGGCGCTGGTGTACTGGGCGGTGTCGAAACCCGCCGGGCTGCCTTCGGAACAGAACACCAGGTTTTTCGCGAGCAGGGCCGGGGATTGGCTCATCAGGCCCAGCGCGAGCAGGGTCGAAACGGCGGTGGCATGGCGCATGGCAAGTCCTTGTTCGTCTGTTTCGCCGCCTCGGGGTACGAATGGCGGCAACAGGTTGCCTATCCCGCTGCGGGTAGCAGCAGGCAGGCGTTATGGAGGTTGGCTGTGGTGGGGCAGGCACCCGCCGCGCGGCGGGTGCCGGGGGCTACCCTATTAGTTGTCCACGCTGACGCCGTAGAAGGCATTCAGCCCAAACGGACTGATCTTGAAGTCCTTCACCTTGACACTCATGGGCTGGTACACGGTGGAGTGGGCGATCGGGGTGATCGGCACCTGCTGCTTGAGGATGTGCTGCGCCTGTTGATACAACTCGGTGCGTTTGGCTTGGTCAGAGGTGGCTTTGGCCTGTTTGATCAGGTCGTCGTAGGGCTTGTAGCACCACTTGGAGAAGTTGTTGCCGTCGATCGCATCGCAGCCATAAAGCGTACCTAGCCAGTTGTCCGGGTCACCGTTGTCGCCGCTCCAGCCGATTAGCATGGCGCCCTGTTCACCGCCTTTGGAGCGCTTGATGTATTCGCCCCATTCATAACTGACGATCTTCGCCTTGATGCCGATCTTGGCCCAGTCCGATTGCAGCATTTCGGCCATCAGCTTGGCATTGGGGTTGTACGGGCGTTGCACGGGCATGGCCCACAGGGTGATCTCGGTGCCCTCCGGGATGCCGGCTTGCTTGAGCAACTGCTTGGCCTTTTCCGGGTCGTAGGGGGCGTCCTTGATGCTGTCGTCATAGGACCACTGGGTAGGCGGCATGCCGTTTACCGCCAGCTGGCCGGCCCCCTGGTAAACCGATTCGATGATCTTCTTCTTGTCCACCGCCATGTCCAGTGCCTGACGCACTTCGAGCTTGGCCATGGGGTTGGGCACGCTGCTGCCCTTGATCTTGTCCATCACGTTGTAGGCAATGTAGCCGAGGTTGAAGCCGGCCTGTTGCGGCATCTGCAGGCTCTTGTCGGCCTTGAGCGGCTCGATGTCGGCCGGGCGCGGGAACAGCGTGACCTGGCACTCGCCTTTCTTGAGCTTCTGCATGCGCACCGAGGCATCGGTGGTGATGGCGAAGATCAGGTTTTCGAGCTTCACGTCCTCGGGTTTCCAGTAGTCCTTGTTGCCCTTGAAGCGGATTTGCGCGTCTTTCTGGTACTTGCTGAACACGAATGGGCCGGTGCCGATCGGTTTCTGGTTGAGGTCGGCGGCCTTGCCGCCTTTCAGCAGTTGGTCGGCGTACTCGGCCGACTGGATGGACGCGAAGCTCATCGCCAGGTTCTGGATGAACGCGGCGTCCACCTCGTTGAGGGTGAAGCGCACGGTGTGCTCGTCGACCTTCTCGAGCTTGGCGATGTTCTTGTCCATGCCCATGTCGGTGAAGTAGGGGAATTCGGTGGGGTAGGCCTTACGGAACGGGTGGTTCTTGTCGAGCATGCGGTTGAACGTGAACAGCACGTCATCGGCATTGAATGTGCGGGTGGGCTTGAAGTAGTCGGTGGTGTGGAACTTGACCCCTTCGCGCAGGTGGAAGGTGTAGGTCTTGCCGTCGTCGGACACTTCCCATTTAGTCGCCAGGCCCGGGATCACGGCGGTACCGCCGCGTTCGAACTGGGTCAGGCGGTTGAACACGGTCTCGGCCGAGGCGTCGAAGTCGGTTCCCGTCGTGTATTGCCCTGGGTCGAAGCCAGCCGGGCTGCCTTCGGAGCAGAACACCAGGTTGGACGCTGCGTGGGCGAGCGGGGCGCCGGCCAGCAAACCTGCGCCTAGCAAGAACGGAATGACTGCGTGTTTGAGCATGGTGGCCTCATTGTTGTCATTTTTGATTGAGGTGGCCTCGTGAGCCGACCTGAGGATACTTATGCAGGGGCTGTTCCCAATGCAACACTCAGAAGGATAGTTGGCGCCAGAAAGGTGGCACGAGCGTACATGGATGTCGCATCGGTATAACTTTCGACGAAGTTGAACGTTTGCGCGGGCAAAATGATGGCAATTGCAGGATGTTTCGAGGGGGAGGGATATGTAAGCTGCACCTTAAAAGTGCGTAGGAAATGTCTTAAATTGCAGAATTGGGGCTGCTTTGCAGCCCATCGCGACGCAAGGCCGCTCCTACAGCTGCAGCGCAAGCCTTAGGATCTGCGCTGCCCCTGTGGGAGTCGGCTTGCCGGCGATTGGGCCGCAAGGCGGCCCCATTCAGATCAGGGCATCTGAACTTCGATCAAACCATCGGCATTCATGCTCACTTCGCTGGTACCCGCTTCGATATCCGGGGCCGGCGCCGCTTCGTCAGCGCCCATGGCTTTCATGGCCATCGGTGCGCTGCGCAGGTACGGGCGTGGGTAGCCGCTGCTGTTGAGGTTCAGGTTGACCACTTTGTAGCCCTTGCCCCCCAGCGCCTCGGTGGCCAGCTGTGCGCGTGCCTTGAAGGCATTGACCGCGTCCTTGAGCAAATCATCTTCGCTGGCCTTGCGCGTGGCCGGGGCGATGGAGAAGTCCATGCCGCCCATTTTCAGGTCTTGCAGCAGGTCGGCGGTCAATTGCGACAGGGCTGGGAAGTTGGCGCTTTCCAGGCGCAGCTCGGCGCGTTCACGCCAGCCGGTGATCTTCTGCCCTTTGCTGTCATAGACCGGGTAGCTGTTGCGGCTGCCCTGGCTGATCTTCACATCCTTGACCTGGCGAGACTGCTGCACAGCCTTGTTCATGGTCTCGGTGATCTCTTTGGCAAGTTTGCCCGGGTCGGTGTTCTGCGCTTCGCTGTAGAGGGTCACGACCATCAGGTCGCGTGGCACTTCCTTGCTGACTTCTGCACGCAGCGACACCTGGTTGAAGCGCGGCTCATCGGCCGCCAGCGCAGGCAGGCTGGCGAGCAGGCCGCAAGACAGGATCAAGGCAGTGCCGCGACGAGGGATTTGCATGTAAGACTCCTTGGCAATAAAAGGGCGTGGGTGCTGGCTCTCCATTCCACGCATGGCCCATCAGACCGGGAACAGTGTAGTGGGTTCAAAAGTGCCATCATGAACCTGTGACAAAGTGTGGCGCTTTGCCGCATCGCTGCAGCGAGGCGCCCGGCTTCGGTATACTCCAGCCGATTTTCTGGAGCACTCATCAGGAGAGCTCATGCTCGCCGACGTACAACCGTTGTCCGCTACACGTCAGAACCTCTGGCGCCTGACTGTTATTCGCGTGCTGGTCCTGGCTGCCCAGGCAGGCTCCGTGGGCGTCGCCTACTGGACCGACCTGCTGCCCTTGCCGTGGTTTTCGCTGGCGGCGACGCTGGCCCTGTCGTCCATCTTGTGCGCCTTCACCGCGTTGCGCCTGCGCCTGTCGCTGCCGGTCACCGAAATGGAATATGCACTGCAGCTTGCCTGTGACCTGCTGATCCACAGTGCCTTGCTGTATTACTCCGGCGGCTCGACCAACCCGTTCGTTTCGTATTACCTGGTGCCGCTGGCCATTGCTGCGGTGACCTTGCCCTGGCTCTATTCGCTGATTCTTTCGGGCATTGCCCTGACGGCCTACAGCCTGCTGCTGGTGCAGTTCTACCCGCTGGAAGGGCTGCCGCTGGCGCGCGACAAGATGCAGGTCTACGGCATGTGGCTGAGCATCGCCCTGGCGGCAGCGGTCATTACCTTCTTTGCCGCGCGCATGGCCGAAGAACTCCGCCGCCAGGAACAGCTGCGTTCCGAGCGCCGTGAGGAGAGCCTGCGCGATGAGCAGTTGCTGGCCGTGGCCACCCAGGCCGCTGGCGCTGCCCACGAACTGGGCACCCCGCTGGCGACCATGAGCGTCCTGCTCAACGAAATGCGCCAGGACCACCCCGACCCACTGTTGCAGGAAGACCTGCAGATCCTTCAGGACCAGGTCAAACTGTGCAAGGAGACCTTGCAGCAACTGGTGCGTGCTGCCGAGGCCAACCGCCGCCTGGCGATGGTCGAGCAGGACGTTACTGCCTGGCTGGACGAAGCGCTGAACCGTTGGCACCTGATGCGGCCCGAGGCCAGCTACCGCTTCCAGCGCCTCAGGGATGGCCAGGTACCGCGCCTGACCCCGCCACCGGACCTGACCCAGGCGCTGCTGAACCTGCTGAACAATGCAGCCGACGCGTGTCCGGACGACCTTGAGGTGCGCCTTGACTGGGACGCCCAGGACATTGTCATCAGTATCCGTGACCATGGCCCCGGTGTACCCCCAGCGATCGCCGAGGCGATTGGCAAACCCTTTATTACCACCAAGGGCAAAGGCTTCGGCCTGGGCCTGTTCTTGAGCAAGGCCAGCGTGACGCGTGCGGGCGGTTCGGTGAAACTCTATAGTCATGAGCAGGGTGGCACCCTGACCGAATTGCGCCTGCCCCATGGCAAGCGAGGAGATGAATGATGAGTGACGAAACCCAGCTTGAAAGCGAAGAGCTGCCGCACCTGCTGCTGGTGGATGACGATGCCACCTTCACCCGGGTTATGGCGCGCGCCATGAGCCGTCGCGGGTTCCGCGTGAGCACTGCAGGCTCCGCCGAAGAAGGGCTGATCCTGGCCCAGCAGGACCTGCCAGACTACGCCACGCTGGACCTGAAGATGGAAGGCGACTCGGGGCTTGTGCTGCTGCCCAAGCTGCTAGAGCTGGACCCGGAAATGCGCGTGGTGATCCTGACGGGTTATTCCAGCATCGCCACCGCGGTCGAGGCGGTCAAGCGCGGCGCCTGCAACTACCTGTGCAAGCCGGCCGATGCCGACGATGTACTGGCTGCGTTGCTTTCCGAGCATGCCGACCTGGATGCCCTGGTGCCAGAAAACCCGATGTCGGTCGACCGCCTGCAGTGGGAGCACATCCAGCGCGTGCTGAACGAGCACGAGGGCAATATCTCGGCCACGGCGCGGGCGCTGGGCATGCACCGGCGGACCTTGCAGCGCAAACTGCAGAAGCGGCCGGTTCGGCGCTGAATCGGCGTTGACCCTTTCGCGGGGCAAGCCAGCTCCCATAGGGACACCACTGAGCCCGAGAAGGGTGGGCACCTGTGGGAGCGGGCTTGCCCCGCGAAGGGGTCGCCACTGACAGAAATTGCCCTGTATCGCATCCCGATCCCCGCAACTCGCAGCCGTTGACGTATCATTAGCCCCCTAACGGCAACCCCCTGCAGGATCGCTTGCGCATGCTCGCCCTTCTTATCCAGACGCTGAACATCACGGCACCGGTCTTCGCCATGCTGTTCATGGGCGTGCTGCTCAAACGCATCCACCTGATCGACGACAACTTCAACCGCGTCGCCTCACAGCTGGTGTTCAACGTCTGCATGCCGGCGCTGCTGTTCCTCGGCATCTACCACGCCGACCTGGCAACGGCGGTCAAACCGGGCGTGCTGCTGTATTTCGTCGCGGCCACCCTGGTTGGCTTTGGCGTGGCCTGGGGGCTGGCCATCTGGCGTTGCCCGCCAGCGGACCGCGGCATCTACACCCAAGGCGCGTTTCGCGGCAACAACGGCGTAATCGGCCTGGCCCTGGCCGCCAGCCTGTATGGCGACTACGGCATCTCGCTGGGCGCGGTGCTGGCAGGCCTGGTGATCCTCCTGTACAACTCGCTGTCGGCGGTGGTGCTAGCGGTGTACAGCCCGGACCTCAAGTCCGACCCGTGGAGCATCTGCAAGAACATCTTCAGCAACCCATTGATCATCAGTGTGCTGCTGGCAACGCCCATGGCCTATGGCCAGGTGCCGTTGCCCAACTGGTTGCTCACTTCAGGCGACTACCTGGCGCAGATGACCTTGCCGCTGGCATTGATGTGCATCGGTGGCACCCTGTCGCTGGCGGCGCTGCGTGACAGTGGCAGGCTGGCCATCGATGCCAGCCTGGTGAAGATGGTCTGGTTGCCGCTGATCGGCACACTGGGTGCGTGGCTGTGCGGGTTCCGCGGTGCCGAGCTGGGCATTTTGTTCCTGTACATCGGCAGCCCGACGGCGGCAGCCAGCTATGTCATGGCGCGGGCGGCCAACGGCAACCATGAGTTGGCGGCTTCGATCATCGTGATCACTACGCTAATGGCGGCGATCACCACCAATATCGGTATTTTCATCTTGCAGTGGGGCGGATGGATCTAGATCCTTGACTGCAAATAACAGCAATAACACTGCCTCACTGAGCTAAAGGACACTTCATGCAAGACCAGAGCACGCCCGAGCGCTTGCAGCGCGGGCTGAAGAATCGCCATATCCAGCTGATCGCGCTGGGTGGGGCCATCGGCACCGGGCTGTTCCTGGGGATCGCCCAGACCATTCAACTGGCCGGCCCTTCCGTATTGCTGGGCTACGCCATCGCCGGCCTGATGGCTTTCTTCATCATGCGCCAGCTGGGCGAAATGGTGGTCGAAGAGCCGGTAGCCGGCAGCTTCAGCCACTTCGCCCACCAGTATTGGAGCGAGTTCGCAGGCTTCGTTTCGGGCTGGAACTACTGGGTGGTGTACGTGCTGGTGGGCATGGCCGAACTGACCGCCGTGGGCATCTATGTGCAGTACTGGTGGCCCGATTTCCCCACCTGGGCGACGGCGGCGATCTTCTTCGTGGCGATCAACCTCATCAACCTGACCCAAGTGAAGGTCTACGGGGAGATGGAGTTCTGGTTCGCCCTGGTCAAGGTAGTGGCCATCGTCAGCATGATTGGCTTTGGTGCCTGGCTGCTGAGCAGCGGCCACGGCGGCCCGGACGCCAGCGTGGCCAACCTGTGGCAATACGGCGGGTTCTTCCCGAATGGCGTCACTGGCCTGATCATGGCCTTGGCTGTGATCATGTTCTCTTTCGGTGGGCTGGAGCTGGTAGGTATCACCGCCGCCGAGGCAGATAACCCGCGTCAGAGCATCCCCAAGGCCACCAACCAGGTGGTCTACCGCATCCTGATTTTCTACATCGGCGCCCTGGCGGTGCTGTTGTCGCTGTACCCGTGGCAGAAGGTGGTGCAGGGGGGCAGCCCGTTCGTGATGATTTTCCATGAGCTGGACAGCGACCTGGTGGCGACCATCCTCAATGTCGTGGTGCTGACGGCGGCGCTGTCGGTCTACAACAGCTGCGTCTACGCCAACAGCCGCATGCTGTTCGGCCTGGCCAGCCAGGGTGATGCGCCGCGCCAGCTGCTCAAAGTCAGCCGCAGTGGTGTGCCGCTGACGGCGCTGGGGGTTTCGGCGTTTGCCACGGGCATGTGCGTACTGATCAACTACCTGATGCCGGGTGAAGCCTTTGGCTTGCTGATGGCCCTGGCAGTGTCGGCGCTGGTGATCAACTGGGCGAGCATCAGCATCACCCACCTCAAATTCCGCAAAGCCAAGCTGGCGTCGGGTATTACCCCGTTCTACCAGAGCTGGGGGCACCCGGTTACCAATTACCTGTGCCTGGCATTCATCGTGCTGATTCTGGTCGTGATGTACCTGACGCCGCCGATTCGCATCTCGGTGATGCTGATTCCGGGTTGGATTGCGGTGCTTTGGGTCGCGTTCCGGTTGAAGAAGGCCCGGCAGGGCTGAGGGCTTGTGGCGCCCTCCGCTGGCCTCAGTGCTGCCGCCGCCACGCACGTACGGTGGTGTACAGCAGCACCAAGGCCAGCACTGGCAGGACATAGAACAGCATGAGCCGCTCCAGGCGGCCGGCCAATGGCATGCCGGTGGTAAAGGCCACCACATGCAGCCCATAGGCCAGGTACAGGCAGAGAAACACCAGGCCTTCAGCGCGGGTGATCCGGTAGCCCGAATAGAACACGGGTAGGCTCAAGACGGCGACGCCCAGCATCACGGGTAGGTCGAAGGCCAGCGCGTTGGGTGAGATCGACAGCGGTTCAGGGGTGATCAGCGCGGTCAGGCCCAGCACGCCCAGCAGGTTGAACAGGTTGCTGCCGATCACCGTGCCAACGGCGATTTCCCGTTCGCCGCGAAGGGCGGCAATCATCGCGGCGGCCAGCTCTGGCAATGACGTGCAGACCGCGACCACGGTCAGGCCGATGATGCGTTCGGAAAGGCCCAGGTCAGTCGCCACCTCAACGGCGGCTTCCAGTAGCAAGTGGCCGGCCAGGCTCAGCAGGCCAAGGCCAAGCGCAATCTGCAGCAGCGTGCTTGACCAAAAGCGTGCACCACTGACCTTGATGTTGCTGGGCGCGGGGTAGGTGCGAGCGTAATGGCGTGATTGATGCCAGAGCATGACCAGGTAGCCCACCAGCGCCAGCAACAGCAGCAGGCCCTCCCCGCGGCCCAGGTAGCCATTGGCGGCCAGCGCATACACCAGCGCACTGGCGACGATCATCAAGGGGATGTCCAGACGAACCAGTTGGCGTGAAACACGCAGCGGGATGATCAGCGCGGCCAGGCCAAGAATCACCAGTACGTTGAAGATGTTGCTGCCAATCACGCTGCCGACGGCGACATCCGGTGCGCCCTGGAAGGCGGCCTGTAGGCTTACCGTGAGCTGCGGTGCGGTGCTGCCGAAGGCCACCAGGCTCAGCCCGATGATCAGTGGGCGCACGTGCAGGCGCAAGGCCAGGCGCAGGGCCATGCGTACCAGCAGCTCGGCACCGCAGGCCAGCAGCAACAAGGCGACGCCCAGTTGCAGGAGGCTGAAGGTGGGAAGGGTGGCCAGGTCGAAAATGGTCAGGGCTCCAGTAGGGTCAGTCGCTCAGACCTTGTACCCGCACGCGCGCCGTTCCGCTACGGAGCATGCCGATTTTTTCTGCTGCAGCGCGTGACAGGTCAATCAGCCGGCCGCGTGTATGCGGGCCGCGGTCATTGATGCGCACCACAACGCTGCGTTGGTTGGCGAGGTTGGTGACCAGCACGCGGCTGCCGAACGGCAGGCTGCGGTGAGCGGCGGTAAGGCCGTGCTGGTTGAAAGGTTCGCCACTGGCCGTGCGTTTGCCGTGGTGGCGCGAGCCGTAATAGGAGGCGGTGCCGGTCTTGTCGTAGCCGCGGGGGTCGATGTCGTGGCTGGCACAGCCGGCCAGCAGGGAGAATAGGGCGAGGGTCCCGAGGGATCGTTTTAGCAAGTCTGATGCTCCGGTGCTGCCATTGGGGCCGCTGTGCGGCCTTCGCGGGGCAAGCCCGCTCCCACAGGAACTCCACAGCATTGAGGCCAATGAAATACCTGTGGGAGCGGGCTTGCCCCGCGAACGAGGGCGCAGCCCTCGCCGCATTTTTCAGCTCACCCTTCGAGCTTGGCTTTGAGCAATTGGTTCACTTGCCCCGGGTTGGCCTTGCCCTTCGACGCCTTCATCGCCTGGCCGACGAAGAAGCCGAACATCTTGCCGCGCTTGGCCTCATCGGCGGCGCGGTACTGTTCGACCTGTTCGGCATTGGCAGCCAGCATTTCGTCGAGCATCTTGTCGATCGCACCGGTGTCGGTGACCTGCTTCAGGCCACGGCTCTCGATGATGCTGTCGGCATCGCCTTCACCGGCGGCCATGGCCTCGAACACGGTTTTGGCGATCTTGCCGCTGATGGTGTTGTCACTGATACGCAGCAGCATGCCACCCAACTGCTCGGCGCTGACCGGTGCCTGGTCAATCTCGACCCCCAGCTTGTTCAGCAGGCTGCCCAGCTCGACCATGACCCAGTTGGCTGCCAGCTTGGCGTCGCCACCAATCTTCACCACTTGTTCGAAGTAGTCTGCCTGTTCGCGGCTCGATGCCAGCACGTTCGCGTCGTAGGCCGACAGGCCGTACTGGCTCTGGAAGCGCTCGACCTTCTGCGGCGGCAGCTCTGGCAGGCCGGCGCGGATGGTGTCGAGGAAGCTGTCCTCGATGACCACCGGCAGCAGGTCTGGGTCGGGGAAGTAACGGTAGTCGTTGGCTTCCTCCTTGCTGCGCATGGAGCGGGTCTCGTCCTTGTTCGGGTCGTACAGGCGGGTTTCCTGGATGACCTTGCCACCGTCTTCGATCAGGTCGATCTGGCGCTGGATCTCGCTGTTGATCGCACGTTCGATGAAGCGGAACGAGTTGACGTTCTTGATCTCGCAGCGGGTACCGAACTCGGCCTGGCCTTTTGGCCGGATCGACACGTTGCAGTCGCAGCGCAGCGAGCCTTCGGCCATGTTGCCGTCGCAAATGCCCAGGTAGCGCACCAGGGCGTGGATCGCCTTGACGTAGGCCACGGCTTCCTTGGCGCTGCGCATATCCGGCTCGGAAACGATTTCCAGCAGCGGCGTGCCGGCGCGGTTCAGGTCGATGCCGGTGGAGCCGCTGAAGTCTTCGTGCAGGCTCTTGCCGGCGTCTTCCTCCAGGTGCGCACGGGTCACGCCGATGCGCTTGATGGTGCCGTCTTCCAGGGCGATGTCCAGGTGGCCCTTGCCGACGATCGGCAGGTCCATCTGGCTGATCTGGTAGCCCTTGGGCAGGTCGGGGTAGAAGTAGTTCTTGCGCGCGAACACGTTGCGCTTGCCGATCTCGGCATCGATCGCCAGGCCGAACATGCACGCCATGCGCACGGCTTCCTGGTTCAGCACCGGCAGTACGCCGGGCATGCCCAAGTCAACCAGGCTGGCCTGGGTGTTCGGCTCGGAGCCGAAGGTGGTGGCGCTGCCGGAGAAGATCTTCGACTGGGTGGCGAGCTGAGTATGAATTTCCAGCCCGATCACAACTTCCCATTGCATGTGTGAACTCCTCAGAAGCCGTTGGGGGCGCGGGTGTGCCAGTCGGTCACTTGCTGGTAGCGGTGCGCGACGTTGAGCAGGCGGCCTTCCTGGAAATAGGGCGCCAGCAGTTGCACGCCGACCGGCAGGCCATCGACGAAGCCAGCCGGCATCGACAGGCCCGGCAGGCCCGCCAGGTTGGCGGTGATGGTGTAGACGTCTTCCAGGTAGGCGGCGACGGGGTCGCTGCTCTTGGCGCCGAGCTTCCAGGCCGGGTTCGGCGTGGTCGGGCCGAGGATCAGGTCAACACCTTCGAACGCGGCCATGAAGTCGTTCTTGATCAGGCGACGAATCTGCTGGGCTTTGACGTAGTAGGCGTCGTAGTAACCGGCCGACAGGGCGTAGGTGCCCACCATGATGCGGCGCTGCACTTCGGCACCGAAGCCTTCGCCACGGGAACGCTTGTACAGGTCGGTCAGGTCTTTTGGCGCTTCGCAGCGGTAGCCGAAGCGCACGCCGTCGAAACGCGACAGGTTGGAGGATGCCTCAGCAGGCGCGATCACGTAGTACGCCGGGATGGCGTGCTGCATGTTCGGCAGGCTGATTTCCTTGACCACGGCGCCGAGCTTTTCCAGCTCCTTGACGCTGGCTTGCACCAGGTCAGCGATGCGCGGGTCCAGGCCTGCGCCGAAGTATTCCTTCGGCAGGCCGATGCGCAGGCCTTGCAGCGAAGCGTTGAGGTTGGCGCTGTAGTCCGGCACCGGCTCTTCGATGCTGGTGGAGTCCTTGGTATCGAAACCGGCCATGCCTTGCAGCAGCAGGGCGCAGTCTTCGGCCGTGCGGGCCAGCGGGCCGCCTTGGTCGAGGCTGGAGGCGTAAGCGATCATGCCCCAGCGCGAAACACGACCGTACGTCGGTTTCAGGCCGGTCAGGTTAGTCAGCGCTGCCGGCTGTCGGATCGAGCCGCCAGTGTCGGTGCCGGTGGTGGCCGGCAGCAGGCGCGCGGCGACTGCCGCAGCCGAGCCGCCCGACGAACCGCCCGGGACGTGCTCCAGGTTCCACGGGTTTTTCACCGGGCCGTAGTGGCTGGATTCGTTGGCCGAACCCATGGCGAATTCGTCCATGTTGGTCTTGCCCAGGGTGACCATGCCGGCTTCAGCCAGCTTGGCGACCACGGTGGCATCGTACGGCGCCTTGAAGTTGTCGAGCATCTTCGAGCCGCAGCTGGTGCGTACGCCGTTGGTGCAGAACAGGTCCTTGTGGGCAATGGGCGCACCCAGCAGGGCGCCAGCCTCGCCAGCGGCGCGACGGGCGTCAGCGGCACGGGCCTGGCCCAGGGCCAGTTCCTCGGTAACGCTGATGAAGCTGTTGATTTGCGGGTCGAGCTGTTTGATGCGCGCCAGCAGGGCGCCCGTCAGCTCTTCGGAGGAAAACGACTTGTCGGCGAGTCCGCGGGCGATCTCGGCCAGGGTCAATTGGTGCATGGCAGGCTCTATCCCTTACTCGATGACTTTGGGAACCAGGTACAGACCGCTTTCGGTCGACGGTGCGATGGCCTGGTAGGCCTCGCGCTGGTTGCTTTCGGTGACCTGGTCGGGACGCAGTCGCTGGCTGGCCTCCAGGGGGTGGGCGAGGGGCTCGATGCCAGTGGTGTCGACCGCTTGCATCTGGTCGACCAGCCCGAGAATGCTGTTCAGTGCATCGGTAATGCGTGGCAGTTCGCCATCATTCAGCCCCAGACGGGCCAGATGGGCGATCTTTTCCACGTCGCAGCGTTCAAGCGCCATGGGGATCTCCAGGGGAAACAAAGAACGGAATTAGGGTCCGTGATGAGGAACATGTCGGCATTCTGGCGGTCATACGGCCGCGATCATCTGCTGGCGTGCTCGGAAAAACGACCAATTTAACATATTGGCTCCTTGCCCAAAATCCCTGCCATTGTTAGAGTTTGCCGCACTTTTTTACCCACGCTTTCCCCAGGGTCACTTTCCCATGTTCAAGAAACTGCGTGGCATGTTTTCCAGCGATCTTTCCATCGACCTGGGTACTGCCAACACCCTTATTTACGTGCGTGAGCGCGGTATCGTCCTGAATGAGCCCTCGGTTGTTGCCATCCGTACCCATGGCAATCAGAAAAGCGTCGTCGCCGTCGGTACCGAAGCCAAACGCATGCTGGGCCGTACGCCCGGCAACATTGCTGCCATTCGTCCGATGAAGGACGGCGTCATTGCCGACTTCAGCGTTTGTGAAAAAATGTTGCAGTATTTCATCAACAAGGTTCACGAGAACAGCTTCCTGCAGCCCAGCCCTCGCGTGCTGATCTGCGTGCCGTGCAAGTCGACCCAGGTAGAGCGCCGCGCGATTCGCGAGTCGGCCCTGGGTGCCGGTGCCCGTGAAGTGTTCCTGATCGAAGAGCCAATGGCCGCCGCCATCGGTGCCGGCCTGCCGGTCGAAGAAGCCCGTGGTTCGATGGTCGTCGATATCGGTGGTGGTACCACTGAAATCGCCCTGATCTCGTTGAACGGCGTGGTTTACGCCGAATCCGTCCGCGTGGGTGGCGACCGCTTCGACGAAGCCATCGTGACCTACGTGCGCCGCAACTACGGCAGCCTGATCGGCGAGTCCACCGCCGAGCGCATCAAGCAGGAAATCGGCACCGCCTACCCAGGTGGCGAAGTGCGCGAAGTCGATGTCCGTGGCCGTAACCTGGCCGAAGGCGTACCGCGTGCCTTCACCCTGAATTCCAATGAAGTGCTGGAAGCCCTGCAAGAATCCCTGGCGACCATCGTCCAGGCGGTCAAAAGCGCCCTGGAGCAATCGCCGCCGGAGCTGGCCTCCGACATCGCCGAGCGTGGCCTGGTGCTGACCGGTGGTGGCGCACTGCTGCGCGACCTCGACAAACTGCTGGCCCAGGAAACTGGCCTGCCGGTGATCGTCGCCGAGGACCCGCTGACCTGTGTCGCCCGTGGCGGCGGTCGCGCCCTGGAGATGATGGACAAGCACGCGATGGACCTGCTCTCCAGCGAGTGATGCTGCTCGCTGTTCCTGAGCGCCCGGTTTACAGGTAGCACGCACAGTGCTACCTGTATGCGCTGGGCTGGCGTCCGTCCGGGCGTCGTTTCCGTCAACCCGCAACCAGGCTGGTGCGTTGTCCCATGTCCAATGACCTCCTGAGTCGTCCACGAGGAACGGCCCATTAAACCGCTTTTCTCCAAGGGCCCTTCGCTGGGCGTTCGTCTGCTCGTATTGGTGGTGCTGTCGGTCGCGCTGATGGTGGTCGATGCGCGCTTTGCCGTGCTCAAACCCGTGCGCAGCCAGATGGGCCTGGTATTGATGGAGTCGTACTGGATCACCGATTTGCCGCAGCGTTTGTGGCAAGGCGTGGCAGGCCAGTTCGGCAGCCGTACCGAACTCATCGCGGAAAACGAAAAACTCAAGACCGAGGCCCTGCTGTTGCAGGGGCGCCTGCAGAAGCTGGCGGCCCTGACCGAGCAGAACGTGCGCTTGCGTGAACTGCTCAACTCGTCCGCCCTGGTCAACGAAAAGGTTGAAGTGGCCGAGTTGATCGGCGTCGACCCTAACCCGTTCACCCACCGCATCCTGATCAACAAGGGCGAGCGCGATGGCGTGTTCCTCGGCCAGCCGGTGCTCGATGCCCGCGGCCTGATGGGCCAAGTGGTCGAGTTGATGCCCTACACCTCGCGGGTACTGTTGCTGACCGATACCACCCACAGCATTCCGGTACAGGTCAACCGCAACGGCCTGCGCGCCATCGCCAGTGGCACCGGCAACCCGGAGCGCCTGGAGCTACGCCATGTGGCCGATACCGCCGACATCAAGGAAGGCGACCTGCTGGTCAGTTCCGGCATGGGCCAGCGCTTCCCCGCGGGTTACCCGGTGGCCACGGTCAACGAAGTGATTCACGACTCTGGCCAGCCGTTCGCCATCGTTCGTGCCATCCCTACCGCCGCGCTCAACCGCAGCCGCTACATGCTGCTGGTGTTCAGCGACCGACGCAGCCCGGAGCAACGCGCCACTGACGCCGCGATCGCGCAGGAAGAGGCCGACCGCAAAGGCACGTCGGTCGGCGTCCAGCCTGGCGCCAATGGCGAGCAGGGCGCACCTGCCACCCCGGCGGCGACGCCTGCAGCACCTGCAGCCGCTACCCCGCAGCCAACCGCGGCCCCTATAGCGCCGGCCGCACCTGCGGCAGCGCCCGCCCAACCTCGGAGGCAATGATGGCTGCATCACGCCGTAATAATGGCTGGGTCATCTGGCTGACGTTCGCCATCGGCCTGCTGCTCAGCGTTTCGCCGATGCCGCAGTTCATGGAAGTGTTCCGGCCTATGTGGCTGGCGTTGCTGGTGTCGTTCTGGACACTCGCGGTACCGAGCAAGGTCGGCATGACCACGGCCTTCGTGCTAGGCCTGGCCGAGGATGTGCTGTATGGCACGTTGCTGGGGCAGAACGCGCTGATCCTGACCTTGATCACCTTCCTGGTGCTGTCATTGCAACAGCGCCTGCGCATGTTCCCGATGTGGCAGCAGAGCCTGGTGATTCTGGTGATTTTCGGTATTGCCCAGTTGATCCAGCTGTGGCTCAGTGCCTTGACCGGTAACCGCCTGCCGACCTTGGCGCTGGTGTGGTCAGCAGTCATCAGTGCCTTGCTCTGGCCATGGATCAGCTTTGCCCTGCGCGACCTGCGCCGACGCTTGCGTATAAATTGACGGCGTTGCCGCGACTGACAGGGAGATGTCTACATGAACCCGCTTTACCTGGCCTCTGGCTCGCCACGTCGTCGTGAATTGCTGACCCAGATCGGCGTACCGTTCACTGCGGTCAGCGCCCCCATCGATGAAACCCCGCTCGCCGACGAAGGCGCCGCAGCCTATGTCGAGCGCCTTGCCCGGGCCAAGGCAGAGGCTGGCCTGGCCTGCCTCCAGGGCCCGGCTGTCGTCCTGGGCGCAGATACGGCGGTGGTCCTCGAAGGCCGTATTCTCGGCAAACCCGAAAACCGCGAACATGCCCTGGCCATGCTGGCCGACCTGTCTGGCCGCGAGCATCAGGTGCTGACGGCTGTCGCCCTGAGCGATGGCCAGCGCAGGCAAAGCCTGTGCGTCAGCAGCAACGTCCGTTTTCGTACCATCAGCGCCGATGAAGCTGCCCGTTATTGGGCCAGCGGCGAGCCTGCCGACAAAGCCGGTGGCTATGCCATCCAGGGGCTGGCGGCGGTATTCGTCACCGCCCTGACGGGCAGCTACTCCGCCGTGGTCGGCTTGCCGTTGAGCGAGACCGCCGATTTGCTGGCCCAGTTCGGCATTGCCTGTTGGCAGTTGCCCGCGCTTTCTTCAGAGGTAACAAACCCGCGGTAGCCAGTACCGCGTACGCGATCCATCATTATCCAAGACCTTTGACGAGAGCCTGCCATGAGTGAAGAGATCCTGATCAACATCACCCCGATGGAGTCACGTGTGGCGGTGGTGGAAAACGGGGTGCTGCAGGAAGTGCACGTCGAGCGCACCCTGCGCCGCGGCATCGTCGGCAATATCTACAAGGGCAAGGTGGTGCGCGTGCTGCCCGGCATGCAGGCGGCCTTCGTCGACATCGGCTTGGAGCGGGCGGCGTTCATCCACGCCTCGGAGATCTCCCAGCGCGAAGGCTCGGCGGTAGAGAACATTACCGCGCTGGTGCATGAAGGCCAGGCCTTGGTGGTACAGGTGACCAAAGACCCGATCGGCACCAAGGGCGCACGCCTGACCACGCAGTTGTCGATCCCTTCGCGTTACCTGGTGTACATGCCGCGCAGCAGCCATGTCGGTATTTCCCTGAAGATCGAAGACGAAGCTGAGCGTGATCGCCTCAAGCAGGTAGTCAGCAGCTGCATGGACAGCGAGAACATCAAGGATGCCGGTGGTTTCATCTTGCGTACTGCCGCCGAAGGCGCGCGCGCTGAAGAAATCCTCCAGGACATTCGCTACCTGCGCCGCCTGTGGGAGCAGATCGGCAGCCAGATCCAGAGCTGCGGCGCACCCACGGTAATCTACGAAGACCTCGGCCTGGCACTGCGTACCCTGCGCGACCTGGTCAACCCGAAGATCGAGAAAATCCGCATCGATTCGCGCGAAACGTTCCAGAAAACCACGCAGTTCGTCGGCGAGCTGATGCCGGAAATCGCCGATCGCCTCGAGCATTACCCTGGCGAACGGCCGATCTTTGACCTGTACGGCGTCGAAGACGAGATCCAGCGCGCCCTGGAGCGCAAGGTGCCGCTCAAATCCGGTGGCTACCTGGTGGTCGACCCGGCTGAAGCGATGACCACCATCGACGTCAACACCGGCGCCTTTGTCGGCCATCGCAACCTCGAAGAGACCATCTTCAAGACCAACCTCGAAGCCGCCACCGCCATTGCCCGGCAACTGCGTCTGCGCAATATCGGCGGCATCATCATCATCGACTTCATCGACATGGAAGATGAAGAGCATCAGCGCCAGGTGCTGCGCACCCTGGAAAAACAGCTCGAGCGTGATCACGCCAAGACCAACATCATTGGCATTACCGAGCTGGGCCTGGTGCAGATGACCCGCAAGCGCACCCGCGAGAGCCTCGAGCAGGTGCTGTGCGAGCCGTGCTTGGCTTGCCAGGGGCGCGGCAAGCTGAAAACCCCCGAGACCATCTGCTACGAAATCTTCCGTGAAATCCTCCGCGAGGCTCGTGCCTATCAGGCCGAGGGCTACCGCGTGCTGGCCAATCAGAAGGTGGTCGACCGGCTACTGGACGAGGAGTCCGGCAACGTTGCGGAGCTCGAAACCTTCATCGGCCGAACTATCCGCTTCCAGGTCGAGTCGATGTACTCGCAGGAACAATACGATGTGGTGCTGCTCTGAGGCTTCGCGAAACGCGCCACAGGATGGCCGGGCTGGCAAAACCGGCACTTAGGGCCATCATGGATAAACGACCTGGAGGGCCATGGCCATGGGACGTCTGACCCGCGTTCTTGTCGCCTCGACCCGCTGGGGGCTGGGCATTTGCGCGCTGCTGGCGGTGTTGGTGGCGCTGTACGTTAGCGTTGGCCGGCAACTGGTGCCGCTGGTGGCCGAATACCGGGCCGATGTCGAGCACAAGGCCGAGCAAGCGTTGGGCTTGCCGGTGCACGTTGGTGCCCTGGAGGGCCGCTGGAGCGGGCTTGCGCCTGTACTGCGCGTTCGCGACCTGCAATTGGGCGAAGGTGCTGGCGCGTTACGCCTGGACGAGGTCAAGCTGGTGCCAGACCTCTGGGCCAGCCTGACCTCCCGTGAGGTGCGCCTGGCACGTATCCAGCTGGGTGGCTTGCAACTGATCCTGCGCGAAGACGCGCAAGGCGCCTGGAACCTCGAAGGGCTGCCGAAGAAGGATGATGCCCCGCTCGACCCCGCCGAGTTGCTGCAGCGCCTGCGTCAACTGGGGCGCATCGATGTGTTCGACAGCCAGGTAACCCTGCATCCCTGGCAGCGCGACCCCCTGACCTTGACCTACGTGAGCGTGGGCTTGCAGGCCGGTGCCTCGCGCCAGGCCCTCGACCTGCGCGCCACGCTGCCTGACGGCCAGCCCCTGGCGCTGAACCTGCGCAGCCGCGCGTCGGCCGAGGCCTGGCGCGATGGCCAGGTTGCCGCCTACCTGAGCCTGCCGCAAAGCGACTGGGCACGCTGGTTGCCGCCGAGCCTGCTGGGCAAGTGGCACGCCAGCGCATTGCGCGCGGGTGGCGAGTTCTGGGTCGACTGGGGCAAAGGCCAGTTGCAGCAAGCCGTGGTCCGGCTCAATGCGCCCCAGCTACAAGGCGCTTATGCCGAGCGCAAAGCCGCGACCGTGGAGAACCTGGCGTTGTCTGCGTGGTTCCAGCGCAACGAGCAAGGTTTTGATGTGATGGTCGATTCCCTGGCCATGAATATCGGCAAGAACCGTTGGGAGTCCCACCTTCAATTACGTCAGCGCCCAGGGCAGGCCCCCGCTGATGAGCGCTGGCAAGTGCAGGCCGACCGCCTCGACCTCACCCCTTTGACCCCGTTGATCAATGCCCTGGCACCGCTGCCGGACAACCTCATGGCCGTGGTTGATGGCCTGAAAGTCACCGGCGCCCTGCGCAACGTGCGCCTGGAGGCGCGGCCCAAAGCCGAAGGCGACCAGCGCCTGCAGTTTGCCGCCAACCTAGAGAAGGTTGGTTTCAACGCATACCACGGTGCCCCGGCGGCCGGCAATGTCAGCGGCAGCGTCAGTGGTGACCTGGGGCACGGCGAGCTGCGGCTGGATACCGATGCGTTCATGCTGCACCTGTACCCGATCTTCGCCAAACCCTGGCATTACCAGCAGGCCAATGCGCGCCTGACCTGGGCCCTCGACAAAGAAGGCTTCACCCTCGTCGCGCCCTACCTGAAGGTACTGGGCGAGGAGGGCAAGATCGCCGGTGACTTCCTCATTCGCCTGCTGTTCGAAGAGGGCCGCGAGGACTACATGGACCTGCGCGTCGGCTTGACCGAGGGCGATGGCCGCTACACGGCCAAGTACCTGCCCGAAGTGCTGAGCCCGGCCCTCGACGAATGGCTGCGCAGTGCGATCGTCAAAGGCACCGTGGACGAGGGTTACTTCCAGTACCAAGGCTCGCTGAACCATGGCGCCGCGCCAGAGGCGCGCAGTATCAGCCTGTTCTTCAAGGTGCGCGACGCGGTATTGGACTTCCAGCCCGGCTGGCCACAGGTGCAGCAGGTGGACGGTGATGTGCTGATCGAGGACAGCGGTGTGCGCATCAAGGCTCACCATGGCCTGTTGCTCGACACCAAGGTCAGTGACGTCAGTGTCGATATCCCCCACGTCGAGGGTGACCAGCACAGCCACCTGTATCTCGATGGCGATTTCGACGGCGGCCTGGACGACGGCCTGAAAATTCTCAAAGAGGCGCCGATCGGCACGGGCGAGATCTTCGCCGGCTGGGAAGGCGAGGGCCCGCTCAAGGGCAAGGTCAAGCTCGATATCCCCCTGGCCCACGGGGAACGGCCCAAAGTTCAGGTGGACTTCGCCACCGCTGATGCCCGCCTCAAGGTGGCCCCGCCTAGCCTGGAGTTGAACCGCCTGAAAGGCGACTTCAGCTTCGATTTGGACAAAGGGCTCAGTGGCAAGAACATCAGCTTGCAGGCGTTCGGCAAGCCGGTCACCGCGCAGATCGTTGCCGAGGGCGCGCCAGGGCAGATGCAGACCCGCATCAACGCCAATGGCCAGGTCGCGCTGAAGGCGCTGACCGAGTGGCTGCAATTCAACCAGGCCTTGCCGGCCTCGGGCGACTTGCCGTATCAGTTGCAGCTCAACCTCGGCAGCCGGGACAACAGCCTTAGCGTCAATTCCTCACTCAAGGGCCTTGCCATCGACTTGCCTGCGCCCTTCGGCAAGGCCGCTGCGGACACCCGTGACAGCCGTTTCAGCATGAACCTGCAAGGCTCGGAGCGACGCATTGACGCCGGTTATGCCGACCTCGCGCGCTTCGCCTATGCCGCGCCTTCCGACAAGCTGGCCCAGGGCCGCGGCGAATTGCTGCTGGGCACGGGCCAGGCACAAGTACCGGCCGGCCAAGGCTTGCGCGTACGTGGGCGACTGGAAACACTCGACCTGGCCCCGTGGCAGGCCAAGGTGGCCAGCCTGGGCGGTGATGACCCCGGTGGCAGTGCGCGGCAGATCCTGCAAAGCGTCGACCTGAGCATTGGCCAACTGAAGGCCTTCGGCATGGACCTCAACCAGGCGGTGGTACGCCTGGCCCGGGGTGGCCCGGCGTGGGACCTGCGGCTGGACAGCAAGGAAGTCATCGGCAACGCACGCGTGCCGGATGCCAAGGGCGCGCCCATGTCGATTCGCTTGCAGACCTTGCGCCTGCCGGCGGCCGACCCGGCCCAGGCCCAGGCCGAGGAAGGGCCTGACCCGTTAGCCTCGTTCGACCCGCGCAAGGTACCTGCGCTGGACCTGAGCATCGACAAGCTCTACCGCGGCGACGACCTGTTCGGCAGCGCCTCGATCAAGCTGCGCCCAACCGCGCGCGGCGTGTCGGCAGACGATATCGACCTGGACTTCAAAGGCCTGCGCATCGATGGCGGCGGTGGCTGGGAAGGCCAGCCGGGCAGCACCAGCAGCTGGTACAAAGGGCGCCTGGATGGCAAGAACCTGGCCGATGTGCTCAAGGCGTGGGGGTTCGCGCCTACCGTGACCAGCCGCGATTTCCGCCTGGATGTCGATGGCCGTTGGCCCGGTTCACCTGCCTGGGTGGGCCTGAACCGCTTCTCTGGGAGCATGGACGCGGCATTGCGTACCGGCCAGTTTGTCGAAGTCGAAGGCAGTGCCCAGGCCTTGCGCGTGTTCGGCCTGCTCAATTTCAACTCCATCGGTCGTCGCCTGCGCCTGGACTTCTCCGACCTGTTCGAAAAAGGGCTGGCCTATGACCGGGTCAAGGGCCTGCTGGTGGCCAGTAATGGCGTGTACGTGACCCGTGAACCGATTACGGTGACCGGCCCTTCGAGCAACTTCGAGCTCGAGGGCACCTTGGACATGGTCCGTGACCGGGTGGATGCCAACCTGCAGGTGACCCTGCCGGTCACCAACAACCTGCCGCTGGCTGCGTTGATCGTCGGTGCTCCAGCGGTCGGGGGCGCGCTGTTCCTTGTGGATCGGTTGATCGGCGACCGGGTCTCACGTTTTGCCAGCGTGCATTACCGCGTCGAGGGGCCGTGGAAAGAGCCTAGAATCACATTTGTGAAACCTTTCGAGAAATAGCGCCAGGAGTAGTCATGAAGGCAGCGGTGATCCAGATGGTCAGCCAGGACGACGTGCTGGCCAACCTGCAGCGGGCCGGCGCCCTGCTTGAGCAGGCCGCGCTCGGTGGCGCACGCCTGGCCGTGCTGCCAGAGAACTTCGCTGCGATGGGGCGCAAGGATGCTGCGGCGATCGGGCGTGCCGAAGCCTTGGGGGAAGGGCCGATCCTGCCCTGGTTGAAACGCACGGCGCGCGACCTCAAGTTATGGATTGTCGCCGGCACGTTGCCGTTGCCACCGGTCGGCCAACCTGATGCCAAGGCCCATGCCTGCTCGTTGTTGATCGATGAAGACGGTGAAGTGGCCGCGCGCTATGACAAGTTGCACCTGTTCGACGTGGACGTCGCCGACAACCGCGGCCGTTATCGCGAGTCTGACGATTATGCCCATGGCGCACAGGTGGTGGTGGCCGATACCCCGGTGGGGCGCCTGGGCTTGAGCGTATGCTATGACCTGCGCTTCCCCGAGTTGTACAGCGCATTGCGCGCAGCCGGGGCAGAACTGATCACCGCACCTGCCGCCTTCACGGCGGTGACGGGGGCGGCGCACTGGGACGTGCTGATTCGCGCGCGCGCCATCGAGACCCAGTGCTACCTGTTGGCCGCAGCACAGGGCGGCACCCATCCAGGGCCACGGGAAACCCATGGCCATGCAGCGATCATCGACCCTTGGGGGCGGATCGTTGCGCAGCAGGCGCAGGGCGAAGCGGTATTGCTCGCCGAGCGCGACATTGACGAACAAGCGTCCATTCGGGCGCGCATGCCGGTGGTATCGCACCGGCGCTTTTTCTCGCAGGACGCCTTGCGGCCTGCGCACACCTCGGAGTGACTATGAGCCAGATGTTATCCACCGTCAGCGAGCAGCTCCTGGCCCCAGGCGGATTGACCCTGGACAGCCTGCAGGCTGTGCTGGGTGAGTTGGCCGGCCCGGGCATCGATGCCGCCGACTTGTATTTCCAGGGCCAGATCTCGGAAACCTGGGCGCTCGAGGACGGCATCGTCAAAGAGGGCAGCTTCAACCTGGATCAGGGCGTGGGCGTACGTGCCCAATCCGGTGAAAAGACCGGCTTCGCCTACAGCAATGCTATCAACCTGGAAGCCTTGACCTCGGCCGCCCGCGCCGCGCGTTCGATTTCCCGCGCTGGGCAGAATGGCACGGTACAGGCGTTCCGTAGCCAGGATGTGACCGCCCTGTATGCTCCGGACAACCCGCTGGATGTGCTGACGCGCGCCGAAAAGGTCGACCTGCTCAAGCGTGTCGACGCGGCGACCCGTGCGCTGGACCCGCGTATCCAGCAGGTCAGCGTGAGCATGGCCGGGGTCTGGGAGCGCATTCTCATCGCCGCGGCTGATGGCAGCCTGGCCGCCGACGTGCGCCCGCTGGTGCGTTTCAACGTCAGTGTCATCGTCGAACAGAATGGCCGTCGCGAACGCGGTGGCCAGGGCGGTGGCGGGCGTACCGACTACCGGTTCTTCACCGAAGAGAAGGTCATGGGCTATGCCCGTGAGGCCTTGCGCCAGGCGCTGGTGAACCTGGAAGCGATTCCAGCGCCGGCGGGCACCTTGCCGGTGGTGCTGGGCTCGGGTTGGTCGGGTGTGTTGTTGCATGAGGCGGTAGGCCATGGCCTGGAAGGCGACTTCAACCGCAAGGGCAGCTCGGCGTTCAGTGGCCGCATCGGTGAGCAGGTGGCGTCGAAGCTGTGCACCATCGTCGACGACGGCACCCTTGAAGGCCGCCGTGGCTCACTGAGCGTGGATGACGAAGGCACCCCGACCGAGTGCACCACGCTGATCGAAAACGGTGTGCTCAAAGGCTACATGCAGGACAAGCTGAACGCCCGCCTGATGGGCATGGCCGTGACCGGCAACGGCCGTCGCGAGTCCTACGCGCATCTGCCGATGCCACGTATGACCAACACCTACATGCGTGCCGGCGAGAGCGACCCGCAAGAAATCATCGCCTCGGTGAAAAAAGGCATCTACTGCGCCAACCTTGGTGGTGGCCAGGTGGATATCACCAGCGGCAAGTTCGTGTTCTCCACCAGTGAGGCGTATTTGATCGAGGACGGCAAGATTACTGCGCCGGTCAAAGGGGCAACGCTGATTGGTAACGGACCGGAGGCGATGAGCCGCGTGTCGATGGTCGGCAATGACCTGGCCCTGGACAGTGGTGTCGGGACCTGCGGCAAGGATGGGCAATCGGTGCCTGTAGGGGTAGGGCAGCCGACGCTGAAGCTGGATGCGATCACAGTTGGCGGTACTGGCGCGTGATGGCGTTGGGGACCGCGTTGCGGTCCTTTCGCAGCGCAAGGCTGCTCCTACAGGTATCGCATGCCCCTGTAGGAGCAGCCTTGCGCTGCGAATGGGCCGCGAAGCGGCCCCACGGCATCAACGCAAGCCGCGCTGCAGCTCGTCGAGGTCGCGGATGTACTTGAACACCTTGCGCGCAGCAGCAGGCGGCTTGTTCCGCGCTTTTTCGTGCTGGGCATGGCGGATCAGCGAGCGCAGTTGCTGGCGATCGGTGTCGGGGTATTCGTTGACGAAGCGCTCGAGGTCTTCGTCATTACCGTCGATGAGCCGGTCGCGCCAGCGCTCCAGGCCGTGGAAGCGTTCGTTGTACTGGCGGGTCGAGCTGTCCATCTGTTCGAGCAAGGCATGGATGGCATCCAGGTCCTGGACGCGCATCAGCTTGCCGACGAACGACATGTGCCGTTTGCGGGCTCCGTGAGCTGTGTGCTTGCTGGCCTCGGCCAACGCTTTGCGTAGCTCGTCGGTCAACGGCAGGCGTGCCAGGGTGTCAGCCTTGAGCGTAGTGAGGCGCTCGCCGAGTTCAACCAGTTCATGCAGTTCGCGCTTGATCTGGGTTTTGCTTTTTTCGCCGTCGTAGGCGTCGTTTGAATCAACCATGGTGGCAGTCCGCTAGAAATCGCCGCCATGATAACCAGTCGGGGGCCGCTTGTCCGGCCCGGTCGTAGAATGACCTTCGCCGAACGCAGAATTTGAGTGGAGAGAACCATGAGTGCAGTCCAGAGCGTAGGTCCGAAAGACCTGCCAGCGTTGCAGGAACAGGTCGAAGCGATCATCGCCGAAGCGCGTCGCCAGGGTGCCAGTGCCTGCGAAGTTGCGGTGTCGCTGGAGCAGGGCCTGTCCACCACGGTGCGCCAGCGTGAGGTCGAAACGGTCGAGTTCAACCGTGACCAAGGCTTTGGCATCACCCTCTATGTCGGCCAGCGCAAAGGCTCGGCCAGCACCTCCGCGAGTGGCCCAGACGCGATCCGCGAGACCGTTGCCGCAGCCTTGGCCATCGCCAAGCACACCTCCGAAGACGAGTGCTCGGGGCTGGCCGATGCCGCGCTGATGGCGCGCGAAATCCCGGACCTGGACCTTTATCACGACTGGGATATCGAACCCGAGAAGGCGATCGAGATGGCCTTGGCCTGCGAGGCCGCGGCGTTCGACGCCGATGCCCGCATTCTCAACGCCGATGGCACCACCCTCAACACCCATCAAGGGTGCCGGGTGTACGGCAACAGCCACGGATTCATCGGTGGTTATGCGTCGACCCGGCACAGCCTGAGCTGTGTGATGATCGCCGAGGGCGACGGGCAGATGCAGCGCGACTACTGGTATGACGTGAACCGCCAAGGCACCTTGCTGGCTGACCCGCGCAGCATCGGCCAGCGCGCGGCCCAGCGTGCGGCCAGCCGCCTCGGCGCGCGCCCCGTACCAACCTGCGAAGTGCCGGTGCTGTTCTCGGCGGAGCTGGCCGGCGGCCTGTTCGGCAGCTTCCTCTCGGCGATTTCCGGCGGCAACCTGTACCGCAAGTCGTCGTTCCTTGAAGGCACCCTTGGCCAGCGCCTGTTCCCAAGCTGGCTGACCCTCGATGAGCGCCCGCATATTCCTCGGGCCTTGGGCAGTGCCGCGTTCGATGGCGATGGCTTGGCGACCTACGCCAAACCGTTCGTCGACAAAGGTGAGTTGGTGTCGTACCTGCTGGGCACCTATTCCGGGCGCAAGCTCGGGCTGCCGAGCACGGCCAACTCCGGTGGTGTTCACAACTTGTACGTAACCCATGGCGTCGAAGACCAGGCTGCCCTGATCCGCCGCATGGGGCGTGGCTTGCTGGTGACCGAGCTGATGGGGCATGGCCTGAACATGGTGACCGGCGATTATTCGCGTGGGGCTGCGGGTTTCTGGGTCGAGAACGGCGAGATTCAGCATGCGGTGCAGGAAGTGACCATCGCCGGGAACATGAAGGATATGTTCCAGCAAATTGTCGCGATCGGTAACGATCTAGAGACACGCAGCAATATCCATACGGGCTCGGTGCTGATCGAGCGAATGACGGTTGCAGGGAGCTGATAGGTAACCTGCTCTGGCCTCTTCGCGGGTAAACCCGCTCCCACAGGATCACCGACTGGCTTCAGGTACTGTGGGAGCGGGTTTACCCGCGAAGAGGCCGGTACAGCCCAGCCTGTTTCAGACTGATTTAGAGAACCCGGCCCTGGTGCCGGGTTTTTTTATGCGTCCGACCTCACTGCTTTAGTCTATTCGCACTTGAAGTGATTCTATTTATCACTTAATAATGAATATCATTACCCAGTTGCTTGGCGATGGTGTTCATGAAATCCGTCCTTCACGAATTGCCCTATTTGGAAAACTGGCGCTGGCTCAGTCGGCGCATTCGCTGCGCGCTCGAGCCCGATGAGCCGCGCCTTATCGAGCACTACCTGGCCGAAGGCCGTTACCTGGTGTGCTGCACCGAAACCTCGTCCTGGACGGTGGCGTTGACCTCCTTCCGCCTGCTGCTGGATACCGCCTGCGACCGCATGCTGCCGTGGCATTGGCGCTGCCTGTGCCTGGACCAGGCCTGGCGCCCGTTGCTGGACCTGCGCAACCTCGACCGCCGCGAACAGAACCAGCGCTGGCAGCCCTACGCCCTGCAATTGGCCAACTGCGTGCTGCTGCCTTCGATTTCTCCCGATGAACTGATGCAAGGATTAGACGATGAGTAATACCCGTATCGAGCGTGACAGCATGGGTGAGCTTCAGGTGCCTGCCGAGGCCCTGTATGGCGCCCAGACACAGCGCGCGGTCGACAACTTCCCGATCAGCGGTCAGCGCATGCCGGCCCAGTTCATTCGCGCATTGCTGCTGGCCAAGGCGGCAGCGGCCAAGGCCAACATCGAGCTGGAGCAAGTGACCGCCGACCAAGGCCAGGCCATCGTCAAGGCGGTCGAGCAACTGCTTGCGGAAGATTTTATCCAGCATTTCCCGGTGGACGTGTTCCAGACAGGTTCCGGCACCAGTTCGAACATGAACGCCAACGAAGTGATCGCCACCCTGGCCAGCCGGGTGCTCGGTGATGCGGTCAATGCCAACGACCATGTGAACTGCGGCCAGAGCAGCAACGACATCATCCCGACCACCATCCATGTCAGTGCCGCCTTGGCGCTGCACGAGCAGCTACTGCCAGCGTTGCGGCACCTGGTGCAGGTGATCGAGGCCAAGTCGGTGCAGGTGCACGCCTTTGTAAAAACCGGCCGCACTCACCTGATGGACGCCATGCCCGTGCGCATGAGCCAGGTGCTCGACGGCTGGGCGGCGCAAATCAACGGCGCGCTGGCGCACATTGAAGCGACCCTGCCGAGCTTGCAGGCGCTGGCCCAGGGCGGTACGGCCGTCGGGACCGGCATTAACGCCCATCCACAGTTCGCTGCCGGTTTCGCGCGTCAGCTGAGTGCCCTGACCCAGGTCGAGTTCACTCCCGGGCAAAACCTGTTTGCGCTGATCGGCTCGCAAGACACGGCGGTGGCCCTTTCCGGCCAGCTCAAGACCACCGCCGTGGCACTGATGAAAATCGCCAACGACCTGCGCTGGATGAACTCCGGCCCCTTGGCCGGCCTTGGCGAGATCGAGCTGCAAGGCTTGCAGCCGGGCTCGTCGATCATGCCGGGCAAGGTCAACCCAGTGATCCCGGAAGCCACCGCCATGGTCGCCGCGCAGGTGATCGGCAATGACGCGACCATCGCCATCGCCGGGCAGTCGGGCAACTTCGAGCTGAACGTCATGTTGCCGGTGATTGCCCGCAACCTGCTGGAAAGCATCGAGCTGATGGCCAACGTCAGCCGCCTGCTAGCCGACAAGGCCATCGCCACCTTCAAGGTCAATGAAAGCAAGCTCAAAGAGGCGCTGGCGCGCAACCCGATCCTGGTCACTGCGCTGAACCCGATCATCGGCTACCTCAAGGCCGCCGAAATCGCCAAGACCGCCTACAAGCAGGGCCGCCCGATCATCGACGTGGCGCTGGAGCACACCGACTTGTCGCGTGACCAGCTCGAGGCCCTGCTGGACCCGGAAAAACTCACGGCCGGCGGTATCTGACTCAGCGTCACCGCCGAGCGTACGAGCCATTGCGCTCAGGAGAAACGTCATGCAGCACTGGAAACGCACCACTGAAACCGCCAACCGCCTGTTCGAGCAAGGTGAATGGGTCGATGCCCGGGAACACTACCTGCAAGCCTTGGCCTTGGCCCAGGTGCTGTTCGAGCGCTGGCATGACGTCGACGAAGCGGTGGCGGTGTTCGTCATCGCTCACCACAACCTGGCCGACCTGCACCTGCGCCTGAACCAGCCGCACGAGAGCGCCGACTACCTGTGCTCTGCACACCAGCGCCTGCTCCAGGCCAGCCAGGAAGCGCGCTTGCCCCAGGCGCTGCGGGATGCAGCGCTGCGCCACAGTTCACGCACCTACACCGAATTGCTGAGTTTCATTGCCGAGTACGGACAGTACCCGCGCACCGAGCGCTTGCTCAACCGTCACGCCCCCGCCGCCAGCGAGCTGGCCGCGCAAACAGGCGTGACACCCAGAACCCACGCTTACGGAATCCATTGATATGCCACATACCTTGCCTGCGTTGCCTTATGCCTACGATGCGCTGGAGCCGCACATCGATGCCCAGACCATGGAAATTCACCACAGCAAGCACCACCAGACCTACATCAACAACCTCAACGCTGCCATCGAAGGCACCGAATGGGCCGAATGGCCGGTGGAGCAGCTGTTAGGCGCGGTCAAGCAACTGCCAGAAAAGCTGCAGGGCGCCGTGATCAACCAAGGCGGCGGCCACGCCAACCACACGCTGTTCTGGACGGTGATGGCGCCACACGGCGGCGGCCAGCCACACGGTCAGGTTGCCAAGGCCATCGAGGCCGAGCTGGGTGGGTTCGACGCGTTCAAGGACGCCTTCACCAAAGCAGCGCTGACCCGCTTTGGCAGTGGCTGGGCCTGGCTCAGCGTCACCCCGGGCAACACGTTAGTGGTCGAAAGCAGCGGTAACCAGGACAGCCCGCTGATGCACGGCAACACGCCGATTCTCGGGTTGGACGTGTGGGAGCACGCCTACTACCTGAAATACCAGAACCGTCGCCCTGAATACATCGGTGCCTTCTACAACGTCGTCGACTGGGCGGAAGTGGAACGTCGTTATCTCGAAGCCTTGAAGTGAGTCGATCCGGTATGCGTTCACAGGTGTTGTCCGTCAGCAGCGTGCGTCTGTTTCGTCTGGCGATAGGAACCTTGCTGTTGCTGGCGGGCACAGCATTGCTGCTGGCGCAGGGCATTGCCTGGCTGGGCCTGGAGCCGCGCATGCTGCGTGCCCTCGAAGGGGGCGCATTGTGTGCGTTGGGGACAGCGCTGGGCGCGGTACCGGTGTTGGTGATTCGTAACATGCCGGTGGCGCTGGCCGACACACTGCTGGGCTTCGGCGCGGGTGTGATGCTGGCGGCCACCGCGTTTTCCCTGATCATCCCGGGGCTGGAGGCGGCGCAAGGCATAGGTTTCAGCCCTTGGGGCGCGGGCGGCCTGATCAGCTTTGGCCTGATGTTTGGCGCCTTGTGCCTGTTCCTGGTCGACCTCAAGGTCTCCGGTGCCTCGCCAGAAGCCTTGGTCGGCACGGACAACCAGCCGGTGATCGCCGCGCGAATCTGGTTGTTCGTGATCGCCATCATCGCCCACAACATTCCTGAAGGCATGGCCATCGGCGTGTCTGCGGGCGGCGGCATGGCCGATGCCGACAGTTTGGCGATGGGCATCGCTTTGCAGGATGTGCCGGAAGGGCTGGTGATTGCGCTGGTGCTGGCGGGGGCGGGCATGCCGCGTTTCAAGGCATTCCTGATTGGTGCCGCTTCAGGCCTGGTCGAACCGGTGGCAGCGGTTATCTGTGCCTGGCTGGTGAATGTTGCCGAACTGCTGTTGCCGTTGGGCCTGGCGTGTGCCGCAGGGGCGATGCTGCTGGTGGTGACCCAGGAGATCATCCCCGAGTCGCGTAGCAATGGGCATCACCGTCTGGCCAGTTTGGGGTTGTGTATCGGCTTTTGCCTGATGATGGTGATGGACACGGCGATGTCTTGAATTGATTGCGCCATGATGATTGTGTCGTGGTTACGACCGTTCGGCGGGAGATTGTCTGGGCCTGTAAGGCCGAGCGCCGCCCGCGCGGCGCTCGATCTCACAGGCGCTGAAGGTGTTGTGACAAGCCCAGCGTTCCCTACTCGCCTTCGTCGAAGTAGTTGTTGATCAACTCGACCAGCGCGTCCAGCGCGTCGTTGTCCTGTTCGCCCTCGGTCAGCAAGTGCACTTCGGTGCCTTTGCCTGCCGCGAGCATCATCACCGCCATGATGCTCTTGCCGTCCACCAGCTTGTCTGGCGCGCGGCCTACCCTGACCTGGCAGGGAAAGCGCCCGGCCACGCCGACGAACTTGGCCGCCGCCCGGGCATGCAGGCCCAGCTTGTTGATGATGGTGATTTTGCGGGCGGGCATCGTGGGGTGGATCCTGTGGGCTAGAGGTCGCGGTGGCGGACCTGGACGTTTTTCAGGGATTGCTGCAGCAACGTGCCGAGGCGTTCGGTCAGGTACACCGACCGGTGATGGCCACCGGTGCAGCCAATGGCGATGGTGACGTAGGCGCGGTTGCTGGCGGCGAAGCGGGGCAGCCATTTAAGCAGGTAGCTGGAAATGTCGTTGAACATCTCTTCGACGTCCGGCTGGGCGGCGAGGTAGTCGATTACCGGTTGTTCGAGACCAGAATGCTCACGCAATTCGGGCTTCCAGTAGGGGTTGGGCAGGCAGCGCACGTCGAACACCAGGTCGGCATCGACCGGCATACCACGTTTGAAACCAAAGGATTCGACCAGGAACGCGGTGCCAGGCTCTGGTTGGTTGAGCAGGCGCAGCTTGATCGAGTCGCGCAACTGGTAAAGGTTGAGGCTGGTGGTGTCGATCTTGAGGTCGGCAAGGTCGGCGATCGGCCCCAGCATATCGCTTTCAACGCGTATCGCCTCTGCCAAGGAACGGTCGGCATTGGTCAGCGGGTGGCGCCGACGGGTTTCCGAAAAGCGCTTGAGCAGGGTGTCTTCGTCGGCATCCAGGTACAGCACATCACACTTGATATGCCGGGCACGGGCCTCTTCGAGCAGCTCGGGGAAACGCGTCAGGTGGCTGGGCAGGTTGCGCGCGTCAATCGACACGGCGACCTTGGGTTGCAGCAACTCGGTATTGATCAAGGCATCTTCCGCAAGCTGCGGCAGCAGCCCGGCGGGAAGGTTGTCGATGCAATAGAAACCGTTGTCTTCCAGGACATCGAGGGCGGTGCTCTTGCCGGAGCCGGACCGGCCGCTGACGATGATCAGGTGCATGTTCAGTGCTCGTTCTGTACGTCCAGGACAACCTGGTACAGGGCCTCGTCACTGCTGGCGGCACGCAGGCGATCACGAACCTCTTTGCGATCGAGCATGCTGGCGATCTGGCGCAGCAGTTCCAGGTGCGCATCGGTGGCAGCTTCGGGCACCAGCAGGACGAACAGCAGGTCCACAGGCGCGCCATCGATGGCGTCGTAGTCGATCGGTGCCTCCAGGTGCAGCAATGCGCTGACCGGGGCGGTACATCCTTCGAGTCGGCAGTGGGGGATGGCGATGCCGTTGCCGAAACCGGTCGAGCCGAGCTTTTCACGGGCGACCAGTTTTTCGAAGACGTCTTGCATCTCCAGTTCTGGCACTTGGTTGGCGATGAGATTGGCGACCTTTTCGAGGGCGCGCTTCTTACTGCCGCCCGGCACGTTCACGAGGGAACGGCCGGGGGTCAGGATGGTTTCAAGTCGGATCATGGATGAGGGGGATCAGCGGGCAGCTGCACCTTGCAGCAGGCTTTGCTGTTTTTCCTTGTGTTTTTTCAGTTGGCGGTCGAGCTTGTCGGCCAAGGCGTCGATCGCTGCATACATGTCTTCGTGTTCCGCGTTGGCTACCACTTCACCGCCCGGAATCTGCAGGGTCGCTTCGACCTTCTGCTGCAGCTTCTCGACCTTCATGATGACCTGCACGTTAGTGATCTTGTCGAAGTGACTTTCCACGCGGGCGAGCTTTTCAAGCACATAATCGCGCAGCGGCTGGGTGACTTCTACATGCTGTCCACTGATATTGACTTGCATACAGCTTCTCCTTTATTGCCCGTGCATAAAGAGGCAAGTCTTGCACCTGCCCCAAAAACGCTGTGGCACATACCAGGTGCTACATCAGTCGCTTGCGCTCGCTCGACGGTGCGATGCCGAGAGACTCGCGGTACTTGGCGACGGTGCGACGGGCTACCTGGATGCCTTGTGCCTCCAGTAAACCAGCGATCTTGCTGTCACTCAATGGCTTTTTCTGATTTTCCGCCGCAACCAGTTTCTTGATGATCGCGCGGATCGCTGTGGACGAGCATTCTCCGCCTTCGGCGGTGCTGACGTGGCTTGAGAAAAAGTATTTCAGTTCGTAGATGCCGCGGGGCGTGTGCATGTATTTTTGCGTGGTGACCCGCGAAATGGTCGACTCGTGCATCCCGACGGCTTCGGCGATGTCATGCAGGACCAACGGCTTCATCGCTTCGTCGCCATGGTCGAGGAAGCCGCGCTGATGCTCGACGATCTGCGTGGCCACTTTCATCAGGGTTTCGTTGCGGCTTTGCAGGCTCTTGATGAACCAGCGCGCTTCTTGCAGCTGATTGCGCATGAAGGTGTTGTCGGCGCTGGTGTCGGCGCGGCGGACAAAGCCTGCGTACTGCGGGTTGACGCGCAGGCGCGGGATGGCTTCCTGGTTAAGCTCCACCAGCCAACGGTCGCTGTCCTTGCGCACGATGACGTCGGGCACGACGTACTCGGGCTCGCTCGATTCGATCTGCGAGCCAGGGCGCGGGTTGAGGCTTTGCACCAGTTCGATGACCTGGCGCAGCTCGTCTTCCTTGATCTTCATGCGCCGCATCAGCTGGCTGTAGTCGCGGCTGCCGAGCAGGTCGATGAAGTCGGTGACCAGGCGTTTGGCCTCGGCCATCCACGGCGTGCTGGCCGGTAGCTGGCGCAGTTGCAGTAGCAGGCATTCGCCCAGGTTGCGTGCGGCGATGCCGGCAGGCTCGAACTGCTGAATGCGGTGCAGGACCGCTTCGACCTCATCCAGCTCGATATCCAGTTCGGGGTCGAAACCGGCGCAGATCTCTTCGAGGGTGTCTTCGAGGTAGCCCTGGCCATTGATGCTGTCGATCAGGGTGACGGCGATCAGGCGATCGGTGTCGGACATCGGCGCCAGGTTCAACTGCCACAGCAGGTGGCTTTGCAGGCTTTCGCCGGCCGATGTGCGGGTGGTGAAGTCCCACTCGTCGTCATCGTTGCTCGGCAGGCTGCTGGCGCTGGTCTGGTAGATGTCTTCCCAGGCGGTATCGACGGGCAACTCGTTGGGGATTCGCTCGCTCCACTCGCCGTCTTCCAGGTTTTCGGCACTGTTGGTGCTTTCCTGGAAGCTGTTGTCCTGGACTTCGGCGGCCGGTTTGTTCTCGGCGTTATCGGCCATCGGGTCGCTGTTGTCGAAGTCCTCGCCGTCTTCCTGACGTTCGAGCATCGGGTTCGATTCCAGCGCTTCCTGGATTTCCTGTTGGAGGTCCAGGGTCGAGAGCTGGAGGAGGCGGATGGCCTGTTGCAACTGAGGCGTCATCGTCAGTTGCTGGCCCATTTTTAGGACGAGCGATGGTTTCATGGCAGGGGCTTAATACCTTGTTCGCCGGCGCGCATGCGCCATCCACTACACGAGGGCGCCGGAGCGCCAAATTCAAGCAAGTTTTATGCCTTAAATTGTAGCGTTTGCCTAGAGCACCGTAACAACTTAAACCCCGACAGGGTCGATTTGCCAGTGCTCCAGGTGCGTCCCGGGGTCAGAGCCGGAACTCGTGACCCAGGTAAACCTCTTTGACCAATTCGTTGGCCAGGATGGTCTCGGCGTCGCCTTCGGCGATCAGTCGGCCATCATTGACGATATAGGCGGTTTCGCAGATATCCAAGGTCTCACGCACGTTGTGGTCGGTAATCAGTACGCCGATCCCCTTGGCCTTGAGGTGATGGATGATCTGCTTGATGTCACCGACGGAAATCGGGTCGACGCCCGCGAAGGGTTCGTCGAGCAGGATGAACTTCGGTGCGGTCGCCAGGGCGCGTGCGATCTCGACACGGCGGCGTTCGCCACCCGAGAGGCTCATGCCGAGGTTGTCGCGAATGTGGCTGATGTGGAACTCCTGCAGCAGGCTTTCCAGCTCCTTGCGGCGGCCGTCGCGGTCGAGCTCCTTGCGGGTCTCGAGGATCGCCATGATGTTGTCGGCCACCGACAGCTTGCGGAAAATGGAAGCTTCCTGCGGCAGGTAGCCGATGCCGGCACGCGCGCGACCGTGCATGGGCTGGTGGCTGACATCGAGGTTGTCGATCAGCACGCGCCCTTGCTCAGCCTGGACCAGGCCGACGATCATGTAGAAGCAGGTGGTCTTGCCGGCGCCGTTGGGGCCGAGCAGGCCGACGATCTGGCCGCTGTCGATCGACAGGCTGACGTCGCGCACGACTTGCCGACCCTTGTAGCTCTTGGCCAGGTGCTGGGCTTTGAGGGTTGCCATTTACTCGGCCTTCTTCTTCGGCTGGATCACCATGTCGATGCGCTGACGTGGTTGAGTCACGTTGCCACCACGACCGGCGGTCGCAACCTGGGTCTTGGTGTTGTAGACGATCTTCTCGCCTTCAGTGGTGTTGCCTTCATTCTCGACCTTGGCGCGGTCGGTGAGGATCACCGTGTCTTTCTGCGCCTGGTACTGAATGGTCACGGCCCAGCCTTTCATCTTGTCCGGCTTGGCGGTGCTCTGCTGCTGTTCGAAGTAGGCCAGGTTGCCCACCGAGGTGACCACGTCGATGTCGCCGTTGGCGGCGCGGGTCATGGTCACGGTGTTGCCTTTGATCATCATCGAACCTTGGGTGATGATGACGTCACCGGTATAGGTGGCCACGCCTTGCTTGTCGTCCAGGTGCGCGTTGTCGGCCTGGATGCGGATAGGCTGGTCACGGTCGGTCGGCAGTGCGAAGGCGCTCGCGCTTCCCAGTGCTGCGCTCAGGCTGAGCAAAAGGGGGAGGGTTTTAACGAGCCTCATACTGTCCTCTTACGTTAGAGAGCAGGTCCATCCTGCCTTCTTTCAAATACGCTTTCATTCCTTTGCCCGTGGTCGTGCCACCGGCGCCGTCGATTCTAACGGCTTGCTCGGTCTGCGCATATTGCTTCTGCGGGAATACGGTCATGCGTGAGCTGGTGATAATCGTTTCACGCTTCTTTTCGTCGGTGCGGGCAATGCGCACCTGGTCGATCAGCTCGACCTCGGTGCCGTCCGGGTTGACCTCGGCACGCACGCTTTGCACGTGCCACGGATACTCGGTGCCGCGGTACATGTGCAGGTCTGGCGTGGTCACCAGTGTGACCTCGGTGGCTGTCAGGTGTTCGACCTTGTCGGCGGTCATTTCGTACTGCAACTTGCCGTCGGGCAGGAACTGCACGCTGTGGGCATTGATCGCGTAGTAGTCGATGGCGCTCTCGTCGACCTGGGCCGTGGGCTGGTCGAGGAAGCTCTCGGGGCTGACATTCCAGTAGCCGATCGCCGCCAGCAGGGCGCCGATGGCCACGAGCAGCACAATATTGCGGGCTTTCTTGCTGAACATGAGCAGCCTTAAAGGTAATGTGCGTTGGCAGCGTCCAGGGTGCCCTGGGCCTGCATGATCAGTTCACAAAATTCACGCGCCGCGCCTTCACCGCCGCGGGCCTGGGTCACCCCGTGCGCATGTTGGCGAACGAAGGGGGCAGCGTTGGCCACCGCCATGCCCAGGCCGACCCGGCGGATCACCGGCAGGTCAGGCAGGTCGTCGCCCAGGTAGGCGACTTGTTCATAGCTTAGGCCGAGTTCGGCGAGCAAGCCGTCGAGTACCACCAATTTGTCCTCGCGGCCCTGGTACAGGTGCGGGATGCCGAGGTTTTTCGCACGGCGCTCGACCACCGGGGTTTTGCGCCCGCTGATGATTGCCGTGGTCACGCCCGATGCCATGAGCATCTTGATGCCCTGGCCGTCGAGGGTGTTGAAGGTCTTGAACTCGCTGCCGTCTTCGAGGAAGTACAGGCGGCCGTCGGTGAGCACGCCGTCAACGTCGAACACGGCAAGCTTGATGGCCTGGCCACGTTGAATCAAATCCTGGGTCATTTACATTACTCCGGCGCGCAACAGGTCGTGCATGTTCAGGGCGCCGGTCGGGCGGTCGTCCTGGTCGACCACCACCAGCGCGTTGATCTTGTGGTCTTCCATGATTTTCAGGGCCTCGGCGGCCAGCATTTCGGCGCGGGCGGTCTTGCCATGCACGGTCATCACCTGGTCGATCAAGGTGGTGTGCATGTCGATATTGCGGTCCAGGCTGCGGCGCAGGTCGCCGTCGGTGAAGATCCCGGCCAGTTTGCCGTCCGGTTCGAGGATCACGGTCATGCCCAGGCCTTTGCGCGACATTTCCAGCAGCGCGTCCTTGAGCAGGGTGCCGCGTGCCACCTGGGGCAGTTCGGCGCCTGCGTGCATCACGTTCTCGACCTTGAGCAGCAGGCGGCGGCCAAGGGCGCCACCGGGGTGCGAAAAGGCGAAGTCTTCGGCAGTGAAGCCACGGGCTTCGAGCAGGGCGATGGCCAGGGCGTCGCCCAGCACCAGCGCTGCGGTGGTCGAAGAGGTGGGGGCCAGGTTCAGTGGGCAGGCCTCCTGGGTGACGCGGGCGTCGAGGTTGACCTCGGCAGCCTGGGCCAGGGGCGAATCGGCATTGCCGGTCAGGCTGATCAGCTGGATGCCGAGACGCTTGATCAGCGGCAGCAAGGTGATGATTTCTGCGGTGCTGCCGGAATTGGACAGGGCCAGGATGACATCGTCCCGGGTGATCATGCCCATGTCGCCATGGCTGGCTTCGGCCGGGTGCACGAAGAACGCAGGCGTGCCGGTGCTGGCCAGGGTGGCGGCGATCTTGTTGCCGATATGCCCCGACTTGCCCATGCCGACCACCACGACCCGGCCCTTGCTGGCCAGAATCAGCTCGCAGGCCTTGACGAAGTTGGCGTCGATACGCGGCGCCAGGCTTTCCACGGCCTCGACTTCGAGGCGCAAGGTGCGCAGGGCGGACTGGATCAGCTCACTGGATTGGCTCATGTCGTCAAACAATGCCTGATGAAAAGGCGGCGATTATAGCCGCAATGGAAGAAAGCCTCATCCTTTCGATTGCCCGGCAAATGCCATGGAAGTCTGTCGTTGTGCTGAACGACACGTTCCATGGCCTTGGGGCCGCCCTGTCAGCGGTGCTATAGTTCGCCGCTATTCGGCCTGTCAGGGGCACGTGTGCCTTCACGATGAGGGCAAGCGTCCACTAGGACGAGGCTGCACTAGCAAGGAGTCTAGATGAGTGTGGATAGCGCCTACGCGGTCGAGTTGAAGGGGCTTACCTTCAAGCGCGGTTCGCGCAGCATTTTCAGCAATGTCGACATACGCATCCCGCGCGGCAAGGTCACCGGCATCATGGGGCCATCGGGTTGCGGCAAGACCACATTGCTACGCCTGATGGGTGCGCAACTGCGTCCGTCCAGCGGCGAGGTATGGGTTGCCGGGCAGAACCTGCCGACGCTGTCGCGCAGCGACCTGTTCGACGCGCGCAAGCAGATGGGCGTGCTGTTCCAGAGCGGCGCGCTGTTCACTGACCTCGATGTGTTCGAGAACGTGGCCTTCCCGCTACGCGTGCACACCCAGCTGTCGGAAGAGATGATTCGCGACATCGTGTTGATGAAACTGCAGGCTGTCGGCCTGCGCGGTGCCATCGACCTGATGCCTGACGAACTGTCCGGTGGCATGAAGCGCCGGGTGGCGCTGGCACGTGCAATCGCCCTGGACCCGCAGATCCTCATGTACGACGAACCGTTCGTCGGCCAGGACCCGATCGCCATGGGGGTACTGGTGCGCCTGATCCGCCTGCTCAACGATGCCTTGGGCATCACCAGCATCGTGGTTTCCCACGACCTGGCCGAAACCGCCAGCATTGCCGACTACATCTACGTGGTAGGGGATGGCCAGGTGCTGGGGCAGGGCACGCCTGACGAGCTGATGGGCTCGGACAACCCGCGTATTCGCCAGTTCATGAAAGGCGACCCGGATGGCCCGGTACCCTTCCACTTTCCCGCGCCTGATTACCGCGCCGACCTGCTGGGGGCGCGTTGATGCGCAGAAAATCCTTACTCGAACGTGTTCGCCTGTTCGGTCGCTCGGCGATCGACGTGCTGGCCGTGCTCGGACGTTCCTGTCTGTTTCTGTTTCATGCGCTGATCGGGCGTGGCGGTATTGGCGGTGGCTTCCAGCTGCTGACCAAGCAGCTGTACTCGGTGGGCGTGCTGTCGCTGGCGATCATCGTTGTGTCTGGTGTGTTCATCGGCATGGTGCTGGCGCTGCAGGGCTACAGCATCCTGACCAAGTACGGCTCTGAACAGGCGGTCGGGCAGATGGTGGCCCTGACCCTGTTGCGTGAGCTTGGGCCGGTGGTGACCGCACTGTTGTTCGCCGGCCGCGCAGGGTCTGCGCTGACCGCCGAGATTGGCAACATGAAGTCCACCGAGCAGCTGTCGAGCCTGGAAATGATCGGCGTCGACCCGCTCAAGTACATCGTTGCGCCACGCCTGTGGGCCGGCTTCATCTCGCTGCCGCTGCTGGCGCTGATCTTCAGCGTGGTCGGCATCTGGGGTGGGTCGTGGGTCGCCGTGGATTGGCTGGGCGTCTACGAGGGCTCGTTCTGGGCCAACATGCAGAACAGTGTTTCCTTCACCGACGACGTGCTGAACGGCTTGATCAAGAGCCTGGTGTTCGCCTTCGTCACCACCTGGATCGCCGTATTCCAGGGGTACGACTGTGAGCCCACCTCAGAAGGGATCAGCCGTGCCACCACCAAGACCGTGGTCTATGCCTCGTTGGCTGTCCTGGGTCTGGACTTTATTCTGACCGCCTTGATGTTTGGAGATTTCTGATGCAAAACCGCACCCTGGAAATCGGTGTCGGCCTGTTCCTCCTGGCCGGGATCCTGGCGCTGCTGCTGCTGGCCCTGCGAGTCAGCGGGCTGTCGGCCAGCCCGAGCAGCGATACCTATAAAGTTTATGCGTACTTCGACAATATCGCCGGTTTGACGGTCAGAGCTAAAGTGACCATGGCCGGTGTGACGATCGGCAAGGTCACCGCCATCGATCTGGACCGTGATTCCTACACCGGTCGGGTGACGTTGCAGCTGGACAAGACCGTCGACAACCTGCCGACAGACTCCACTGCTTCGATCCTGACCGCCGGGTTGCTGGGCGAGAAGTACATCGGCATCAGCGTGGGCGGCGAAGACGACGTGCTCAAGGATGGCGCGACCATCCACGACACCCAGTCGGCACTGGTGCTGGAAGATCTGATTGGCAAGTTCCTGCTCAACTCCGTTGGCAAGGAACCGAAAGAAGCGCAACCGGCTAATTAAGGAGTTTCCATGATTTCGATCCTGCGACGTGGCCTGCTGGTCCTGCTGGCGGCCTTCCCTTTGCTGACCGTGGCGGCGCAGACGCCTCACGATGTGGTGCAAGGCACGACCAACGAATTGCTTGGCGACCTCAAGGCCAACAAGGATCAGTACAAGTCCAACCCCAACGCCTTCTACGATGCGCTCAACCGCATCCTGGGCCCGGTGGTGGACGCTGACGGCATTTCCCGCAGCATCATGACCGTGAAGTATTCGCGCAAGGCCACGCCTGAGCAGATGCAGCGCTTCCAGGAAAACTTCAAGCGCAGCCTGATGCAGTTCTATGGCAACGCCCTGCTGGAATACAACAACCAGGGTATCGTCGTTGATCCGGCCAAGGCTGATGACGGCAAGCGTGCCAGCGTCGGCATGAAGGTGACCGGCAACAACGGCGCCGTGTACCCGGTGCAGTACACCCTGGAGAACATTGCCGGCGAGTGGAAGGTGCGTAACGTCATCGTCAACGGCATCAACATCGGCAAACTGTTCCGCGACCAGTTCGCCGATGCCATGCAGCGCAACGGCAACAACCTGGACAAGACCATCGACGGTTGGGCCGGTGAAGTGGCCAAGGCCAAGGAAACCGCCGATAAGTCGCCCGAGAAGGCAGTGCAATGAGTGAGGCTGGCGTAAGCATGGCCGAGCCGGGCGTACTGCGTTTGACCGGCGTGCTGGACTATCGCAGCGGCCCGGCCTTGCGCAAGCAAGGCAAGGCATTGATCGACGCCTCGCGCGAGCCGCACATGGTGCTGGATTGCTCGGCCGTGGCGAAATCGTCCAGCGTCGGCCTGTCGCTGCTGCTGGCGTTTATTCGCGATGCCCAGGCGGCCGGCAAGGCCTTCGAAGTACGCGGTATGCCCGACGACATGCGGGAAATTGCCGGGGTTTATGACCTCGATGAAGTGCTGGCTACTTGATGGCAACGCACTGAAGGATGGCCCCTCGGTCAGCGCACGCCCTCAGTGGGCTTCGCAGGCGAGGGGCTTTTTTGTATGATGGCCGACCCGTGCGCATCGGGCGCCGATTGAGGTTGAGCATGCAGGCCGTAGAAGTTAAAAGCTTCCTTGAAGAAAAATTGCCGGGATCCCGGGTCGAAGTTGAAGGCGAAGGCTGCAACTTCCAGTTGAACGTGATCAGCGACGAGTTGGCTGGCCTGAGCCCGGTCAAGCGTCAGCAGGCGATCTATGCTCACCTTAATCCCTGGATCGCCAATGGCAGCATCCATGCGGTAACCATGAAATTTTTCAGCAGCGCAGCCTGGGCTGAGCGCACCTGAGCCAACTTGGCGGCGAGACTCCAATGGACAAACTGATTATTACTGGCGGCGCTCGCCTTGACGGCGAGATCCGCATTTCGGGCGCGAAGAACGCGGCATTGCCGATTCTGGCGGCGACCCTGCTGGCTGACGGCCCGGTCACCGTGGCCAACCTGCCGCACCTGCACGACATCACCACCATGATCGAGCTGTTCGGGCGCATGGGCATCGAGCCTGTGATCGACGAAAAGCTGGCCGTGGAAATCGACCCACGCACCATCAAGACGCTGGTCGCGCCGTACGAGCTGGTCAAGACCATGCGCGCCTCGATCCTGGTGCTGGGCCCGATGGTTGCGCGTTTCGGCGAGGCTGAAGTAGCCCTGCCTGGCGGTTGCGCCATCGGTTCGCGCCCTGTCGACCTGCACATCCGTGGCCTTGAAGCCATGGGTGCGAAGATCGAAGTCGAAGCCGGCTACATCAAGGCCAAGGCACCTGAGGGTGGCCTGCGCGGTGCGCACTTCTTCTTCGACACCGTCAGCGTGACCGGTACCGAGAACATCATGATGGCCGCTGCACTGGCCAAAGGCCGCAGCGTGCTGCAAAACGCTGCCCGTGAACCTGAAGTGGTCGACCTGGCCAACTTCATCAACGCCATGGGCGGCAATGTTCAGGGCGCTGGCACCGACACCATCACCATCGAAGGCGTCGAGCGCCTGCACTCGGCCACTTACCGCGTCATGCCCGACCGTATCGAAACCGGTACCTACCTGGTCGCCGCAGCCGTCACCGGCGGCCGCGTCAAGGTCAAGGACACCGACCCGACCATCCTTGAGGCCGTATTGGAAAAACTCAAGGAAGCGGGCGCCGACATCACCACCGGTGAAGACTGGATCGAGCTGGACATGCACGGCAAGCGGCCCAAGGCTGTCAACCTGCGTACCGCGCCGTACCCAGCGTTCCCGACCGACATGCAGGCGCAGTTCATCTCGCTCAACGCCATCGCCGAAGGCACTGGCGCGGTGATCGAGACGATCTTCGAAAACCGCTTCATGCACGTCTACGAAATGCACCGCATGGGCGCGCAGATCCAAGTCGAAGGCAACACCGCCATCGTCACCGGCGTCAAGACGCTGAAGGGCGCGCCAGTCATGGCCACCGACCTGCGTGCTTCCGCCAGCCTGGTACTGTCGGCGCTGGTGGCCGAAGGCGATACGCTGATCGATCGCATCTACCACATCGACCGTGGTTACGAGTGCATCGAGGAAAAACTGCAGATGCTGGGCGCCAAGATCCGCCGCGTACCGGGTTAACAGCCCGCAGGCGCACGATGTGGGGGCTAGCCCGCTCCCACACACGAATTGAATGAGGTCGGGCCTAGGCCCGGCCGGCAGTAGCCGCTTAAGGACCGACGTTTCCCATGTTGACCATCGCGCTATCCAAAGGCCGAATTCTCGACGATACCCTGCCATTGCTGGCCGAGGCCGGTATCGTGCCGACCGAGAACCCGGACAAGAGCCGTAAACTGATCATCCCCACCACGCAGGACGACGTGCGCCTGCTGATCGTGCGTGCCACTGACGTGCCGACCTACGTCGAGCATGGCGCTGCCGACCTCGGTGTGGCTGGCAAGGACGTGCTGATGGAGTACGGCGGCCAGGGCCTGTACGAGCCGTTGGACCTGCAGATCGCCCGCTGCAAGCTGATGACCGCTGGCGTGGTCGGCGCACCTGAGCCCAAGGGCCGTCTGCGCGTGGCCACCAAGTTCGTCAACGTCGCCAAGCGGTATTACGCCGAGCAGGGCCGTCAGGTCGACATCATCAAGCTGTATGGCTCGATGGAGCTGGCACCCCTGATCAACCTTGCCGACAAGATCATCGACGTGGTCGACACTGGCAACACCCTGCGCGCCAATGGCCTGGAACCCCAGGAAATGATCGCCACGATCAGCTCCCGCCTGGTGGTCAACAAAGCATCGATGAAGATGCAGCACGCCCGTATCCAGAGCCTGATCGACACCCTGCGCAAGGCCGTCGAATCGCGACACCGCGGCTGACTCCTGCGCGCGACCTCCGCTGTCGCGCCCGTCTATCCGCGTCATAGCCACTTTTCTCGGGTGCCCGCGCGGATGGACTGGTAGCCTAGGGCGCCTGAGCATTCGCTAATAATCGAGGCCCTCGCCATGACCGTGTCCACTGCAATTGCCCGTCTCAACGCCGCTGATCCGGATTTCGCCCGACATCTGGATCATCTGCTGAGCTGGGAAAGTGTGTCCGATGACGCGGTCAACCAGCGCGTGCTCGACATCATCAAGGCCGTGCGTGAGCGCGGCGACGCGGCGCTGGTGGAGTTCACCCAGCGCTTCGATGGTGTCGATGCTAAGTCCATCGATGACCTGATTCTCGGCCGTGAACGCCTTGAGCTTGCCCTGACGCGCATTACCGACACCCAGCGTGCAGCCCTGGAAAAAGCCGCCGAGCGCGTGCGCATCTACCACGAGCGGCAAAAGCAGGATTCCTGGCAGTACACCGAAGCCGACGGCACCGTGCTGGGCCAGAAGGTCACGCCGCTGGACCGCGCTGGCCTGTACGTACCGGGTGGCAAGGCGTCGTACCCGTCCTCGGTACTGATGAACGCCATTCCGGCCAAGGTCGCGGGTGTGACCGAAGTGGTCATGGTGGTGCCGACCCCGCGTGGCGAGGTCAACGAACTGGTACTGGCCGCTGCCTGCATCGCCGGTGTCGACCGTGTGTTCACCGTGGGTGGCGCACAGGCCGTCGCCGCGCTGGCCTATGGCACCGAGAGTGTGCCGCAGGTGGACAAGATCGTCGGCCCGGGCAACATCTATGTCGCCACCGCCAAGCGCCACGTGTTCGGCCAGGTTGGCATCGACATGATCGCCGGCCCGTCGGAAATTCTCGTGGTGTGTGACGGCCAGACCGACCCGGACTGGATCGCCATGGACCTGTTCTCCCAGGCCGAGCACGACGAAGACGCCCAGGCCATCCTGGTCAGCCCGGACGCTGAGTTTCTCGACCGCGTTGCCGCCAGCATCGCTAAGCTGCTGCCGACCATGGAACGCGCCGAGATCATCGAGAAATCGGTCAATGGCCGCGGCGCGCTGATCCAGGTGCGTGACATGCAGCAGGCCATCGACGTGGCCAACCGCATCGCCCCTGAGCACTTGGAGCTGTCGGTCGCCGACCCGCAGGCCTGGTTGCCGCAGATTCGCCACGCCGGTGCGATCTTCATGGGCCGCCACACCAGTGAAGCACTGGGTGACTACTGCGCAGGCCCCAACCACGTGTTGCCAACCTCCGGCACCGCGCGTTTTTCGTCGCCACTGGGGGTGTATGACTTCCAGAAGCGTTCGTCGATCATCTTCTGCTCCGAGCAGGGCGCGTCCGAGCTGGGCCACACCGCTTCGGTCCTGGCCCGTGGCGAGTCGCTGACCGCCCACGCCCGCAGCGCCGAATACCGTATCCTGACCCAAGAGAAGGGGAACTGAGCATGAGTCGATTCTGGAGCCCCTTCGTCAAGGACCTGGTGCCTTACGTGCCGGGCGAGCAACCCAAGCTGGCCCGCCTGGTCAAGCTCAACACCAACGAGAACCCCTATGGCCCGTCGCCCAAGGCGCTGGAAGCCATGCGCGGCGAGCTGAACGACAACCTGCGCCTGTACCCGGACCCGAACGGTGACCGGCTCAAGCAGGCGGTGGCCGAGTACTACGGCGTCACCCCGGGGCAGGTGTTTGTCGGCAACGGTTCGGACGAGGTGCTGGCGCACATCTTCCACGGCCTGTTCCAGCACGATGCACCGCTGCTGTTCCCGGACATCAGCTACAGCTTCTATCCGGTGTACTGCGGCCTGTACGGCATTGCCTACGAGCAAGTGGCGCTGGACGAGCAGTTCCAGATCCGCGTCGAGGACTACAAAAAGCCGAATGCCGGGATCATCTTCCCCAACCCGAATGCGCCGACCGGCTGCCTGATGCCGCTGCAAGCGGTCGAGCAGCTGCTGCAGGGCAACCCGGATTCTGTGGTGGTGGTGGATGAGGCCTACATCGACTTTGGTGGCGAGACGGCCATCAGCCTGGTAGACCGCTACGACAACCTGCTGGTGACCCAGACGTTGTCCAAGTCCCGTTCGCTGGCTGGCCTGCGCGTTGGCTTGGCAGTGGGCCACCCGGACCTGATCGAAGCGCTGGAGCGGATCAAGAACAGCTTCAACTCCTACCCGCTGGACCGTGCGGCCATCGTCGGTGCGGCCGTGGCGTTCGAAGACCGTGCCTACTTCGAAGAAACCTGCCGCAAGGTGATCGACAGCCGTGAAGTGCTGGTCGAGCAACTGACGGCCAAAGGCTTCGAGGTACTGCCCTCGGCGGCCAACTTCATCTTCGCCCGTCACCCGCAGCAGGATGCGGCCGAGTTGGCGGCTCGCTTGCGTGAGCAAGGCGTGATCGTGCGGCACTTCAAGCAGGCGCGGATTGCCCAGTTCCTGCGGATTACCATCGGTACGCCGGAAATGAACCAGGCGTTGCTCGATGCACTGAACTGATAAAGGCGGGCTCACGTAGCCGCCTGCTTCGATCTGACCCCGCCTGGCACTGATTGCCAGGCGGGGTTTTTGCTTTAAGGGCTGAACCTGGCTCTCAATAGGCGATTTCCTCGATGCTGTACGGCATGCCGGCCGGCCTGTTGCGTACGGCGGCCGGGGTGCCATCGAGTAGCAGCACATAGTCGTTGACGTCATCCATACCGTCCGGGTCGGTCCACTGCTCGGCCCCAGCCGGTACTTGTGCAACCACATGCCCGTTCTTGAGGATGGTCACGTAGCCCTTGGCGGTACTGTGCCAGCGCAGGCGGGCATTGGCTTCATCGGCCCTTGCTTTGCGAGCGCCCGTGTTACCCAGCAGGGGTGTGCCGTCGAGTAGCCATTGCGGCTCGAGTGTCAGCCCCATGTGGCGCAGGACGGTGGGTGCCACTGAGGTCTGCGCAGGCAGACGGTACAGGTTGTTTGGCCCTGGTTTTTCTTTCGGAATGCTGGGCTGAGTCAGTTCTTTGTTCAGCGGTTTATTGCTGGCGATGAAGATGGTCTTTTCCTGTTCTGTGACGCCGCCATGGCCTTTGCCCCAATAGTCGCGGCCATGGTCCGTGCTGACAATCACCAGCCAGTCTTCACGCAGATGGCGGCGGCTGCGTAGGTCGACCGCGTCCAGCAGTTCCCCCACTTGGTTGTCGGCCTTTCGCAGTGCCTGCTGGTAGCGGTTGTCGAAGCCACCGTTGTGGCCGGCTGCATCAGGTTCGCCCAACTGGATGAAGGTGAAGTCGGCGGGCGTGGTCTCCAGTATCTGCAGCGCCCGCGCGATGACGTTTTCGTCGGATAAGCCACTTTCGCGTACGTCGTTGCCGTGGGCGTCCTCGAGCAGGAACGCGGTGTTGATCGGCGACCAGTTCACCACACTGGACAGGTAGGCGGTGGGCAGCGCCTGGCGCAGCCGTTTGAACAGGCTAGGGAAGGCCGGGGCGACCCGCAGCGACTCGGCATTCGAGTTAACGCCATGCTTGTTGCTCCAGACCCCGGTGAGCAGGGTGACCCAGCCAGGGCCGCTGAGCGTTGGCTGCTCGCTGGCCTTGCCAGTGATGCCGCCGGTGTAAGCGCTGCCGTAATACAGGCGTTGCTGCAGATTGCTGGCGTCGCCCAAGGCTTCGTAACGATCGAGTTGCACGCCTTCGATGCCGATGATCAGGGTTTTCGGTTGCCGCGCATGCTGCGCCGGCTCGCAAGCTGCCAGCAGCGTCAGTGTCATCAGAAGCAGGGCTGATAATCGCATGAAGGGGCATCCGGGAACGGTAGAGCGAGCGTTGCAATAAAGCGTGCCGCTCACAACTGGCAGAAATACCAGGTGGTTTGCTGTTCAGAGGGCTTTCCATTAGGCTGCAGTAATTCATCGGATGATTGGTTGAATGTAATGAGCGTAGAGTTGACCAAGCGTTCCCTGGTCGAACTTGCCGTGGAGCGCATGCGCGAGCGCATCCTCAACGGCGACTGGCAGGTAGGGCAGCGCCTGCCGACCGAGCCGGAGCTGGCCCAGGAATTGGGCATCAGCCGCAATACCGTGCGTGAGGCCATGCGCGTGCTGGCGTTCAGCGGCCTGGTGGAAATACGGCAGGGCGATGGCAGTTACCTGCGCACGGCCCAGGACCCGTTGATGGCGGTGCAGGCGATGTCCCGCTGCACCCCCGAGCAGGCGCGGGAGACGCGCCATATCCTCGAAGCCGAGGCCATCGGCCTGGCAGCGCTGCGCCGTACCGACGCCGACCTGCACGGGTTGCGTGAAGCCCTTGCGGGCAGCGCCGGGCATTTTCACGGTGACATCGATGCGTATGTGAGCTGCGACCTGGTGTTTCACCAGCGCTTGGTGGACGCCGCCCACAACCCGGCATTGAGTGAGTTGTACCGGTACTTTTCCGGCGTGGTGGCCGCTGCGCTGCAGCACAACATGACCACTGTTCCGCGCTGCCAGTCCACGTTCGATCTGCACGGGGAAATCCTCGACGCCATCGAGCAACGTGATTCGGAGCGGGCCAAGCGCCTGAGCCGGACCCTCATCGAATCCTGACCACGAGAAGCCAATGGCTGAATCAATGACCCGTAGCAACCCGCCCGGCGAGCGGGAACTCGACGAACTGCTGATCGACGCCGAAGCCGATGACGAGCAGGTGCAGCAACAGCCTGTGCTGCTGCGCCGGCCCTGGCTGTTGCTGCTGGGCCTGGTATTGGTGGCGCTGAACCTGCGGCCGGCCTTGTCGAGCATGGCGCCGGTGCTGGGCCTGGTGTCCGAAGGCCTGGGTTTGAGCGCCTCGCAGGCTGGCTTGCTGACCACCTTGCCGGTACTGTGCCTGGGCCTGTTCGCGCCACTGGCGCCGGTGCTGGCGCGGCGTTTTGGCAGTGAACGGGTGATCCTCGGCATTCTCCTGACCTTGACCTTGGGCATTGTGGTGCGCAGTGCCTTTGGTGTGGCGGGGGTGTTCTTGGGCAGTCTCATGGCCGGCGCCAGCATTGGCATTATCGGCGTGCTGTTGCCGGGCATCGTCAAGCGCGACTTCCCACAGCATGCCGGCACCTTGACCGGGGTCTACACCATGGCGCTGTGCCTGGGGGCGGCCATGGCGGCCGGCGCCACGGTGCCTCTGGCCCAGCACTATGAAGGCAACTGGGCGCTGGGGCTGGGCTTCTGGGCCGTGCCGGCACTGTTGGCCATGTTGATCTGGCTGCCGCAGGCGCGCCAGGGGCATGGCCTGCACAAGGTTGCCTATCGAGTGCGTGGCCTGTGGCGGGACCCACTGGCCTGGCAGGTGACCTTGTACATGGGCCTGCAATCGTCGCTGGCCTATATCGTCTTCGGTTGGTTGCCTTCGATTCTGATGGGTCGTGGTCTGAGCCCAACCGAGGCGGGGCTGGTGCTGTCGGGCTCGGTGATCGTGCAATTGATCAGCTCGCTCAGTGCGCCCTGGCTGGCCACGCGCGGCAAGGACCAGCGCTTGGCCATCGTGATTGTCATGCTGGTGACCCTGGCCGGGCTGTTTGGCTGTCTGTATGCGCCTATTTCCGGGCTGTGGGGGTGGGCGGTGCTGCTGGGCCTGGGGCTGGGTGGGACGTTTGCCCTGGCGTTGACGTTGATCGTGCTGCGCTCCAAAGACGCCCATGTGGCGGCGAACCTGTCGAGCATGGCGCAAGGGGTGGGTTACACACTGGCGTCGATGGGGCCGTTTGCGGTGGGGTTGGTGCATGACCTGACCGGTGGCTGGGCGGCACTGGGGTGGATCTTTGCCGTGCTAGGCCTGGGTGCCATTGTTTTCGGGCTTGGGGCTGGGCGGGCGTTGCATGTGCAGGTGACCAGCGAAAAAGTCTGAGACCGATTGTGCCAGTGCCGGGCCATTCGCGGGACAAGCCCGCTCCCACAGGATGGGAGTGCTTTCAGTGCTGCGGGCTCCTGTGGGAGCGGGCTTGTCCCGCGAATGGGCCGGCACTGGCGTAAGCGCATCGAGCAGATTATCGTGCACCTTTCGATCCCAGGATGGACCTGCACCATGAGCGACGCCAACCGCGACCTGATCACCCGCTTCTACCAGGCCTTCCAGCGGCTGGATGCCGAGGCCATGGTGGCCTGTTACAGCGACGATATCGTCTTCAGCGACCCGGTCTTCGGTACCCTGCGCGGCAAGGATGCAGGCGACATGTGGCGGATGCTCACCACCCGCGCCAAGGACTTCACCCTCACCTTCGGCAACGTCCGTGCGGACGAACGCGGTGGCAGTGCGCACTGGGTCGCGACCTACCTGTTCAGCCAGACCGGCCGTACTGTGGTCAACGCTATCCAGGCACGTTTCGTCATTCGCGATGGCTTGATTTGCCAGCATGACGAC